>NZ_JBHXPF010000002.1:3854-289223 GCF_042718715.1 Streptomyces sp. NPDC058576 | reverse complement strand
CTGTGCGCAGGGCCCCGGCACCACCATGACCTGGTAAGTACGCAGTCCTGAGTCGGCCCGGCAGAGCGAGGTGCACCCGCAAGGTGTTTTATTACGTCCTGAAGTATGTCGTTCTGGGGCCCGTGCTGCGGCTTCTGTTCCGGCCCCGGATCGAGGGCCTGGAGAACATTCCCGAGGACGGCGCGGCGATCGTCGCGGGCAATCACCTCTCCTTCTCCGACCATTTCCTGATGCCGGCCATCATCAAGCGCCGCATCACCTTCCTGGCGAAGGCCGAGTACTTCACCGGCCCGGGGATCAAGGGCCGGCTCACGGCCGCCTTCTTCCGAAGCGCCGGGCAGATCCCGGTGGACCGGTCCGGCAAGGACGCCGGGCAGGCGGCCATCCGCGAGGGGCTCGGGGTGCTGAGCAAGGGCGAGCTGCTGGGGATCTATCCGGAGGGCACCCGCTCGCACGACGGCCGGCTCTACAAGGGCAAGGTCGGAGTCGCGGTGATGGCGATCACCGCGCAGGTGCCGGTGGTCCCCTGCGCCATGGTCGGCACCTTCGAGATCCAGCCGCCCGGCCAGGTCGTACCGAAGATCAAGCGGGTGGCCATCCGGTTCGGCGAACCGCTGGACTTCTCCCGCTACGCGGGCATGGAGAACCAGAAGGCCGCGATCCGGGCCGTGACGGACGAGATCATGTACGCGATCCTCGAACTCTCCGGCCAGGAGTACGTCGACGAGTACGCGGCCAAGGTGAAGGCGGCCGAGCAGGAGGCCGCCCCGCCGAGGAAGTTCCCCAAGCTGCGACGCTGAGCGCGAATACGCCACCGGCAGAGCGGCCTCGTCCCGGCGGGCCGGCTCCCCTAGCGTCGGGTTCATGAGCAACGGACACGCATGGGTGCTGGGAGCGACGGGCCAGATCGGGCGGGCCGCGGTCCGCGCGCTGGCCGCCGACGGCTGGGAGGTCACCGCGGCCTCGCGCGGCGGCGGCCGGGACGCGGGGTGGGACGCCGGGGTCCGGGCGGTGGCGCTCGACCGGGACGAGGAGGGGGCGCTGGAGAGGGCGCTGGGCGACGGCGTTGACGTGCTGGTCGACATGGTGGCGTTCGACGGCGCGCACGCCCGGCAGGTGACGGGGCTGGCCGGCCGCGTCGGCTCGGCGGTCGTGATCTCCAGCGGTGCGGTGTACGAGGACGAGCGGGGCCGCAGCTTCGACACCCAGGACCGGCCCGACGGCTTCCCCCGATACCCCGTGCCGGTGCCGGAGACGCAGCGCACGGTGGAGCCGGGAGACACGACGTACGGGACCCGGAAGGTGCGGCTGGAGCGCGATCTGCTGGCGGCGGGCGACGCGCTGCCGGTGACGCTGCTGCGCGCGGGCGCGGTCCACGGCCCGTACTGCCGCACACCGCGCGAGCTGTACTTCGTGAAGCGGCTGCTGGACGGGCGGCGGCGACGGGTGCTCGCGTACGGCGGACGGAGCCGCTTCCATCCGGTCCATGTGTCCAACGCGGCGGAGCTGATCCGGCTGGCGGCCCGGAAGCCCGCGTCCCGGGTGCTGAACGCGGCGGATCCGCAGGCGCCCACGGTCGCGGAGATCGGGAGGGCTGTCGACGCTGTGCTGGGCGTGGAGACGGAGACGGTGCTGGTCGACGGCGCTCCCCCGCAGGGCCCTGTCGGGGAGACGCCGTGGAGCGGCGCCCATCCCGTGGTCTACGACATGACCGCCGCCGAGGAAGAGCTCGGCTACCGGCCGGTGACGGGGTACGCGGAGTCGCTGCCGGCGACGGTCGCGTGGCTGGCCGGGGAGCTGGCGGGGCGGGACTGGCGGGAGGCGTTCCCGAAGATGCTCAAGGGCTACGGCGAGGGCCTCTTCGACTATGCGGCCGAGGACGCCTGGCTGGCGGCGTACGACCGGGGCCGCCGCTGAACGGGCCCCGGTCGTACGCCTCCTGGGAGACCTACGGCTTCGGCGTGGCGTGCGGGGTGCACGTCACGTCGTGCCGGTCGGTCTTGCCGGTGAGCAGGTAGGTGTCCACCCGCTCGTTGACGCAGGGGTTGACCAGCCCGGTGACACCGTGGGATCCGGCGTCCTTCTCGGTGATGAGCCGGGAGCCCTTGAACCGCTTGTGCAGCTCGACCGCGCCCGCGTACGGGGTGGCGGCGTCGCGGGCGGACTGCACGATGAGGACCGGCGGCAGGCCCTTGCGGGTCTTCACGTCCAGCGGGGTGCGCTGCTTGGCCGGCCAGGTGGCGCAGGGCAGGTTCATCCAGGCGTTGGCCCACGTCATGAACGGGTACTTCTCGTGCAGCCGGCTGTTGTCCCGGTCCCAGGTGCGCCAGTCGGTGGGCCACTGGGCGTCGGCGCACTCGACGGCGCTGTAGACCGCGTTGCCGTTCTCGGAGGCGGCGTTGCCCGCGAGGTCGCTCATGTCGGGCGCGGCGGCGTCGATCAGCGCCTGGGTGTCGCCGGAGCGGTAGGCGCTCCAGGTCTTGGCGGTGGGGGCCCAGGCGGAGTCGTAGTACGGCGCGCCCTGGAAGAAGGAGATCAGCTCGGCGGGTCCGACCACGCCGCCGATGGGCTTCTTCTTCGCGGCGGCCCGCAGCTTCAGCCAGGCCTTCTCGACCTTCTGCGGGGTGTCGCCGATGCCGTAGACGGAGTCGTGCCGCGCGACCCATGCCTTCCAGTCGTCCCAGCGGGTCTGGAAGGCGATGTCCTGGTTCAGGTTCGCCCGGTACCAGATGTTCTTCCGCGAGGGGTCGACCACGCTGTCGACGACCATGCGCCGGACGTGCGTCGGGAAGAGCGTGCCGTAGACGGCGCCCAGGTAGGTGCCGTAGGAGACACCGATGAAGTTGAGCTTCTTCTCCCCGAGTGCGGCCCGGATGACGTCCAGGTCGCGTGCCGTGTTGGGCGTCGTCATGTGCGGGAGCATCGCGCCGCTGCGCTCGCCGCACCCCTCGGCGTACTCGCGGGCCAGCTTGCGCTGGGCACGTTTGTCGGCCTCGCTGTCGGGGACCGGGTCGGCCTTGGGGGCCTTGACGAACTCCTGCGGGTCGACACAGGAGATCGGGGCGGAGTGGCCGACGCCGCGCGGGTCGAAGCCGACGAAGTCGTACGCCTTCGCGGTCTTCGTCCAGAGCGGGTTCTTGCCGGTGATCCGGGTGGGGAAGCGCAGTCCCGAACCGCCGGGGCCGCCCGGGTTGTAGAGCAGGGCGCCCTGCCGCTCGTCCTTCGTCCCGGTGCTGACGTGCCGGTCCACGGCCAGCTCGATCTTCTTGCCGTACGGCTTGGCGTAGTCGAGCGGCACGGTCACCCAGCCGCACTGGATGGGGGCGGTCAGGCCCCAGTCCTCCGGGCAGTCCTTCCAGTCGATCCCGGTCTTCGCGGCCCGGTGCGCCGCGACGGCGACCCCACGCGCCTCCGCGTCGCCCCGGCCGTGGTGGCGGCCGTCGGCACCGGCGGCGGGTGCGGCCATCGCCCCCGCTATGAGCGTGCCCGCGACGAGAGCCCCGGCCGAGCCGAGCATCGTTGTGCGTCTCACGTGAATCTCCCCCTTCATCCGATCCGCCGCCGAGGGCGGCGTGGTCATCGGTACGTCGCGGGGATCCTTTCGTCTGCGGGGCGCCCGGGGCCAGGGCGTACACGTGTTTCTTTACCGAACCCATAACCGGTGAAGGAAGTTCGCTGAGCGGACTCAGCCGCCGGAGCCTTCCCCGAGTCCGCCCAGCAGCTCGCTCGTCGCACCGTCCAGGATCCCGCGCAGCAGGCGGGCGTCGGCGGCCACGGCAGTGACGAGGACGGCGGGGCCGGCCAGCGGGGTGAGGGCGGCGGTGGGACCGAGGAGGCGGGCCGGGAGCGGGGCGTCCTCGAAGGACGGGTCGGCGAGCAGCAGTTGACCGACGGCCCGGTGGCCGGCGAGGACGGCGGGGCCGTCCCAGCCCTCGGGGGCGGCGGGGCCGTAGGCCAGCTGCTGGTCCAGGAGCGGGCGGCCCGCGCGGTGGACGGTGAGGCGGGTGGTGAGCGCGCCGGTGGCCTCGCCGTGCCGGCCGAGGATCTGCTCCTCGCGCAGCAGGAGGCGGGCGGTGGCGCCGAGTTGGACCCGGGTGCTCTGGTGCAGGTCGCTGCCGTGGGCGGAGACCAGCTGTTCGGGCAGCCAGTGCAGGACGGCCCCCTCCCCCACGCTCAGGTCCACGGTGTACGTGGACGGGCCGGTGTCCTCCCGGGGGCCCGGGAGGGCGACGGTGGCCGCCGCCGCGTCGACCGTGAGGCGTGCGCCCTCGGCGACCTCGGCCTCGATGGCGAGGCGGTCGCCGTTCAGCGGTGCGCTCATCGCGCCGACGACGGTGACCCGGGCGTACGCGGCATGTGCGGACCGGGTGCGGCGCAGGGCGAGCGGGCCGTCGCTCTCCAGGACGGGCAGGGCGGTGCCGCCCCGCCCGTCGGGCTCGGCGCGGAGCCGGGCCCGCGCGCGGACGCTCACGCGGTCCAGGCGGCGAGCTGTGCGCGCACCCAGTCGGCGACCGGTCCGACGCCCTCGGCCGAGGTCAGCGAGGTGAAGGCGACGGGGAGTCCGCCGCGCTGCTTCTTGGCGTCCAGGGCCATCCGCTCCAGGTCGGAGCCGACGTAGGGGGCGAGGTCGGTCTTGTTGATGACGAGGAGGTCGGCGGTGGTGACCCCGGGTCCGCCCTTGCGCGGGATGTCGTCGCCGCCCGCGACGTCGATGACGAAGATCTGCGCGTCGACCAGGCCCTTGGAGAACGTGGCGGTGAGGTTGTCGCCGCCGGACTCGACGAGGATCAGGTCGAGCGGCCCGACCGCGTCCTCCAGGTCCTCGACCGCTTCGAGGTTGGCGGAGATGTCGTCGCGGATCGCGGTGTGCGGGCAGGCGCCGGTCTCGACGGCCTGGATGCGCTCGGGCGGCAGGACGGCGTTGTTCAGGAGGAAGTCGGCGTCCTCGCGGGTGTAGATGTCGTTGGTGACGACGGCGATGGAGAGCCGGTCGCGCAGTTCCCGGCAGAGGGCGGCGACGGTGGCCGTCTTGCCGGAGCCGACGGGACCGCCGAGGCCGATGCGCAGGGCGCGCCGGGTCCCGTCGGGGCGGGTGGCGTCGGCGCTGACGGCGGCGGGGCCGTCGTGGGTGTGACCGAGGTGCATGAGGGCTCCTGTGGGTGTGCGGATCGGAAGGGGCCCGCGAGCGCGGGCGGGTGCGGTTACGAGGCGAAGAGGCGGACGGGCCAGGCGGCGTGCGCCTCGGCGGTGATGTCGAGGAGCGGGGCCGAGGCGGCGGGCAGGGCGTCGATGCCCTGCCGGGCGGCCTCGGCGGCCTGTTCGGCGACCCGGTCCAGCTCGGGGGCGAGCCGGGCGAGTACGGCGGTGGCGTGGAAGGGGTCGAGGGACAGGAGGCGGACGACGGCGGTGGCGGGGCCGCTGACGGTCTCGTAGGCGACGCAGTGCGCGGCGTCCTCGGGGGCGAGGCCCGCCGACCGCGCGGTGAGCCCGAGGACGACGGGCTGGTGGGCGCCGCGTGGCCGGGCCCGGGCGAGCGCCTCCAGTTCGGGGCTCGGCCAGGTGGCGCGGGCGGCCCGCATCATCTGCCGGCCCAGCTTGCGGGCGGTGGCGCGCAGGGCCGGCGAGGGCGTACGGGCGTCGGCGGCCTCGTCGAGGACGAGCGGGTCCAGGCCGTGGGCCGCCGCCGCGGCGAGGGCGGCGGCGGTGAGGCCCGCGGTGTGCAGGCGGCCCCGGCAGAAGGCGGCGAGGGATTCGGCGTCCCGGATCCGCCCTTCGGCGACGGCCGGTTCGGCGCCACCGGAGTGGGCGTGGCCGCCGGCGGGGAACCGGCCGTCGGCGAGGACGAGGAGAGCTGCGCGTGACATGGCTGCGACCGGCCCTCAGAAGAGGAAGTAGCGCTGGGCCATCGGCAGTTCCGCCGCCGGGGCCGGCTCGACCGGGTCGCCGTCGATGGTGACGGCGAAGCTGTCGGGGTCGACCTGGACCTGTGGCACGGCGTCGTTCTCCCGCATGTCCGCCTTGGTGACCCCCCGGGTGCTGGTGATCGGCACGAACCGCTTGTCCAGGGCGAGCCGTTCGGGCAGCCCGTCCTCGATCGCGGCGGCGGAGACGAAGTTGAACGAGCCGTGGGCGGCCGCCCGTCCCAGCGCGCCGAACATCGGGCGGGGCATCACCGGCTGGGGCGTCGGGATGGAGGCGTTGGCGTCGCCCATCTGCGCGTACGCGATCTGGCCGCCCTTGATGACGGTCTGCGGCTTGACGCCGAAGAACGCCGGGTCCCAGAGCACGAGGTCGGCGAGCTTGCCGCTCTCCACCGAACCGATCTCGCCGTCCATGCCCTGCGCCACCGCCGGGTTGATGGTGTATTTGGCGACATAGCGACGGACCCGGTGGTTGTCGGCCCGGCCGTCCCCGGGCAGGGCCCCGCGCCGCTTCTTCATCACGTGGGCGGTCTGCCAGGTCCGCAGGATCACCTCGCCGATGCGCCCCATGGCCTGGGAGTCGGAGGAGATGATCGAGATGGCCCCGAGATCGTGCAGGATGTCCTCGGCCGCGATGGTGGAGGGCCGGATCCGGGACTCCGCGAACGCCAGGTCCTCGGGGACGGCGGGGTTGAGGTGGTGGCAGACCATCAGCATGTCGAGGTGTTCCTCGATGGTGTTGACGGTGTGCGGCCGGGTGGGGTTGGTCGAGCTGGGCAGGACGTACGGCTCGGAGACCACGCTGATGATGTCGGGCGCGTGCCCGCCGCCCGCTCCCTCGGTGTGGTACGCGTGGATCGTCCGGCCGGCGATGGCGGCGAGGGTGTCGGCGACGAACCCGGCCTCGTTGAGGGTGTCCGTGTGGATGGCGAGCTGCGCGCCGGTCTGCTCGCAGACGGTGAGGCAGGCGTCGATGACGGCGGGGGTTGCGCCCCAGTCCTCGTGGATCTTGAAGCCCAGTGCTCCGCCGCGCAGTTGGGAGTGCATGGCGTCCTGCGACATCGTGTTGCCCTTGCCGAGCAGGCCGATGTTGACGGGGAAGGTCTCCAGCGCCTCGAACATCCGGGCGAGGTGCCAGGGGCCCGGGGTGACGGTGGTGGCCTTGGTGCCCTCGGCAGGGCCGGTGCCGCCGCCGACGAGGGTGGTGATGCCGCTGGAGAGCGCCTGGTCGACGAGGGTGGGCGAGATGAAGTGGACGTGGGCGTCGACCGCTCCGGCCGTGAGCAGTTTCCCGTTGCCCACGATGACCTCGGTCTCCGGCCCGATCACCAGGTCGGGGTGGACGCCGTCCATGGTGTCCGGGTTCCCGGCCTTGCCGATGCCGGTGATCCGGCCGTCCCGGATGCCGATGTCGGCCTTGACGATGCCCCAGTGGTCGATCACGACGGCCCCGGTGATGACGGTGTCGGGCGCGCCCTCGGCCCGGGTGGTGCGGGCCTGGCCCATGGACTCCCGGATCACCTTGCCGCCGCCGAACACCGCCTCGTCGCCCGCGTGTCCGGGGCCACCGGAGCGGTCCTCCTCGATCTCGACGAGCAGATCGGTGTCGGCGAGCCGGATCCGGTCACCGGTCGTGGGCCCGAACAGGTCGGCGTACACGGCTCGTTTGAGGTCAGGCATCGAGGGCACCTCCGGTTTCGCCGCGCAGGCCGGGGACGACGCGGCGGCCGGCGAGGGGGACGAGTTCGACGTCGGCGGGGATGCCGGGCTCGAAGCGGACCGCCGTACCGGCGGCGATGTTCAACCGCAGGCCGTGGGCGGCGGCGCGGTCGAAGCGCAGCCCGGGGTTGGCCTCGGCGAAGTGGTAGTGGGAGCCGACCTGGACGGGGCGGTCGGCGGCGTTGAGGACGGTGAGGCGGGTGACCGCCCGTCCCTCGTTGAGGGGGATGTCCCCGTCCCCGTACAGGATCTCTCCGGGAATCATCGGCGCGCCCCCGTCAGACGATCGGGTCGTGGACGGTGACGAGCTTCGTGCCGTCGGGGAAGGTGGCCTCGACCTGGACGTCGTGGAGCATCTCGGGGATGCCCTCCATGACGTCGTCCCGGGTGAGCACCTTCCGCCCCGACGCCATGAGTTCGGCGACGGTACGGCCGTCCCGGGCGCCTTCGAGCAGATGGGCGGTGATCAGGGCGACGGCCTCGGGGTGATTGAGCCGCAGCCCGCGTGCCCGGCGCTTCTCGGCCACATCGGCGGCCACATGGATGAGCAGACGTTCCTGCTCGTGCGGGGTCAGTTGCACGCTTCCACCTCATCCTCTTCCGTCCGGCTCCGGGTCCGGACGCAGCGGGACCCTATCCCCGTTCAACAACTCGTTGAACGCGGATCGCGGTCTCGCGACCAGGCATTGCACGTTAGGGCGGAAGTTTTTCCGTTGCGTTAACTGATCTTTTGCGGGGTGATGGACATCAGACCGCACAACCCGTTCTCCAGGACCTCGGGGCGTACGTCCCCGAAGAGCGCCTCCTGCACGATGAAACCCTGCGCCGTCGCGATCATCGTGCGCGCCACGTCGTCGCCGGGCACGTCGCTCCTCAGGATCCCGGCGGAGCGGTAGGCCTCGACGAGCTTCGCCCAGGCGACGCGCATGGTGGCGTAACCGTCGTCGAGGAGTGCGGCGAGCCGCTCGTCGCGCAGGGTCTCGGACCAGAGCTGGACCACGAGCGCGGCGAAGGTACGGCGCTCCAGCCCGTGTACCTGCCCCGCGAGCACCCCGCCGAGCACCCGGCCGAGCAGCGCGTCCGGGGTGGGCGGCGGTGTCATGCGGGAGGCCTCCTCGAAGGCGCCGCGAATGACGCCGAAGGTCTCCTCGGTGATGGCCGCGATGATGTCCTCCTTGCCGGGGAAGTAGCGGTAGACCGCTCCGGCGGACAGGCCCACCTCCTTGAGGACGTCCTGCATGGACGTGCCGTGAAATCCGTTGCGGGCGAAGCAGCGCGCCGCACCGTCGAGGATCTGACGGCGGCGGGCGTCGAGGTGTTCCTGGGATACACGAGCCATGACCTCAATCTAAAACGAACGTTCCTTCTTGACAATCGGGCGCGGCGTGCCGACAGTGGGACCACGCCGTAAAACGAACGATCCTTCTCTTTGGCCGCCCCCCTGCGCGGCCCTCGCCCCACGAATCGAGGCCCCCCCATGTCCACCGCACCCAACCGCCGCGCGGTGGCGGTGATCCTGCTGGTCCCCCTGATGGTGACCCTCGCCCTCTGGGCCTTCGCCTGGCCCGCCGCCCGGATCGCGCCGCGCGACCTCCCGGTCGGAGTGGCGGGCGCGGGGCCGGCCGCCGAGCAGCTGGAGCAGCGGTTCGAGCAGCGCGGTGGCGCCTTCGAGGTGCACCGCTACGACGACGAGGCCTCCGCCCGCACCGCGATCGAGGACCGGGTCGTATACGGATCGGTCGTCGCCACTCCGCAGGGGCCGCGCCTGCTCACCGCATCGGCGGCGAGCCCCGTCGTCTCCCAGCTACTGCGTGAGGCCGTGACCGCGTCCGTTCCGAAGGGCACCCCGGTCGAGGTCACCGACGTGGTGGCCGCGCCGCCCGGGGACCCTCGCGGCAGCGCGCTCGGCGCGAGCGTCCTGCCGCTGGCCCTGGCGGGAATGGCGGCCGGAGCCGTCGTCACCCTCATGGGGCTGCGCGGGGCGCGGGCCGCGTTGACCCTCATCGGGTCGGCCGTGCTGGTGGGGCTCGCCGCCACGGCCGTGGCGCACAGCTGGCTCGGCGTGGTCACGGGCGACTGGTGGACGGAGGCGGGCGTGCTCGCGCTCACCGTGCTGGCCATCGGTTCGGCGGTGGCGGGGCTCGCCGCCCTGTTCGGTTCGCGCGGCATCGGACTCGGCGCGCTGCTGATGGTCCTGCTGGGCAATTCCTTCTCCGGGGTCACCAGCGCCCCGCAGCTGCTGCCCGAGCCCGTCGGGGCGATCGGCCAGTGGCTCCCGCCGGGCGCGGGCGGTTCCCTGCTCCGCTCGGTCGCCTTCTTCGACGGGAGCGCGGCGGGCGGGGCCGTACTGACGCTCTCGCTGTGGTCGGCGCTCGGACTGGCGGCGGTGCTGCTCGCCCGCCGCGCACCGGCGCCGGCTCCCGAGCCGACCGAGCCGAGCGAGCCCGCCCGGGAGCCGACCCTGACCGGCTGAGCCCGCAGGCGCACGAGCCGAGCCGGGCGCCCCGTGACGTACGGGCCGAGCCGGGCGCCCCTCTTCCGGGAGGGGCGCCCGGCTCTGCGCTGTCGCGGGCCGGTCGGGGCGTCAGGCCTCCGGGCCCTCGCCGTCGTAGGGGCGGTGCTCGGCGGCGATGCCGAACCTGCGCCGTTCGCCCTGAGCGGAGGGCGCGGAGCCGATCGAGGAGACCGAACTGATCACCTGCTCCTCGGCGGCAGTCTCCTCCGCTTCAAGTCGTTGCAGGTCAGCGGCGGAGACCAGTGCGATGAGCGGCTTGCCGTGCCGTGTCACCACGACGCGTTCACCGCCGTAGACGACGCGGTTGATCAGTTCGGCTAGCTCCGCCCGTGCTTGCGTCACCGGAATCTCGTAGGCCATAGTCCCCATCATAACCTTCTGTACGTCCTGTACATTTTTTACGCAGGGACGGACGGACAGACGGATGGTCAGTTCCAGGAGAGAGGCACGCCATGATCCGCCCCGCCGCCCGCTACGTCCTGCCCGAGTTCACCGAGCGCACCGCGACCGGAACCAGGACGCTGGACCCGTACTCCAAGCTGCTGTCCGAGCGGATCGTCTTCCTCGGTAGCCCGATCGACGACACCGCGGCGAGCGACCTCATCGCCCAGCTGATGTACCTGGAGCACGCCGATCCGGACCGGCCCCTGTCGCTCTACATCAACTCACCCGGCGGCACCTTCCAGGCGATGGCCGCGGTCTACGACACGATGCGGTTCCTGACCTGCGAGGTGGAGACCTTCTGCCTGGGGCAGGCGGGCTCCTACGCGGCGGCCCTGCTGGCGGCCGGGGCAAAGGGGCGTCGACATGCACTGCCCGGCGCGCGGGTAGTCATTCAGCAGCCCGCGCTGGAGGAGCCGATGCGGGGCCAGCCGTCCGACCTGGAGATCCACGCGCGCGAACTGGTGCGCACCCGCGAGATGTTCGCGGCCATGCTGGTCCGGCACACGGGCCGGACCGCGGAGCAGGTCACCGCCGACATCGAGCGCGACACCATCCTCGACGCGAAGGCCGCCCTCGCCTACGGGCTGGTCGACCACGTCGTGGAGAACCGCTGACTCTCCCGGCCGCCGTACGACGCGAGGGGAAACGCCGATGGAGCCACCCGAGTTCCCGCCCCTGCCCGCGCTGACCCGCGCCGAGGGCGAGTTCGTCGACTGCTATCTGGCCGTGCTCGACCAGGTGGGCCGGATCAACCCGGCCCACGGCGGCGACACCTACAGCGCGCTGCGAGCCGCCCAGGCCCTCGCCTCCGGCGCGGCGGCCCTGCGCGACGCCCTGGCCCTGATGCACGAGCGGGGCGAGTCGCGGCTCCACGCGGCCACCCTGGCGCGGGCCCTGCGCGTCCTGGACGGGGAGCGCCGGGCGGGCCGGGTCGCGATGCCGCCGACGGTGAACTGACCCGCTCCGCACCCGGAAGCACGATACGGAGACGGCCGGAAGCGCCTCACGGGGCTGGGGCGAGCGCCCCGTTGGAGCGGGCAGAACGGCCTCACGGGGTCGGGGCGGGCGCCTTGTTGGAGCGGGGAGGACATCAAACGGGGGCGGACCGGTCGCCCGCCGCACGACACGCCCGGTCCCGCGATCGATTTGCCTCGCTCGTTCGGCGTAGGAGATCACCCGCGCGAGCGACTGCTCAACTTGCGTTCGACGCCCGGCCCGTACTCGAAATGCGCCCTTTCGTCGCTGGTACGAGGGTGTGCGCCCGGCTCGTCGGCGAGCGCGAATCGGGCCTGTCCACCTGAATGGATCAGTGGTGAGGAGACTCACAAACCACCGTTTCAGCTCGGAAATCCGGCACGGAGTGCGTCAAGATCCCTGGGACGAACAGCCCCCGCCACCGCGGCGGGGCGGTCCGGGCGGACGCCGAGTCCTGCCGCCGCCCGGATGACTGGTCGACAGAAGTGGATCGGCAGGAGTGGAGGACCCGAGCACAACGGGCCGACCGGGAGACCGGGAAGCCCTCGGGGTGAAGCCGCGTCAAGCGGCCGGGCAACTTCGCCAGCCCGAACCCGACAGGTCATCCTTCACAGGCGGCTGACGAAGGGTTGCGCATGTCTGCGCAGGTTCATGTCCCGTCTCTGTTCGCCCGGGTCGGTACGGCCTCGGTGCTCACCCTGGCCGTGACGTCCACGATGCTGGCGCCCGGCATGGTGAGCGACGCCGAGGCCGCCGCTCACTCGACGAAGGCCCTGAAGGTCGCCGCGTCGAAGAAGGGTGCTCCCTACAAATACGGAGCGGCCGGCCCCAGCCGTTTCGACTGTTCGGGCCTGACGGTCTACTCGTTCAAGAAGGCCGGCAAGAAGCTTCCCCGCACCGCACAGCAGCAGTACAACAAGACCCGCCATATCGCGAAGTCGCAGCGCAAACGCGGCGACCTCGTCTTCTTCCATTCCGGGCGCAGCGTCTACCACGTGGGCATCTACGCCGGGGCCGGGAAGATCTGGCACTCCCCCAAATCGGGGGACGTGGTGCGACTGGCGAAAATCTGGTCCAAGAGCGTCTGGTACGGAAGGGTCCGCTGACCTCCGGCCGGACGCTCTTTCCGTGCGGGAGTCACGGGCGGCCGCTGAGGGCGCCCGCGACGTCCTCAGCGCAGCAGCGGGCCGGTGACCAGGGCGAGTCCCAGACCGGTGAGCGCCACACCGCTGCCGCCCTCGATCGCGCGGGCGGTACGCGGTCGGCGCAGCCACCGGCCCAGCCGGTCCACGAGCAGGGCCACGGCCGGGAACCAGATCAGCGCCAGCACCACCACGAGGGCCGCGAGCAACAGGGTCCGGGGCAGGGGCGGCTGGCCGTCGGGCACGAACTGCGGCAGCAGACTGAGGAAGAGGACCGGGGCCTTGGGGTTCAGCGCGTTGGTCAGGAACCCCTGGCGCACCGCGCGTCCGAACTCGCCGGGCACGGGCCGCCCCGGCGCGTCCTCGGGAGTTCCGTCGCCGTCCGCCGCTCCGCGACGCCGGATCGCGTACAGCGTGCTGATCCCGAGGTAGAGCACGTACGCGCCGCCGAGCAGCTGGACGGTGCGGAAGAGCACGGGCATCGTCACGAGCACCGCGGCGAGTCCGGCGACCGCGAGTGCGGTGTGCACCAGCAGCCCCCCGGCGACGCCGAGCGCGGTGGCCAGGCCGGCGGCGCGTGAGGCCAGGGCGTTGCGTACGACGACGGTGAAGTCGGCGCCGGGCAGCGCGACCATACCGGCGGCGACCCCCGTGAAGGCGATCAGTTGTGCGTCCATGAGGTCCACCTTGGACCGGCGGAGCCTTTAGCGTGTACTTGCAATCTTCTGGGTCTACCTAAAGGAACGCTTTCATGTACGACCCGACACGGCTCGCGGCACTCGTGGCGGTCGCGGAGGCCGGATCGATCACCCGGGCCGCCGCCCGCCTGGGCTACACCGCGCCCGCGCTCTCCCAGCAGCTGGCCAAGCTGGAGCGGGAGGCCGGGGCGGCGCTGCTGGTGCGCCACCATCGCGGTGCGCGGTTGACGGCGGCGGGCGAACTGCTGGCGGGCCGGGCCCGGCGGGTGCTGGACGAGCTGGACCAGGCGCGGCACGAGCTGGCGCAACTGGCCGGGCTCTCGGGCGGCAGGCTGCGGGTGGGGACGTTCACGACGGCCGGGATCCATCTGCTGCCCCCGGTCCTCAGCGCGTTCCGGCGGGCTCATCCGGAGGTCGAGCTGACCGTCGCCGAGTACGAACCGCCCGGCGGGGTCGCCGCCGTGGTCGCGGGCGAGGTGGACCTCGCTCTGACGCATGCCTATGAACCGGCGACGGCGGGCCCCCTGCCGGTGGGTGTCCTCGTCGAACCCCTGCTGGTCGAGGAGCTGGTGCTGGTCACCTCGGCGGGTCACCGGCTCGCCGAGGGCACCGGTCGGCTGCCGGTCAGCGAGCTGGCGGGGCGGCCGCTGATCAGCAGCGCGCCCACTCACCCGCCCCGGCACGGGGTCGAGAGCGCGCTCGCCGAGGCCGGGGCGACGCCCGCGGTGGTCTGCGAATCGCCCGGGTACGCGCTGGTGTGCGCGCTGGTCAGTGCGGGTCTCGGGGTGGCGGTGGTGCCGGAGATGGTCGCCTCGATGGCGGCGGCCCCGCTGTCGGTCCGTCGACTGGAGCCCGCGTCGTTCCGGAGGACCATCTCGGTCGCGCACCGGGGCGACCGGTCGAGCGCGGCTGCCGGGACGCTGCTCGCGCTGCTGCGCAGCGGCTTCGGCCGTGGCGGCACGGCAGCACCGGCGAATCGGCCGTCCGCGGGCTGACGCCCCCGGCTCTCCCCGTGCTCCGCCGGGATCAGCCCTGGACGGCGACGACCCACGGGAGCGCGATCCAGACCGTCTTGCCGCCCTCGGCGGTCGGGGTGACCTGGAGCCGCCCGCCGCGCTCCTTGGCCAGTGCCCGGATGATGACCATGCCGCGCCCGTTGTCCTGCCGTACGGCGGCGGGCAGTCGCTGCGGCCAGCGGGGGTGACTGTCCGTGACGCCGAGATACAGCTCCTCGTCGCGTTCGAGGCGCAGATCCACGGTGAAGGTGGGCGACTGGCCGAAGGTGTGCTGAACGGCGTTGGTGGCCAGCTCCGAGACGATCAGGCGGATGGTGTCGGCGAACTCGCTGTCGTCGGGCAGGCCCCATTGGGTCAGGGTCCTGGCGACATGTCTGCGGGCCGAGGAGACCGAGACCGGATCGCTCGGCAGAGTGACGGTTGCTTCCTGATGGTCTGCCATGGCGACGCCGTCCCTTTCCCGCCCCGGCCGACCGACGGTCGGCCAGGATTGTGCTTCGCGCCAGATTGCCATCGATGCAGCTCCCTGTAACGGGGTTCGGCCAAGATATGCATATATCTGTCGCTCGAAGCGGTGAATTCGGGACCCGTACGGCGTGGGCGGGCGGCACACTGACCTCCCTGCGGGCCGGCCCCGGTGACGGACCGGCCCTTCCCGACAGCAGAAGGAGACCGGCATGCTGCACGGCCCCGTCGTCCGGCGGCGCAAGCTCGGTGAGGAGCTGCGGAGCCTGCGCAGCGCCTCCGGCCTGACCAGCCGGGACGCGGCGCGGCTGCTCGGCTGGCACCAGTCGAAGGTGAGCCGCATCGAGACGGGCGCCAGCGGGGTGACGCCGGCCGACGTTTCGCGGCTGCTGGACGTCTACGCGGTGCGGGACACCCAGTTGCGTTCGCTGCTGGAAGTCCTCGCGGGGTCGGCGGGCGGCGGCGGTTCGGGCTGGTGGCACGCCTACCGGGGGCTGATCCCGCCGCAGTACCGCGACTTCATCAGTCTGGAGTCGCAGGCCAGTACGGTCCGGACGCTGGAGACCTCCGTGGTGCCGGGGCTGCTCCAGACGGCCGGATACGCACGGGCCGTGACCCGAGCCTCACTGGACGGGTTACCGGACGGCCGGCTCGACTCCCTGGTCGAGGTCCGGCTGACCCGCCAGCGGGTGCTGCGCGCGAGTCCGCCGCTGCGGTTCACCGCCGTCCTGGACGAGGCGGTGCTCCATCGCGAGGTGGGTGGGGCGGCGGTGATGCGGGATCAGCTGCACCACCTGATCCAGGTGTCCCAACTCCTGCATGTCCAGTTGCAGGTGTTGCCGTTCTCGGTGGGCGGGTACGTCGGACTCACCAGCCCTTTCGTTATCTTCTCCTTTCCGAACACTTCTGATCTGGATGTGGTCGTTCTTGACCACTTGACGAGTAGCCTCTATCTGGAACGGAAAGAAGACCTTGAGGCGTACAGCTCGGCCTTCCGTACGTTGCAGGCGCACGCGCTGTCGCCCGAACGCTCGCTGGACCTCATCACCGCGATCAGCCGCGGCTAGCGGAACCGGGCCGTCCGGCCGGGTCCCGCCGGACCGTCCGACTGCCCGAGGGGGCCACCATGTCCGACCGTTCCGCACCACAGCCGTCGCCCGGGGCGCCGTCCACCGCGTCGTGGCGGCGCAGCAGCCGCTCGACCGGGATGAACAACTGCGTGGAGACCGCGCTGTTCGGCGCCCTGCTCGCGGTACGCGATTCGAAGGACGTGGACCGGCCGCCGCTGCGCTTCTCGGCGGCGGCCTGGAGCACGTTCGTCACGGGTCTGGGGCCTGCCCGACCCTTCACGTCGTCGCCCGCGGGGCGGCCGCGCGGGGTCAGCTGACCGGAGCGTCCGCCGGCCGGGGAGCGGTGGCGACGATCGTGGCCACCGCGGTCGTGAGCTGCTCCTCGGTCAGGTCGGCGCGGGCGGTGAGCCGCAGCCGGGAGATGCCGTCCGGTACCGACGGCGGGCGGAAGCAGCCCACCGCCATCCCGGCCGTGCGGCAGTCGGCCGCCCAGCGCACCGCCGCGTCCGCCGAGGGCGCCCGGACGGAGACGACGGCCGCGTCGGGCCGGACCGCCCGCAGCCCGGCGGCGGTGAGCCGCGTGAACAGCGCGGTGGCCACCTCACGGGCGCGGGCCGCCCGTTCGGGCTCCCGGCGCAGCACGTCGAGCGCGCCGAGCGCGCCGCCGGCCGCCGCCGGGGCGAGTCCGGTGTCGAAGATGAACGTACGGGCCGTGTTGACCAGGTGGTCGATGACCCGGGCGGGCCCCAGAACCGCTCCGCCCTGGCTGCCCAGCGACTTGGACAGGGTGAGCGTGGCCACGATCCCGTCGCGGCCCGCCAGGCCGGCGGCGGCGAGCGCGCCGCGACCGCCGTCGCCCAGGACGCCGAGGCCGTGGGCGTCGTCGACGAGCAGGGCGGCGTTCGCGGAACGGCAGGCCTCGGCAAGGGCGGGGAGCGGAGCGGCGTCGCCGTCGACGGAGAAGACCGAGTCGGTGACGGCGAGGGACCGGCCGTCGTGGGCCCCGAGCGCCTTGGCGACCGCGTCCGGGTCGGCGTGGGAGACGACGGCGGTCTCGGCGCGGGAGAGCCGGCAGCCGTCCACGATCGAGGCGTGGTTGCCCGCGTCGGAGACGATGAGGGAGCCGCGCCCGGACAGCGCGGTCAGGGCGGCGAGGTTGGCCGCGTAGCCGGAGGAGAGCACGAGGGCCGCCTCGAAGCCGCAGAACGCGGCCAGCTCCCGTTCGAGTTCGGCGTGCAGGGCGGTGGAGCCGGTGACCAGCCGGGACCCCGTCGCCCCCGCCCCCCAGCGAAGGGCGGCATCGGCCGAGGCGGCCGTGACCTCCGGGTGCCGGGTGAGGCCCAGGTAGTCGTTGCTCGCGAGGTCCAGCAGCTCCGGCTCGGCGTCGCGTGGACGCAGCGTGCGTACGAGTCCGGCGGCGGCCCGGCCGCGGGCCTCGGCGTCGATCCAGTCGAACGGGGCGAAGGACATGGGGCGGTCCCTTGGGTAGGCGGGCCTCGGCGGGCGGCTCCGCGCGGACGTCCGGTGCGGACAGCCCGGTGCGGAGGGTCTGGCGCGGCAGGTCTGGGGCGGACGGTCCGGTGCGGGCAGTCCTGTGCGGACGGGCTCTTTGTAGGCAGCCAACAGACCCTAGCCGGGTGCGCAGCAGGTCAGGGTGTGGCAATACACACACCCTCGCCCGGGTCTCCTGTCTGGTTCCTCCTTGGCTGGAGGCGGTGCGGTAAGCCAGGATCATCTTCCATGGACCTGCTGAACACGCTGGTGGACAAGGGGCTGCGGCGCGAACTGCCGACCCGCGAAGAAGCGCTCGCCGTACTGGCGACCTCCGACGACGAGCTGCTCGACGTGGTGGCCGCCGCAGGGAAGGTGCGCCGGCAGTGGTTCGGGCGGCGCGTGAAGCTCAACTATCTGGTCAACCTGAAATCGGGGCTCTGCCCCGAGGACTGCTCGTACTGCTCGCAGCGGCTCGGGTCGAAGGCCGGAATCCTCAAGTACACCTGGCTGAAGCCGGACGAGGCGTCCAAGGCCGCCGCCGCCGGAGTGGCGGGCGGCGCCAAGCGGGTCTGCCTGGTCGCGAGCGGGCGCGGCCCGACGGACCGGGACGTCGACCGGGTCTCGAAGACCATCGAGGCGATCAAGGAGGAGAACGAGGGCATCGAGGTCTGCGCCTGCCTCGGCCTCCTCTCCGACGGACAGGCCGACCGGCTGCGCTCGGCGGGCGCCGACGCGTACAACCACAACCTGAACACGTCCGAGGAGACGTACGGGGCGATCACCACGACGCACACGTACGCGGACCGGGTGGAGACCGTGCAGCAGGCCCAGGCCGCCGGGCTCTCGGCATGTTCCGGGCTGATCGCCGGGATGGGCGAGAGCGACAAGGACCTGGTCGACGTGGTGTTCGCGCTGCGGGACCTGGACCCGGACTCGGTGCCGGTGAACTTCCTGATCCCGTTCGAGGGCACGCCGCTGGCCAAGGAGTGGAACCTCACCCCGCAGCGCTGCCTGCGCATTCTGGCGATGGTCCGCTTCGTCTGCCCCGATGTCGAGGTGCGGCTCGCGGGAGGGCGTGAGGTGCACCTGCGCTCGATGCAGCCGCTGGCGCTCCACCTGGTCAACTCGATCTTCCTGGGCGACTACCTGACCAGCGAGGGCCAGGCGGGCCAGGCCGACCTGGAGATGATCGCGGACGCCGGTTTCGAGGTGGAGGGCGCGGGCACGACGACGCTGCCGCGCCACCGGGCCGACGCTCTCGCCGGCGGTTGCGGTACGTCGGCGGAGCCGGCCGCGTGCGGACCGCAGGAGTCCGCCGGCTGCGGTGCGCACGGGGGCGGCGGAGGCTGCGGCCCGTGCGGTGGCCATGGAGAGCAGGAGCCGGTGGCCGACCCCGTCGCCGTCGCCGACGGCGGGGAGAGCGTCCCGGTCGCGCGTACGGAGACGAACGGCGCGGCGCGTACGGACCTGGTGGCGGTCCGCCGGCGCGGTGCGGGGACGGATCTCGCCCCCAATGCCTGAGCCGTACGCCCCCGCGCTCCCGTTGTCCGCCGCTCCGAAGCCGTACGCCCCCGACGAACTGCGGGCGCTCGACCGCGCGCACGTCTGGCACCCGTACGGTCCGATGCCGGGCCGCCAGGAGCCGCTGATCGTGGAGTCGGCCTCCGGGGTACGCCTCAGGCTCGCCGAACCCGTCGAGGGGCAGCGCGAGTTGGTGGACGGCATGTCGTCCTGGTGGTCGGCGGTGCACGGCTACAACCACCCGGTCCTCAACGAGGCCGCGCGCGGCCAGCTGGACCGGATGAGCCATGTGATGTTCGGCGGGCTCACGCATGAGCCCGCCGTCCGGCTGGCGACCCGGCTGGTGGAGATCACCCCCGAGCCGCTCCGGCACGTCTTCCTCGCCGACTCGGGGTCCGTCTCCGTGGAGGTCGCGGTCAAGATGTGCCTCCAGTACTGGCGTTCGGCCGGCCGGCCGGCCAAGCGGCGGCTGCTGACCTGGCGCGGGGGCTATCACGGGGACACCTGGCAGCCGATGTCCGTGTGCGACCCGGAGGGCGGGATGCACGAGCTGTGGTCGGGCTCCCTGCCCCGGCAGGTCTTCGCCGACGCCCCGCCGGACGGCTTCGAAGCGGAGCCGGACCCCGCCTACGTGAACCATCTGCGGGAGCTGGTCGCGGCGCACGCCGAGGAGTTGGCGGCGGTCATCGTGGAGCCGGTGGTGCAGGGGGCCGGGGGGATGCGGTTCCACTCCCCCGCGTATCTGCGCGTGCTGCGCGAGGCGTGCGACGAGCACGACGTGCTGCTGGTCCTCGACGAGATCGCGACCGGGTTCGGGCGTACGGGCAAGCTGTTCGCCGCCGGGCACGCCGGGATCTCGCCGGACGTCATGTGCGTCGGCAAGGCCCTGACCGGCGGTTATCTCACGATGGCGGCGACGCTGTGCACCACGCGGGTGGCCGAAGGCATCTCCAGCGGCGAGGTGCCGGTGCTGGCGCACGGGCCGACGTTCATGGGCAATCCGCTGGCCGCCTCGGTGGCCGCGGCCTCGGTGGACCTGCTGCTCGGGCAGGACTGGGAGGCCGAGGTGGCGCGGATCGGCGCGGGCCTGCGGGCCGGGCTCGCTCCCGCCGCGGACCTCGCGGGAGTGGTGGACGTACGCGTCCTGGGGGCGATCGGGGTCGTCCAGCTCGACCACGACGTGGACATGGCGGCGGCGACCCGGGCGGCCGTACGCGAGGGCGTGTGGCTGCGGCCGTTCCGCGATCTCGTCTACACGATGCCGCCGTACGTCACGGGCGACGAGGACGTGGCCCGGATCTGCCGGGCCGTGTGCGCCGCGGCGCGGGAAGGTTGAAGCGACATGTCGACGATTCTGGTGGTGTCCGGTACGGGCACGGAGATCGGCAAGACAGTGGTGACCGCCGCGGTGGCGGCCGCCGCCCGGGGCCGCCGGGTCGCGGTGCTCAAGCCCGCGCAGACCGGGCTCGCCCCCGGGGAGCCGGGTGACGCGGCCGAGGTCGCGCGCCTGGCGGGAAGCCATGTGACGGCGGTCGAGCTGGCCCGCTTCCTGGAGCCGCTGGCCCCGGCCACGGCCGCGCGGCGGGCCGGGCTCGCCCCGGTTCGGCAGTTCGAGGTCGCCGAAGCGGCCGAGAAGCTGGCCACCGAGCACGATCTCGTGCTGGTGGAGGGTGCGGGCGGGCTGCTCGTGCGGTTCGACGACGAGGGCGGCACCCTCGCGGACGCGGCCCGGCTGCTGTCCGCGCCGGTGCTGGTGGTGGCCCCCGCGGGTCTGGGCACACTGAACTCCACCGCGCTGACGGCCGAGGCGCTGCGGAGCCGGGGTCTGAGCTGCCGGGGCGTGGTGATCGGCAGCGCGCCGGCGGAGCCGGACCTCGCGTCGCGGTGCAACATCGAGGATCTGCCGGTGGCGGCCGGCGCGCCGCTGCTGGGCGCGGTACCGGCCGGCGCGGGTGCGCTGCCGGGCGCGGACTTCGCGGCGCACGCGCCGAACTGGCTCGCTCCGGAACTGGGCGGGACCTGGGCCCCGACCCGGCCGTGAGCGCTGCGCTCCGAGGTTCCGCGAGGGTCCTCCGCGGGCTGCGGAGGGCTATCGGGGGGCGTTACGGGGGAGAATCGTCGAGGAGCCCTACGCCCACGCCGTAACGGAGGTCCGTCATGCAGCTGCGCAGCAGGAAGCTCCCCCGGGACGCCGTGCACCACCCGGTCTTCGCCCGCTTCTACGCACGGTTCAGCGTGACCGCCGATCTCAGGGGAGGCGTCGCCGCGTACCGCGAGGAGCTGCTGTCGGGGCTCTCCGGCCGGGTCATCGAGGTCGGTGCGGGGAACGGGCTGAACTTCGCCCACTACCCCGGCGCGGTCTCGGAGGTCGTGGCGCTGGAGCCGGAACGTTCGCTGCGGCAGCTCGCGGTCCGCGCCGCCCTGCGCGCCGAGGTGCCGGTGGACGTGGTGCCGGGGGCGGCCGAGGCGCTGCCGGTCAAGAGCGAGGGGTTCGACGCCGCCGTCGCGTCCCTGGTCCTGTGCACCGTACGGGATCTGCCCCGGGCGCTCGCCGAGATCAGGCGGGTCCTGCGGCCGGGCGGCGAACTGCGGTTCTTCGAGCACGGGCTGGCGCCGGGGCGGGCGCTGGCGACCGCGCAGCGGGCGGCCGACCGGACCCTGTGGCCGCTGCTCTTCGGCGGCTGTCACACGGCCCGGGACCCCCTGGCCGCGATCGAGGCGGCGGGCTTCGAGATGGGCACGTACCGCAGGCTGCGCATTCCGGAGGCGGGCCTCCAGATGCCCTCGTCCCCCTGTGTCCTGGGCGTGGCCCGCAAGCCGTTCACGGAGGACTGAGCCGGCGGCCGGGGCGTTCGCACCGTCTCACACGCTCCACTGCCGCAGCTCGTCGGCGATGGCCCGTACGTCCGCCTTGCCCTGCTTCACCAGCAGCGCCAGGTCGCGGACCTGTTCGGGCGAGGTGATGACCTTGAGCCCGGAGGCGACGAGATAGCCGTACGCGACGGCCGAGGCGAACATCGCGTTGGAGTGTTCGAGCGCGGGCACATGCAGCAGCAGCTGCAACAGGGCCGCCGCCCGCGCGTGCGGGTCGCTGTAGACGGCGCTGCCGAAGATCTCCGCGTCATGCCGTGCCACAGCGGCGACGAGCGCGCCCCAGTCGACGACCTGCGGGTCTCCGGGCGTCTTGTGCTCGGCGACCATGAGCAACCAGGAAAGGTCGATCCGCAGGTTCAACGGGTGCCTTCGCGCTCCGGGCCGAACTCCTCGGCGAACACCGTCTCGTACTGCTTCATGAAGTCGGCCGCGGCCTCGACGAAGGTGTGTCCCACCTCGCCGGCGTCCTGCTGGACCAGTTCTTCTATGTAGCGGTTCACACTCATCCCCCTCTGCAGCGCGCGCTGCCGCGCGGCCTCGGCGGTGGCCTCGTCCACTCGAACGTTCAGCTGAGTCTTGGGCACCCTCCCAAGCTAGCGCGACCGTGCTAGCACCGGCAAGGGGACGGCGTCCGGGACCCGGGGCGGCCGCATCGTGGAATGCGTTCGATTCCGTGCCGCGGCGGATGATGGGATGGCCGTCATGAACGATCACTCGCTGTCGACACGGTCCGCGACCCCCGCCGATCTGGACGAGGTCCTCGCCTTCTGGAAGGTGGCCGCGGAGGGCACGAGCATCAGCGACGACGGGGACGGGATCGCCCGCCTGGTGGAACGGGACCCCGAGGCGTTGGTCCTCGCCGAGCGGGAGGGGGCGCTGGTCGGCACCGTCATCGCGGGATTCGACGGCTGGCGCTGCCATCTCTACCGCCTCGCGGTCCACCCGGACCAGCGGCGCCGGGGCGTGGGCAGCGCCCTCCTCGCGGCGGCGGAGGAACGCTTCACCGCGCTGGGCGGGCGGCGCGCCGACGCCATGGTCCTCGACCGCAACGCCTCGGCCCACCAGGCCTGGCGCGCGGCGGGGTACGAGCCCGAGCCGCAGTGGAGCCGCTGGGTGAAGCACCTGACGGAATGACGCGGTAGGACGGGGCGCAGCTGGGCAGACGCCTACGATGACATGCCCCTCCGTCACCCCCCTCCCGAAAGGTGTGAGCGTCCGTCCATGGGCGAGCCTCCCAGGAGCCGGTACCGCCGATCCCTCCGTTTCCGCCGACACCGCGCGGTCACCCCGCCCCTGCCTGATCATGGGACGGAGGTGAACCGATGATCGAAGTGCTTCTGCTGCTCGTCGCCCTGCTGCTCTGCGTCGCCTGCGGCGCGTTCGTCGCGGCGGAGTTCTCTCTGACCACGGTGGAGCGCAGCGAACTCGAACAGGCCGTCGAGCGGGGCGACCGGGGTGCTTCGAGCGCGCTGAAGGCCGTCCGGAGCCTCACCTTCCAGCTCTCGGGGGCCCAGCTCGGCATCACCGTCACCAACCTGGTGATCGGCATGCTCTCCGAGCCGTCCATCGCCAAGCTGATCCGCGGCCCCGTCGAGGCGGCGGGGCTGCCTCCCGCCGCGGCGTCCACCCTGGCGCTCGTCATCGGCACGGCGCTGTCCACGGTGGTCCTCATGGTGGTCGGCGAACTGGTCCCGAAGAACTGGGCGATCTCCTCCCCGCTGACCGTGGCCAAGGCGGTGGCCACCCCGCAACGGGGGTTCACCGCGGTGTTCCGCCCCTTCATCAGCCACCTCAACAACACGGCCAACCGGATCGTGCGCCGCTTCGGTCTGGAGCCGACCGAGGAGCTGGCCTCCGCCCGCAGCCCGCAGGAACTGGTGGCGCTGGCCCGGCACTCCGCGAAGGAGGGCGCACTGGAGGCGGACACGGCCGAGCTGTTCGTCCGCACCCTGAACCTCTCGGAGCTGACGGCGGAGAACGTGATGACGCCACGGGTCCAGGTGACCGCGCTGGAGCTGCAGGCGACGGCCGAGGACGTCGCCAACGCCACCCGGGCGACCGGTCTGTCCCGCTTCCCCGTCTACCGGGGCAGCCTGGACACCGTGGTCGGCGTGGCCCACATCAAGGACGTCCTGGCGATCCCCGCCGACCGGCGGCCCCGCACCCGCGTCTCGGAACTGCTGCGCGAGCCCCTGCTCGTACCGGAGACGCTCACCGTGGACCGGCTGCTGGACCGGCTGTCCGGCAAGCTCGCCATGGCCGTGGTGATCGACGAGTACGGCGGGACCGCCGGGGTCGCGACGCTGGAGGACATCGTGGAGGAGGTCGTCGGCGAGGTCCGCGACGAGCACGATCCGCACGAGACGCCCGATCTCGCCGCCGCCGGTGAGGACGCCGACGGACGGAACCTGTGGTCGGCCGACGGGGCGGCACGCACCGACCAGCTGCGCAGGATCGGTCTGCGAGTGCCGGACGGACCCTACGAGACCCTCGCCGGGCTGATCGCCTCCGAGATCGGCCGGATCCCGTCGGTGGACGACAGCGTCGAGCTGGCCGGATGGCGGATCGACGTGGTGGACGCTTCGGGACGCCGGGCCGCCCGAGCCCTGCTGCACGCCCCGCTGCCGGGGTCCGAGGACCGGGCGGAGGTCGAACAGTGATCGTTCTCCAGCTCTTCATCGGCCTGCTGACCCTCGTGGCCAACGCCTTCTTCGTGGGCGCCGAATTCGCCCTGATCTCGGTGCGCCGCAGCCAGATCGAACCGGAGGCCGAGGCCGGGAACCGGCGGGCCCGCAGTGTCATCTGGGGCCTGGAACACGTCTCCGCGCTCCTCGCCGCCGCCCAGCTCGGCATCACGCTCTGCACCCTGGTGCTGGGCATCGTCGCCGAACCGGCCATCGCGCATCTGCTGGAGCCGGGCTTCGACGCGGTGGGGGTGCCGCACGGTCTGGTGCACCCGCTGTCGTTCGTCATCGCGCTGGGCGTGGCGACCTATCTGCACATGCTGCTGGGCGAGATGGTCCCGAAGAACATCGCGCTGGCCGAACCGGCCCGGAGCGCTCTGCTCCTGGGGCCGCCGCTGGTCGCGATGGCCCGTGCCCTGCGGCCGGTGATCTTCGCGATCAACGCGTTCGCCAACGCCCTGCTCAAGCTGTTGCGGGTGGAGACGAAGGACGAGGTCTCCGCGACGTTCTCGGACGACGAACTGGCCCGGATGGTGCAGGACGCCGGGGACGCCGGACTGGTCGACGACCGCTCCGCGCAGCGCCTCCACCACGCCCTGGAGCTGGGCCGCAGGCCGGTACGGGATGTGGTGATGCCGGTCGATCGGGTGCTGTACGCCAGGGTCGGCACCACTCCGGAGGAACTGGAGCGGCTCTCGTCCGAGTCCGGGTTCTCCCGCTTCCCGGTGATGGACAGCGAGCAGCGCATCCTGGGCTACCTCCATGTGAAGGACGCCCTGGACGCGATGCCCCGCGACGTTCCCTTCCCGGTGTCGGCGATGCGGCCGATCGCCCGCGTCCGTGCCGCGACTCCGCTGGACGACGCGCTGACCGCGCTGCGCCGCAGCCGGACCCATCTGGCGGCCGTCCTCGACGAGGACGGGCGGCTGGCCGGCATGGTCACGATGGAGGACGTGCTCCGCGAACTCGTCGGGCGGCCGGGAACCCGCTGACCCCCGCGCCCGCCCCGTCGGCCCGCCCCGCCGCTCGGCGGGCGGGCCGACGGGGTGCGCGGTAGGATCCTTGGGCCATGGAATTGAATGCTTCCTACACCAGTCTCGTCGCGGTCGGCGACTCCTTCACCGAGGGCATGTCGGACCTGCTCCCCGACGGCACCTACCGGGGCTGGGCCGATGTCCTCGCCTCCCGCCTCGCGGTGCGCTCCCCCGGTTTCCGGTACGCCAATCTCGCCGTACGCGGAAAGCTCATCAGCCAGATCGTGGACGAGCAGGTCGAAGCGGCGGCGGGGCTCGGGGCCGACGTGGTCACACTGGTCGGCGGGCTCAACGACACGCTGCGCCCGAAGTGCGACATGGGGATGGTCAGGGGGCGGCTCGAAGAGGCCGTGGAGCGTCTCGCGCCCTCCTGCAAGCAGCTGGTCCTGATGCGCAGCCCCGGGCGCAGCGGGCCGGTCTTCGACCGGTTCCGCCCGCGGGTGGAGGCGCTGTTCGCCCTGATCGACGATCTGGCCGGGCAGCACGGCGCCGCGGTGGTGGACCTCTACTCCGCGCGCTCGCTCACCGACCCCCGGATGTGGGACCTCGACCGGCTGCACCTCTCCGCGGAGGGGCACCGGCGCGTCGCCGAGGCCGTCTGGCAGACCCTGGGGCTGCCGGCGGAGCTGGACTGGCAGACTCCGATGCCCGCGACCGCGCTGCCGCGCTGGACGTCCCGGCGGACCGAGGACATCCGCTTCGCACGCCGGCATCTGGGCCCCTGGATCGGGCGCCGGCTCACCGGACGCTCCTCAGGCGACGGACGCTCGGGCGCCCAGTTCGACGCGTCGACGGGCCGGGCCTTCTGGATCACGCCCGCGGATGCGGAGAATCCGGGACCGGTGACGGGCTGGCACCGTGCGCTCTCCCCCGACGCCGCGGTGGGCACCACGGAGACCGACTGAACCGGGTCCCTGGACCCTCCCCCGCTCCTTCGTAGCAAGCCACAAACCGGGGCGGGGCGCTGGCCTGCACGAACCGCCAGTAGAATCCCTTTACGTGAACGCCGTGTCTGCGAAGCCTCGCATCCCCAATGTCCTGGCCGGCCGCTACGCCTCCGCGGAGCTGGCCGTCCTCTGGTCCCCCGAGCAGAAGGTGAAGCTGGAGCGTCAGCTGTGGCTGGCGGTGCTGCGCGCTCAGAAGGACCTCGGGATCGAGGTGCCCGACGCGGCGCTGAGCGACTACGAGCGGGTGCTGGACCAGGTGGACCTGGCCTCCATCGCCGAGCGCGAGAAGATCACCCGGCATGACGTGAAGGCCCGGATCGAGGAGTTCAACGCCCTCGCCGGTCACGAGCAGGTCCACAAGGGCATGACCTCCCGGGACCTGACGGAGAACGTCGAGCAGCTGCAGATCCGCCTGTCGCTGGAGCTGATGCGCGACCGCACAGTGGCCGTGCTGGCCCGGCTCGGCAAGCTCGCGGCGGAGTACCGCGAGCTGGTGATCGCCGGACGCTCGCACAATGTCGCCGCGCAGGCGACCACGCTGGGCAAGCGCTTCG
Organism: Streptomyces sp. NPDC058576; assembly: GCF_042718715.1. Taxonomy (NCBI): domain Bacteria; kingdom Bacillati; phylum Actinomycetota; class Actinomycetes; order Kitasatosporales; family Streptomycetaceae; genus Streptomyces; species Streptomyces sp. NPDC058576. The sequence continues at coordinate 262,150 of NZ_JBHXPF010000002.1, read as the reverse complement.
CGACCGCGGCCGATGAGCTGCTGGTCGCCCACGGCCGCCTGGAGGACCTCCTCTCCCGCTACCCGCTGCGGGGGATCAAGGGCCCGGTCGGCACGGCGCAGGACATGCTGGACCTGCTCGGCGGCGACGCGGACAAGCTCGCCGACCTGGAGCAGCGCGTCGCCGGCCATCTCGGCTTCGCCGAGGCGTTCACCTCGGTCGGCCAGGTCTACCCCCGGTCGCTCGACTACGACGTGGTCACCGCGCTGGTGCAGCTCGCGGCGGCGCCCTCCTCGGTGGCGAAGACCATCCGGCTGATGGCGGGCCACGAGCTGGTGACCGAGGGCTTCAAGCCCGGCCAGGTCGGCTCGTCCGCGATGCCGCACAAGATGAACACGCGCTCCTGCGAGCGGGTGAACGGTCTGATGGTGATCCTGCGCGGCTACGCCTCGATGACCGGCGAGCTGGCGGGCGACCAGTGGAACGAGGGCGACGTGTCCTGTTCCGTGGTCCGCCGGGTGGCGCTCCCGGACGCCTTCTTCGCCTTCGACGGCCTCCTGGAGACCTTCCTGACGGTGCTGGACGAGTTCGGCGCGTTCCCCGCGGTCGTGGCGCGCGAGCTGGACCGTTACCTCCCCTTCCTGGCCACCACCAAGGTCCTGATGGGCGCGGTGCGGGCCGGGGTGGGCCGCGAGGTGGCGCACGAGGCGATCAAGGAGAACGCGGTCGCCTCCGCCCTCGCGATGCGGGAGCAGGGCGCCGAACGCAACGAGCTGCTCGACAAGCTCGCCGCGGACGAGCGGATCCCGCTGGACCGGGCCCAGTTGGACGAGCTGATGGCCGACAAGCTCTCGTTCACGGGTGCCGCCGGCGACCAGGTGTCATCGCTGGTCGCCCGGATCGAGGAGATCACCAAGCAGCACCCCGAGGCCGCGAACTACACGCCCGGCTCGATCCTCTGACCGGCACCGCGCGCACCGTATGACCCCCGAAGAGCTGAGCGCCGCCCGTGACCGCATCGTCCCCGATGTGGCCGCGGGCGGTCTGCGCGTGCTCTTCTGCGGCATCAACCCGAGCCTGACGACCGCGGTGACGGGCCACCATTTCGCCCACCCAGGAAACCGGTTCTGGCCGGTCCTGCACCGCTCGGGATTCACCCCCCGGCAGCTGCGCCCGTCGGAGCAGGCCGAGTTGCTCGGCCTCGGACTGGGCATCACCAACGTGGTCGCGCGGGCCACGGCCCGGGCCGACGAGCTGGACGCGGAGGAGTTCCGTCGGGGCGGGGCCGCGCTGACGGCGAAGGTCGAACGGCTCGCGCCACAGTGGCTCGCGGTGGTCGGCATCACCGCCTACCGGACGGCCTTCGGTGAGCCCCGGGCCCGTATCGGCCCCCAGGAGCGGACCGTCGGCGGCGCCCGCGTATGGGCCCTCCCCAACCCCAGCGGCCTCAACGCCCACTGGACGGTGCGGACCATGGCCGAGGAGTACGCGCGCCTGAGGGACGCCGCCGGGCGCCCGGCCAGGCCCGCCGCCCCTGCCTCGGCCGACTGAGCCCTCGACCGGCCCCGGCCCGTGACGGGGGCGGATGCGTCGCTCCCGGATGCCCCAGGTTGCGGCTCGATACCGGCTTCCCCGGCTGGCCGCAGGGGTCCCGGCCAGCGAGTACGATCCGGCAGAACATGCGCACGAGCTGGGAGGACATACCGTGGGCCGGCTGACCGGTGGGGACCCGTCGCTGTTGCGGCGGATCAATTCCGCGGTAGTGCTGCACGCCCTGAGGGGGGCCGGCGCGCCGACGCTGACGGACCTGACGCGGATCACCGGGCTGTCCCGGCCGACGGTCGAAGGGGTCGTCGAGGGGCTGTTCGAAGCGGGGCTCGTGGTCGAGGCCCTGCCCGACGAGAGTGAGGCGCGGCGTCAGGGGCGCCCTGCCCGGAGGTTCCGATTCCGGGCCGAGGCGGGGCACCTCCTCGGGGTGGAGATCGGTCCGCACCGGGTCTCGGCGCTCATCTCGGGGCTCGACGGGCGGATCGTCGGGGCGGGCTCCCGTGCCGTGTCGGAGACGGCCGGCGCGGACGACCGGCTCGACCAGGTCCGGGCCGTCATCGCGGACGTGCTGCGCCGCACCGGGGTGGCCCGGAGCAGTCTGCGTGCGGTCGGTGTGGGCAGTCCCGGGATCGTGGAGGCCGACGGCACCGTGCGGCTGGGCACCGCGTTGCCGGACTGGACCGGCCTCGCGCTCGGGGAGCGGCTGCGCCGTTCGTTCCGCTGCCCCGTGCTCGTCGAGAACGACGCCAACGCCGCCGCGGTGGCCGAGCACTGGAAGGGTGCGGCCACCGAGTCCGACGATGTGGTCTTCGTGCTGGCGGGGCTCAGTCCCGGCGCGGGGTCCTTGATCGGCGGGCGTCTGCACCGCGGGTTCGGCGGGGCGGCCGGGGAGATCGGCGCTCTGCACCTGCTGGGCAGGGAGGTGACGCCGGAGCATCTGCTGTCGACGACGGACACTCCGCTGGACCCGCTGGACGAGCAGGCGGTGGCCGCGGTGTTCGCCAAGGCCAAGGAGGGCGATGCGGGGGCCCGGGCCGCGGTCGAGCGGTTCCTTCAGCGGCTGGTGCACGACGTGGCGGCGCTGGTGCTGGCGCTCGACCCGGAGCTGGTCGTGGTCGGCGGCTGGGCCGCCGGGCTGGACGGGGTGCTGGAACCCCTCCGCGGGGAGCTGGCCCGCTACTGCCTGCGCCCGCCCCGGGTGACCCTCTCGCTGCTCGGAGAGGCCGCCGTCGCGACGGGGGCGCTGCGGCTCGCCCTGGACCACGTCGAGGAGGAGCTGTTCGCGGTCGAGGGGGCCGTGACAGCCCGCCGCTGACCTCGCGGCAGGCCCGAGCGGAACGGGACGACGCACGCCCGCCGACCTCCCCGGGACCGGAGTCTTCGGGGGAGGTCGGCGGGCGTGGACCGAGGGCCGGAGGCGATCAGGAAGCCTGGCGCTCCGGCTCTTCGTCGTGGCTGATCTCCAGCGCGCCGGAGTCCCCGAAGGTGAGGCGGCAGGTGTCCGCACGGTAGGTGGCGACGGACACGGCCGCCGTACCGTCCGCGGTGAAGTAGCGGGTGGTGACGACGAGGACGGGGGCGCCGGGGAGCCGGTCCAGCTCCTTGGCGTCGTCCGCCCGCGCGGAGCCGAGCTCCACGGAACGGTCCTGGCCCTGCAGGCCGAGCCGGTGCAGCTCGCGCAGTACGCTCCGGGCGCGGACGGCGCCCGACGGGGCCTCGATGGCGGAGAGGTCGGGCACCGAGGAGGCGGGGATGTAGAGGAGTTCCGCCGCTACCGCCTGCCCCTGGGTGTCACGGATACGGCGCACCACGTGCACCGGTTCGGCCGGGTCCGTTCCGAGCATGGCGACCACCGCCGCCGGGGCCTTGTCCATGCTGCTGCCGACCGGCTGCCAGGCCTCGCCGCTGACGCCGCCCGCCCATTCGTGCTGGGCGGTGGAGACGGCGATGCCCACGCGCGGCGGGGCGACGGTCGTCCCGACCCCGCGGCGGCGCTGCAGCCTGCCTTCCAGTTCGAGCTGCTCCAGGGCCTGCCGGAGCGTGGCTCGCGCGACACCGAACCGTGCCGCGAGGTCCCGCTCGTTGGGCAGGATCTCCCCCACCGCAAAGTCCGAGTCGAGTGCCTCACTGAGCACGGTCTTGAGGTGCCAGTACTTCGGCTCCTGTACCGATTCCAGCTGCGTGGTCCCCACCCTGTCCTCCGCAATCGCCCAGCGTCTTTTTCCGCGACGTTATTTATTAAAGGTTCCTGCCTTAAGTGGAGACCCTAGGACGGCCTACCCCCTTGGTCAAGACCAATCCTTATTCCGTAACGGAACGAAACGGGACTTTGGCGCAGAGCGTTCACACGACGTTCGTGATGCCGTGGGGCGAGCGCGACACGGAGCCCCGGCATCCGGGCGGATGACGGGGCTCTGACCAGGCCCCCGGCGAACCCAGGAGGCCATGGGGACCGAGGCGACCAGTGGTGTTCTCGGCTACGCGACGGGCAATCCGGAGAATTTGTCCGGATTGCTAATCAAATAGGCACATTGGATGACACCTTGGCCGACTTCGATCTGAAAGACGGCGTCGGGCTTCCCGCCGACGAGGTGGACGACGGCAGGCCCGCCGTTGAGTTCCACGACGCGGATCTCCCCGTCGGGATCCAGCTCCCGCGCCACCGCGAAGAGGAAACGGCCGACCTTGTCGGCGGTCTCCATGATCCGCCGCGGCGCCTTCGCCCTGCCGCCGTGGTCGCTGACGAGCCGGACATCCGGGGCCAGCAGGGCGAGCAGCTGCTCGATGCCGTCTCCGGAGGCGGCGGCCAGAAAGCGTTCGGTGAGGTCGCGCCGCTCGACCGGGTCCACGTCGTAGCGCGGCTTGCGCTCCTCCACGTGCCGCCTGGCCCGGCCGCCGAGCTGCCGGACGGCCGCCTCGGTGCGGTCCAGGGCGGTGGCGATCTCGGCGTACGGGAACCCGAAGGCCTCCCGGAGCACGAATACCGCGCGCTCCAGCGGTGAGAGCGATTCGAGGACGACCAGCACGGCGAGCGAGACGGAGTCGGCGAGGACGGCGCGTTCCGCGGTGTCGGGCACGGCGGGGCCGAAGTCCGTGACCACCGGCTCCGGCAGCCAGGAACCCGGGTACGACTCCCGGCGCGACCGCAGGTGCCGGAGCCGGTCGATGGCCAGCCGGGTGGTGATCCGCACCAGGAAGGCCCGCGGCTCCCGGACGTCCTCACGCGCCGCCGCCGACCACCTCAGCCACGCTTCCTGGACCACGTCCTCGGCGTCGGCCACACGGCCGAGCATGCGATAGGCGACACCGGTGAGAACGGGCCGGTGTTCTTCGAAGAGATCGGTCGCGGCGTCGGCGGTCATCGGCCCATCCCAGCCCACGGGCCACAGGGTGTCCAGCGGGAATCGCCGGGCCCCTTGAACTGCGGGCTACCCGACGGTAATTGTTGTTGACGAGATGTCTACCCACGCCAGGGAGCAGCAGCATGACCACCACGGTCTCCTTCACCGTCGCAACGGCCGACGGCCCCCGTCCGGTCTCGGTCGCGTACGAACGGACGGGCTCGGGCGATCCGTTGCTGCTCCTGCACGGCATCGGCCACCATCTGAGGGCCTGGGACCCGGTGACGCGGATCCTGGCCGCCGAGCGTGAGGTGATAGCCGTGGACCTGCCCGGCTTCGGCGCCTCGCCCGCGCTGCCGGACGGAGTCCCCTACGATCTCGCGACCTTCGGCCCGGTACTCGGCGCCTTCTGCGCCCAACTCGGCCTGGACCGCCCCCATGTGGCCGGGAACTCGCTGGGCGGTCTGATCGCCCTGGAGCTCGGCCGCACCGAACGGGTGCGGTCGGTCACCGCGCTGTCCCCGGCGGGCTTCTGGACGGAGGCGGAACGCCGCTACGCCTTCGGCACGCTGCGGACGATGCGCCGGAGCGCGCTGGCCCTCCCGGTGCCGCTGATCGAGCGCCTGTCGCGCAGCGCGGCCGGCCGGGCGGCGCTCACCAGCACCATCTACGCCCGGCCCGGCAGGCGTTCACCGGAGGCCGTCGTCGCCGAGACGTTCGCCCTGCGCGGAGCGACCGGATTCCACGAGACGCTGGAGGTGGGCCGGGGCGCGTTCTTCGGCGACGACGTGAAGGGCATCCCCGTCACCGTCGCCTGGGGCACCCGCGACCGGATCCTGCTGCGCCGGCAGGGGGTCCGCGCCAAGCGGGTGATCCCCGACGCCCGGCTCGTGCGGCTGCCCGGCTGCGGGCACGTTCCGATGAACGACGACCCGGCGCTGGTGGCCCGCGTCATCCTGGACACCAGTCGCTGAGCCGGCCCGTCGGGGCGCCGGTGTGCGGCCGGAAAGCCGCGCTCCGGCGCTCCCGCGCCGCCCGAGGACGCCGGAGCCGTACGCCACACCGGCGCCGACCAGAAGGCTTCCCGCGCCCTGCGCCAGGCCGTAGGTCCCGGCTCCGACCAGGGGGGCGGTCAGGGCGGCGGAGACCGGGATCAGGCCGGAGAAGAGCGTGGCGCGTTCGGCTCCGATGCGCTGCATCCCGCTGTACCAGCAGACGAATCCGATCACGGTGACGACGACGGCCTGCCACAACAGGGCCGCCGCCTCGCCGCCCGTGGGGACCCGCAGGAACGCCTCCCCGTCCAGCAGCAGGCCGAGCAGCGCCGACTCGACGGCCGCCACTGCGCAGACCGTCGCGGAGAGCAGCTTCGGACCGAGCGGCCGCAGCACGGAGACGGCGAGGACCGCGAAGCCGACCTCACCCGCGAGCGCGCCCACCGAGAACAGGATGCCGGCCAGGTCGGTGCGGCCCCAGCCCTGGACGGTGAACGCGCCGACGGCGACGAGTCCGGCCGCGTACAGCGTGACGCGGGACGGACGACGGCCGTCCAGCAGCGGGACGAGCACGCCGACCACGATCGGCGCACAGCCCACGAAGACGCCCGGAACAGCCGGTTCCGCGGACTGTTCGGCCGCCAGGACCGCCAGGTTGAAGCCGACCATGCCCACGGCGGCGAGCAACGCGATCCGCCCCCATGGGCGGCGGCCGAGACGCCGGAGCCGGGCCGTCGCGGAGTCCGGGTCACGCCGCAGGAGCGGCACCAGCAGGAGCGCGGCCAGACCGTAGCGGAGGGCCTGACCGCCCGCGTACGGGTAGTCGCCGAGGACGCTGTTGGCCGTGAAGGATGCCCCCACCAGCACGCACGCGAGGGCCGCGAGGAGGGCCCCGCGCAGAGAGGTTGCGTTCATGGGGCCGACGCTAGGGCCGGCGACGGACCGGTTTAAGGTCCACTTCCATGACGTCTTCGGGGACCAATCCGCGGCGCCCGACGACGGATTCCCTCTCTCCGGCGTGGGAGTTGCTGCTGCCCGCCGCTGCCGCGCCGACGCGCGGGCGGGGGCGCGCGCTGCGGTCCGCGCTGCGGGAGGCGGTCCGCTCCGGCCGTCTCGCCGGCGGCACGAGGCTGCCCTCCAGCCGTGAACTCGCCGCCGATCTGGGGGTGTCGCGCGGGCTGGTCACGGAGGCGTACGAGCAGCTCACCGCGGAGGGCTATCTGCGCAGCGGGCGGGGTGCGGGGACCTGGGTGAGCGAGGGCGTACGCGCGGCGGAGCGTCCGGTACGCGACCGTGCGCCGGGCGCGGCGGGCGCGCGGGTGGACTTCCGGCCCGGCACCCCCGATCTGTCCCTCTTCCCGCGCGGCGCGTGGAGTGCCGCCCAGCGGACGGTGTTCGGCCGGCTGCCGCACGGCGCGCTGGGCTACCCCGATCCGCGCGGGCTGCCGGAACTGCGCGAGGCGCTGGCCGGACTGCTCGCCCGGCGTCGGGGCGTGGTGGCCGATCCGGAGCGTCTGGTGGTCTGTTCGGGGGTGGCGCAGGCGACGACCCTGCTCGGCTTCGTCCTCCGGGACGAGGGCGTGACCTCGGTCGGGGTGGAGGATCCGGGCAGCCCGGAACACGCGTCGCTGTTCGCGGCGACCGGTCTGGGCACGGTCCCGCTGCCCCTCGACGACGACGGCCTCGCCCTCGCGCCCCTGGAGCGCTCCGGCGTGCGCGCGGTGGTGACCACGCCCGCGCACCAGTTCCCCACCGGAATCGGATACTCCGCGCACCGCCGCGGCGAGCTGCTCCGCTGGGCGCGGGAGGTGGACGCCGTGATCATGGAGGACGACTACGACGGGGACTTCCGGTACGACCGGGCGCCGGTGGGCGCCTTGCAGGGACTGGATCCCGAGCGGGTCGTGTACACCGGATCCGTGAGCAAGTCGCTGGCTCCCGGTCTGCGGCTCGGCTGGCTGATCGCCCCCGCCGCGCTCACCGAGCGGATCGTCGCCCGCAAACGGACCATGGATCTGGGCAACCCGGTACTCGACCAGGCGGTACTGGCCGATTTCATCGTGCGCGGCGGCTACGACCGGCAGTTGCGGCGGTGCCAACGGGCCTACCGGGAACGTCGGGACGCGATGGTGGGCGCGCTCGGCGAGCACTTCCCCGGCACGGCGGTCAGCGGTATCGCTGCGGGGCTGCACATCATTGCCCGGCTGCCGGCGCGGTACGGCCCCGAGGACGTCTTCCTGGAGCGGGCGGCCGGGGCGGGCATCGCGCTGCGTTCGCTGCGCGACTGCACGACGGCCGGCTCCGAGGACGGCACCGTGCCCCTCGTCCTGGGCTACGCCCACCTCGCCCCCGGCGACATCGCCCGGGGAGTGGCCACGCTGGCGGACGTGTGGCGCTCCGGCCGGCCCGGGTGAGCGGCCGGTCCCGGGTGACGGCCACCGTTCACCCGGGGTTGGGGCTCCGGCCGCCGCAACGCGCTAGGCATGGGCGGAGACCGGCGCCGGTCCGTGATCTTCTCGCGAACGGCGCACCGCCCGCCGACCTTCTCCGGAGGCGCTTCGATGTCCCACCGCCCGCACCGTCCCCTTGTCCCCTCGCCCGGCCGCCGTGCCGTGCTGCGCGGTTCGCTGATCGCCCCGGCGGCGGTCGCCCTCTCGCCCGCGACCGCTACGGCGGCGCCCGCGCTGCACCTCGCGGGGCGGCCCGAAGCGTCCTGGGGTGTGCAGGTGGGCAGCGTCACCGCGTCGTCGGCGCTGCTGTGGGTGCGCTCGGACCGGCCGGCCCGGATGCTGGTGGAGACCTCGGCGACCGAGTCGTTCCGGCGGGTGCGGAGGTGGCAGGGGCCGTCGATCGGCCCCGGGACGGACTTCACAGGGACCGTCCCGCTGTACGGGCTGCCGGCGGGCGAGCAGGTGCACTACCGCGTGACGCTCGCCGACCCGGCCGATCCGCGCCGTACCGGAGAACCGGTGTACGGGACGTTCCGTACCGCTCCGGCCCGGCGCCGGTCCGGGGTGCGGTTCCTGTGGTCGGGCGATATCGCGGGGCAGGGCTGGGGCATCAACCCGGACATCGGCGGCTACCGGGTGTACGAGGAGATGCGCCGCCTGGACCCGGACTTCTTCCTGTGCAGCGGGGACAGCGTCTACGCGGACGGCCCGCTGGAGGCGAGCGTGACGCTGCCGGACGGCCGGATCTGGCGCAATGTCATGACCGACGAGAAGGCGAAGGTCGCCGAGACGCTGGACGAGTACCGGGGGAACTTCCGCTACAACCTGCTCGACCGGAACGTCCGCCGCTTCAACGCCCAGGTGCCCTCCGTCGTGCAGTGGGACGACCACGAGGTGCGCAACAACTGGTATCCCGGCCAGATCCTCGACGACGCCCGCTACACCGAGAAGAACGTGGACATCCTCGCGGCGCGCTCCGTGCGTGCCTTCCACGAGTACGTCCCGCTCGCGCCCTCGCACGGTTCCGGACGCCCTGCGCGGATGTACCGGGTCGTCCACCACGGGCCGCTGCTCGATGTGTTCGTGCTCGACATGCGGTCGTACCGCAACGCCAACTCCCCCGGCCGACAGCCCGACGACACGACGGGCATCCTCGGCGCCGAGCAGTTGCGGTGGCTGAAACGCTCGCTCGCCGCCTCCCGGGCGGAGTGGAAGGTGATCGCCGCCGACATGCCGCTCGGCCTGGTGGTCCCGGACGGTGCGACGGACTTCGAGGCCGTGGCGCAGGGTGACCCCGGCGCCCCGCTCGGGCGGGAGCTGCAGATCGCCGAGCTGCTCCGGTTCGTGAAGCACCGCAGGATCACCGGCACCGTGTGGCTGACGGCCGACGTCCACTACACCTCGGCCCAGCACTACGCGCCGGAGCGGGCGGCGTTCAAGGACTTCGCCCCGTTCTGGGAATTCGTGTCGGGCCCGCTGGCGGCGGGCGGCTTCCCGGCCAACGCGCTGGACGGCACCTTCGGCCCCGACCGGGTCTTCGTGCGGGCCCCGGACCGGGCCAACGTCTCGCCGATGGAGTCGCCCCAGTACTTCGGCGAGGTGGAGATCGACGGCGACAGTGCGGAGCTGACGGTACGTCTGCGGGCCGAGGGCGGATCGGTGCTGTTCACCAAGGTGCTCCGGCCGGGCCGCGTCGGTCAGTGAAGGGCGGCTGACGCGCTCGGCACGGCGGCCATCTCTGAATATGGCCGAAAACGACGATAGGCGACCAGATCAACACGTAACCCATCAGTCACAAAGCGTTCGTGATCAGGCAACACCGTTCGTTCACAGTGAGGATATGACTGATGTGACCTCCGCGAAGAGCGCCCGCCGTCCCCACCACTGGCGGCGGGACCTGATCGAACTGGCCGCCCTGTTCACCGCCGTGGCCGTGGCCGACGCGATCGCCAACCTGATCGGACACCAGCCGGACGGGCCCTACCTGCTCATGGCGTCGGCGGTGGCACTGGTGGCCACGGCCGCGTTCCACACCTGGTGGGCCCGACGCCACAGTCATGCCCCCCCGTCCGATCAGGCGGGCGTCGCGCCGGTCGGGGCCGGTGGCGCGGCGGCGGACACGGCCGGGAGCAGCGGTGCGAGTCCGATCGCCGGCGCCGAGGAGACCGGGACCACGCTGTGGCGGATGCGGACGACGGTGCTCGACGCCCCGGGCAGTCTGGCCGCGCTGTGCATGGCCCTCGCCGGGCTCCGGGTCGACATCCTCACCCTCCAGACGCACCCGCTCGCGCAGGGGACCGTGGACGAGTTCCTGCTGCGTGCCCCGGCCTCGCTGTCGGCGCGGGAGCTGTCCCGGGAGATCGCGGCCGCGGGCGGCGCCTCCACCTGGATCGAGCGGGCGGACGCCCACGATCTGGTGGACACCCCGACCCGGGTGCTGTCGCTGGCCACCCGGACCGCGCTCGACGCGGCCGAGCTGCCGCTCGCCCTGCGGCAGTTGCTCGGCCGGTGCACCATCCACTCGCTGCCCGCCGTCTCCGTCACGGGCCGCGCGACCGGTCAGAGCGCCCCGGTCGAGGGCGTGCTGGAGGAGACGGTGATGCGGCTGCGGGACCCGTCCGGCGGCGTGATCTCCGTCGAGCGCCCGTATCTGCCGTTCACCCCGACCGAGTTCGCGCGGGCGCGTGCCCTGGTCGAGCTCGACGCCCGGCTCGGCCCGCGGGTGCCGCGCAGCGAGGACGTCCTCACGCTGCCCGAGGGCAACGAGATCACCGTGCGCCGCGCGGACCGCGGGGATCTCGCCGCCGCCCGCGCCATGCACGACCGCTGCTCGCAGGACACCCTGGGCCTGCGCTACCACGGTCCCGTCGCGGACGCCGACCGCTACCTCGACCACCTGTTGAGCCCCCGCTTCGGCCGCACCCTGGCGGTGCAGACGGCGTCGGGCAAGCTGGTGGCGATGGGCCACCTCCTCTGGGACGGCGACGAGACCGAGGTAGCCCTCCTCGTCGAGGACGACTGGCAGCGCCGGGGCATCGGCTCCGAGCTGCTCCGCCGCCTGGTCGCCCTGGCCGGGGAAACGGGCTGCGACAGCGTGTACGCGGTGACGCAGTCCCGCAACACCGGCATGGTGGCGGCGATGCGCGCGCTGGAGCTGCCCCTCGACTACCAGATCGAGGAGGGCACGCTCGTCATCACCGCCCGGCTGAGGACTGAAGGGGCCGCCCGGCCGTCCGCGCCGACGGAATGGGCCCGTCGCTGAGCGCCTGGCACAGATCCGCCCACAGGTCCTCGACGTCCTCCAGGCCGACCGACATCCGCAGCAGCCGGTCGCCGACGCCGGACGCCCGCCGGTCTCCCTCCTCCACGATGCGGTGGCTGATGGAGGCCGGGTGCTGGATCAGCGAGTCCACGCTGCCGAGGCTGACGGCGGGCGTGATGAGCCGCACGCCGGAGATCACCCGGTGCGGGTCCCCGTACACCTCAAAGGAGATCATCGCGCCGCCGATCCGCGGATAGTGCACCCGGGCGATCCGCGGGTCGGCGGTGAGCCTGCGGACGAGTTCGGCGGCGCTCGTCGAGGCCGCCCGTACGCGTACCGGAAGCGTGGACAGGCCGCGCAGCAGCAGATAGCCGGCCAGCGGGTGCAGCACCCCGCCGGTGGCGAACCGCACCTGGCGCAGGGTGGCGGCGAACTCCTCGTCGCAGGCGACGACGCCGCCCATGACGTCCCCGTGGCCGCCGAGGTACTTGGTGGCGCTGTGCAGGACGATGCGTGCGCCGTGTTCGACGGGGCGCTGCAGGACGGGGGTGGCGAAGGTGTTGTCGACCAGCAGCGGCACGGTTCCGCAGGCGTGGGCGACGGCCCGGATGTCGATCTCGGCCAGCGTCGGGTTGGCCGGCGTCTCGACCATCACGAGTCCGGTGTCCGGGCGGATGGCGTCGGCGATGCCCGCCGGGTCGGTCCACGTCACCTCGGTGCCCAGCAGCCCGGCGCCGAGCAGATGGTCGCTGCAGCCGTAGAGCGGGCGGACCGCGACGACGTGGCGCAGTCCCTGGCTCGCCCGGGCGAGCAGGACAGCGGTGAGCGCGGCCATCCCGCTGGCGAAGGCGACCGCGCTGTCGGTCCCCTCCAGCCGGGCGAGCGCCGTCTCGAAACGGCCCGTGGTGGGGTTGTCCAGCCGGGCGTAGACGGGCGGCCCGTCGGGGCGGGCGCCGGTGGTGGCGAAGGCGTCGATCCGCATCGCCTCGCCGCGCGAGTCGTAGGAGGGGTAGGTGGTGGACAGGTCGATCGGCGGGGCGTGCACGCCCAGGGAGGCGAGGTCGTCGCGTCCGGCGTGCACGGCTTCGGTGGCGAGAGCCCTGGCCGGGGTGGGAGCAGGGGGCGTCATCGAGACTTCGTTGTCCATGCCGGTCACTCTGAACAGCTACCGGCTCGTAGTGACCGATGGCCGTGCTACGTTCGCCACATGTCCGATTCTGTCGCTCTCGATCCGGTGGATCTGCAGATTCTGCGGCTGCTGCAGAACGACGCACGGACCACCTACCGCGAGTTGGCGGCCGAGGTGGGCGTGGCCGCTTCGACGTGTCTGGACCGGGTGGCCCGGCTGCGCCGCAGCGGGGTGATTCTCGGGGACCAGTTGCGCCTCGATCCGGCGAAGCTCGGCCGGGGTCTCCAGGCGCTGCTCCTGGTGCAGGTCAGGCCGCATCGCCGGGAGTTGATCGGGCCGTTCGTCGACCGGATCAGGTCGCTGCCGGAGTCGCGCGCACTGTTCCATCTCACCGGTCCCGACGACTATCTGGTGCAGGTGGCGGTGGCCGACGCGGCGGATCTGCAGCGGCTGGTCCTGGACGAGTTCACCTCGCGCCGGGAGGTGGCCCGGGTGGACACCCGGCTGATCTTCCAGCAGTGGGAGTGCGGGCCGCTGCTGCCTCCTGCCGGAAACTGACGCACCGGCGAGTTCCCGGAAGGCGACGCACCGGTCGAGCTCCCGCAAGGTCCGGAAGTGCTGGAGTGATCGTCTTTCGGACGTCCGACGGCCCACGATGATGACGGGAAGGCCGCCGCCGTACGAGGATGTCCGCATGTCAGACACTTCGAGCAGCGCGCTGCCCCGTCAGGTCGCCGACGCCTACGTCGACGCACTCATCGAACTCGACCCCATCACGGGCACGTTTCTGGGCGTGCCGGAAAGCTCGCGCCGACTGCCCGACTTCTCACCGGCCGGCGAGGCCGCGAACGCCGACCTCCTCCGCACGACGCTGCGGGAGCTGGACGCCGCCGAGCAGCGTCCCGGTGCGGACAGCGATGCCGAGCGGCGTTGCGGACGGCTCCTGCGGGAGCGTCTGACGGCGCAGCTCGCCGTGCACGAGGCCGAGGAGGGCCTGCGGGCCGTCTCCAACCTGTCGTCGCCCGCTCACAGCATCACCGAGGTCTTCACCCTCACGCCGACCGCGACGGACGAGGACTGGGCGGCGGTCGTGGAACGGCTGCGCGCGGTGCCCGCCGCGTACGAGGGGTACCGTGCCTCGCTCGCGCTCGGCCTGGAGCGCAAGCTGTACGGCGGTCCGCGCGCGACCGCCACGTTCGTCGGGCAGCTCACGGAGTGGGGCGGTCAGGGCGACGGCGAGGGGTTCTTCGCGGATTTCGTGGCCCCCGGCCCGGCCTCCCTGCGGGCGGAGCTGGACGAGGCCGCCCGGCTGGCGACGGCCTCGGTGCTCGCGCTGCGGGACTGGGTGCGCGACGTGTACGCCCCCGGTATCGAGGGGGCTCCGGACCCGGTCGGCCGGGAGCGCTACGCCCGCTGGTCGCGGCTGTACAACGGCACCGATCTGGATCTCGACGAGGCGTACGCGTACGGCTGGGCGGAATACCACCGGCTGCTCGCCGAGATGAAGACCGAGGCCGAGAAGGTGCTGCCCGGGTCCGGGCCCTGGGAGGCGCTCGCCCACCTCGACGTACACGGCAAGCACATCGAGGGCGTCGACGAGGTCCGCGCATGGCTGCAGGGCCTGATGGACGAGGCGATCGAGGCGCTGGACGGCACGCACTTCGACCTCGCCGAGCGGGTACGGAAGGTGGAGTCCAGGATCGCGCCGCCCGGCGGGGCCGCCGCGCCGTACTACACCAGCCCCTCCGAGGACTTCACCCGCCCCGGGCGCACCTGGCTGCCCACCATGGGAGAGACCCGCTTCCCGGTGTACGACCTGGTCTCCACCTGGTACCACGAGGGCGTTCCCGGCCATCACCTGCAGCTCGCGCAGTGGACGCACGTCGCCGACAGCCTCTCCCGCTACCAGGCCTCCGTCGGCATGGTCAGCGCGAACGCCGAGGGCTGGGCGCTGTACGCGGAGCGGCTGATGGACGAGCTGGGCTTCCTGCCCGACCCGGAACGCCGACTCGGCTATCTGGACGCCCAGATGATGCGCGCCTGCCGGGTCATCGTCGACATCGGCATGCACCTGGAGCTGGAGATTCCGGCTGACTCGCCCTTCCACCCGGGCGAGCGCTGGACTCCCGGTCTGGCCCAGGAGTTCTTCGGCAACCACAGCGGCCGTCCCGCCGACTTCGTGGAGAGCGAGCTGACCCGCTACCTGTCGATGCCCGGCCAGGCCATCGGCTACAAGCTCGGGGAGCGCGCCTGGCTGCTCGGCCGGGAGAACGCGCGCGCCGCGCATGGCGACGCGTTCGATCTGAAGGCCTGGCACATGGCGGCGCTCTCCCAGGGGTCGCTGGGCCTGGACGATCTGGTGGACGAGCTGTCGCGGCTCTGATCCGGCCGGAGGTACGTACGGTCCGAAGGTCCCGTCGTGGAGAGCGGTGAGGCGAAATGAGGCGGTCGTCGTGAACGATCGGAGCGGATTCCTCTTCTGCGCCGATCCGTTGAGTTCGTCGCGGCCCGATCCGGAGTTCTCCGGCGAGCTCGCGGCAGCGCGTGCGGCCGGCGGGCGGATCGCGCTGCTCGACCATGACGCGCTGCTCGCGGGGGACGCGCCGGGGGCGGTGGCCCGGGTCGCGCGGGACTCCGGACCGTACTGGTACCGCGGCTGGATGATCCCCTCCGCCCGGTACGCGGAGCTGGAGGCCGCCCTCCGCGCCCGGGGCTGCGCCCTGCTCACCGGCGCCGTCGGCTATCGGCGCGCGCATGAACTTCCCGGCTGGTACGAGGAGTTCGACGGGCTGACGCCGCGCAGCGTCTGGCACGCCACGGCACCGGGGGCTCCGCCGCCCTCCGTGGACGAGCTGGCCCGGCTCGCGGCGCCGCTGGGGGCGGGGCCCGGCATCGTGAAGGACTTCGTGAAGTCCCGCAAGCACGAGTGGCACGAGGCCTGTTACGTGCCGGAGCTGGCGGACCGGCAGCAACTGGCCGCCGTGGTGGAGCGGTTCGTGGAGTTGCAAGGCACCTTCCTCGCGGGCGGCCTGGTGCTGCGGTCCTTCGAGCCGTTCGTCGCGGGCGGCGAGGCACGGGTGTGGTGGGTGGACGGGGAGGCGGCGCTCGTCACCGCCCACCCGGACACTCCCGATCGGCACCCGGTCCCCGAACTTCCCTCCCTGCGCGAGGCGGTGGGCCGTCTCGGACTGCGCTGGGTCACCACCGACCTGGCGTTGCGCGAGGACGGGGTGTGGCGGGTGGTGGAGGTCGGCGACGGCCAGGTCAGCGGGCTGCCCGCCGGGGCGGAGGCGGGGGACCTGTTCGCGGCGCTCGCCGCCGCCGGCACGCGCTGACCCCCGCCCGGACGCGCGCTCCTCCGTCCGGGCGCGGCGGCGTCCGGGCGTGGCGGCCTCCGTCCGGACCCGTGGGGCCTCAGCAGCCGCAGTCGGCCGCGTCGACCGGTGCGGTCAGCGAGTCGGGGGCGCGCCGCTCGCCGCCCTCCCAGGTCTCGTAGGCGAACCCTTCGCGCGCCCAGTACTCGAACCCGCCGAGCATCTCCGCCACCTGGTAACCCAGTTGGGCGAGAGCCAGGGCCGCGCGGGTCGCGCCGTTGCAGCCCGGCCCCCAGCAGTACGTGACCACGGGGACGGCCGGGTCCAGCAGCGCCGCCGCCTGCTCGGGGATCAGCGCGGTGGGCAGGTGGACCGCCCCGGGGATGTGCCCCTGGTCCCAGGAGGCGGCGGAGCGGCTGTCCAGGACGACGAACCCGGGGTCACCGTCGGCGGCGAGCGCGGCGGCGACGTCGGAGACATCCGCGTGGAACGCGAGCGAAGCGCCGAAATAGGCGGCCGCGGCGGCGGGAGAGGCGGGCGCGACGCGCAGGACGGGGTGGTCGGCCGTGGCCGTGCTGCGGGAGTTCATGACCATGAATGTATGGCGGTGGAACGGGTCCGAGAAGTGGGATTCCCCGGCGCCTCTCTTGATTCGCCGGGGATTTCCCTGTTGCCTCGGCAAGGTGACCGACTATTCCCCGGACGCCACCGACTGGCGCATCCTCGACGTCCTCCAGCGCGACGGCCGCGCCACCTTCGCCGAGCTCGCGCGTGCCGTCGCCATGTCCCCGAGCGCCGTGACGGAGCGGGTGCGGCGGCTGGAGGAGCTGGGGGTGATCAGCGGGTACGCGGCGGTGGTCGACGCCGAGCGGCTCGGGCTGCCCATCCTCGCCCTGGTGCGCCTGCGCTACCCGAACGGGAACTACAAGCCCTTCCACGATCTGCTGGAGACCACGCCGGAGATCATCGAGGCCCACCACGTCACCGGCGACGACTGCTTCGTCCTCAAGGTCACGGCCCGTTCGATGAGGCATCTGGAGGAGACCACCGGGCGGATCGGCGCGCTGGGCTCCGTCACCACGAGCATCGTGTACTCCTCACCGCTCCCCCGCCGCGCGATCGGCCGCTGAACCGGCGGCCGGCCGACGTGGCCGCGGGCGGTCACAGGCGGTGGTGGACGGATGATCCCTGGCGCTCCTTGACCACTTCGAGCCGGACCGGGATCCGGCGGCGCAGGTCGGCCACATGGCTGACGATGCCGACGCTGCGGTCCCGCTCCCGCAGGGAGTCCAGTACGTCGAGCACCTCGTCCAGCGTCTGGTCGTCCAGACTGCCGAACCCCTCGTCGATGAAGAGGGTGTCCAGGCGTACGCCACCGGCCTCCTCGGTCACGACGTCGGCGAGGCCCAGCGCGAGGGCCAGCGAGGCGAAGAACGTCTCCCCGCCGGACAGCGTCGCGGTGTCGCGTTCGCTGCCGGTCCAGGCGTCGACCACGTGAAGCCCGAGTCCGGCGCGGCGTCCGCCGGCGCGGGCATCGGAGTGCACCAGCGTGTAGCGGCCGGAGGACATCCGCCGCAGCCGTGCGGTGGCGGCCGCCGCCACCTGTTCGAGGCGGGCGGCCAGGACGTACGCCTCCAGGCGCATCTTGCGCTCGTTGTCGGCCGAGGTGCCCGCCGCCAGACCCGCGAGCCGGGCGATCCGCTCGTACTCCTGGCGCACCGGGCCCAGCCTCAGCACCTCGTCGGCGGCCTGCCGGGAGAGCCGGGTCAGCTCCCCGCAGCGTTCCTCGGCGGCGGCGAGCGCGGAGGACGCCTCGCGCAGCAGCCATTCCGCCGTCTCGAACTCGCCCTGTGCGGCGGCCGGTCGGGCCGCGGGCTGCTCGGCGGCCTCGCGGGCGTCGCGTTCGGCGCGGCGGTCGGCCACCGCGGCGGCCTCGGCCTGCCAGGCGTCGATGCGGTGCTGGAGGTCGCGTTGGGCCGCTGCGTCGAGGAGCGTCGCGGCGGCGGCTTCGGGGGTGTCGAAGCCGGCCCGGAACGCCGCGTCGGAGAGCCGGTCGTCGGCCTCCTTGCGCCGCTGGGCCGCGTCCTGTTCGGCGCGTACGGCCTCGGCGGCCTCCGCCAGCAGCTCCACCCGGCGGGTCAGGCGGTCCGCGTACGCGGCGACGGACCCGGACTCGCCCCGGACGGCGGCGAGTTCGCTGTGCAGCGCGGCCTGTTCCCGGTCGAGCGCCTCCCGCCGGGAGGTGCGGGCGGCGGCCCGGCGCTCAGCCTCCTGCCGGAGTTCGAGGCGGCCGGCGTGCTCGCGCTCGGCGGCGTCGAGGGCCTCGCGGGCGGCGTGTGTCCCGGCGGCGAGCCGGTGCGCCTCGGTGTGCTCGGCGGTCAACCGGTCGACGGTGTGACGGAGTTCGTCGACGGACGGGCCGGGGGCCGGTTCCCCGTCTGGGTCGGCGCCGGTGTCCGGGTTGGGGGGCGTGTCCGGGTCCGGGTCAGGGCCCGCGTCCGGGTCGGCGCCCGCGCCCGGGTCCGGGTCCCCGTGCGACTTCGTCCTGGCCTCGGCGACGGCTGTCTCCGCAGGGTCCGCGTCGCGGGCCTCGGCGGCGGCGGTGGCGTGGCGTTCGCGGACGAGGCCGAGGGCCTGCTCCGCGCGGGTACGGGTCTCCTCGGCGCGGCGGTGAGCGGTGAGGGCCGCCTCCTCGGTGGCCCGGTCGACGTGGCCGTCGCCCTCGGTGGCGGGGGCCGGGTGCTCGGCGGAGCCGCAGACGGTGCAGGGGGCGCCGTCGACGAGTCCGGCGGCCAGTTCCGCCGCGATGTCCCGCAGCCGCCGCTCCCGCAGTCCGAGCCAGGTCTCGTGGGCGTCGAGGGCGCGCTCGCGGGCCTCGGCCAGCGTCTGCCGGGCGCCCTTGGCCTCGGCGGCCAGTGTGTCGCGGCGGCGGGCGGCATCCAGTCGGCGGCGGGCCGGGGCGAGGAGTCCGGCGAGCTGTTCGGCGCGGGTCGCCGCCTCCTGCGCCGTGGCGATGCGCTCCCGGAGCCCGGCGTGGACGGTGTCCCAGCCCGCGAGCCAGACCTCGGTGTCCCGGACGGTCGCTTCGTCGGCCCGGGACTCGCGCTCCAGCCGGTCCCGCTCCTCGTCGATCCCGGTACTGCGTGTCTCGGCCCGGCGAGCGGACTCCAGGCCGCCCAGCTCCTGCCGGAACCGGCGCTCCAGCTCGGCGAGTTGGTCGGGGCCCGCGTCGGCGAGGTCGGGCGGCAGTTGCGCCCTGGACCGGCCGAGGGCGTCGGCCGCCCGGCGGTGGGCGCGCTCCGCCTCCTCGCGCAGGTCCAGTGCGGGGGCGACCCGGTCCGCCGTGCGGGCGCGGTCCAACCGCTCCTGGCAGCGGTCGTGTTCGGGCCGCCGCTCCTCCAGCGCCGTGGAGCGCCGCCGGGTCTCCTCGTACCGCTGCTGGAGGCGGGCGAGTTCACGTGTCGCGTCCAGGGCGTGGCGTGCCGCGCGCTGGCGGTCCTCGGCCCCGGCGACGACGCACTGGGCGATCTCCAGCCGCTCCCGCGCGGTGGAGCGGGCGATCGCGGACCACTCCAACACGGCTTCGGCGAGGCCCGGTTCGCCGGGCCGGGCGGCGATCGGCGTGGCCTCGGCCCCGGCCGGCCCGGCCGCCTGGGCGGTGCGCTGGGCGAGGGCGAGGATCCGCTCGTCGGCGGCGGTGATTCTGGCCTCGGCGCCCCGGCGCAGTTCGGCGAGGCGTTCCTCGACGGCGGCGAAGCGGCGGGTGTCGAAGAGCCGGCCGAGCAGCTTGCCGCGGGCCTCGGCGTCCGAGCGCAGGAAGCGGGCGAAGTCGCCCTGCGGCAAGAGCACCACCTGGCAGAACTGGTCGCGGCTCATGCCGATGAGCTGGGTCAGCTCCTCGCCGATCTCCTGGTGGGACTTGCTGAGGGCCTGCCAGCCGCGCTCGGGGTCGTAGCCGCGCAGCCTGCTCTGGGCCTTCTCCATCGTGAAGCCGTCGCCCCGCTTCTTGGGGCGCGGCTGGGCGGGGCTGCGGGTGACTTCCAGGCGACGGCCGCCGACGGTCAGTTCGAGCTGGACCTCGGTGGGCAGGTCCACGGGCGCGTGGTCGCTGCGCAGGGAGGCCCCGGGGCTCTGCCGGGCGCCGGGCACGGCTCCGTACAGGGCGAAGCAGACGGCGTCCAGGACGGAGGTCTTCCCCGCGCCGGTGGGTCCGTGGAGCAGGAAGAGCCCGGCGGAGGAGAGGGCGTCGAAGTCGACTTCCTGGGTGGCGCCGAACGGGCCGAAGGCGGTGATGCTCAGGCGGTGCAGTCTCACCGGGACACCTCGCGCACGGTCTCGTCCACCCGTACGTCGTCGAACGCGGCGCGCAGCACGGTCCGTTCGAGGTCGCTCGGGCCGCTGCCGCCCCGGACGTGGGCGACGAAGTCCTCGGCGATCTGGTGGTCGTCGCGGCCCTTGAGGCGCTGGGCGTAGGAGGCCGCGGGGTCGTCCGGTGGCCGCTCGGGGTCGAAGACGAGGCTGAGGGTGTGCGGAAAGCGCCGGGCGAGCCGGGCCATGGGGTCGGCGGGGCGCACCGGGTCGGTGAGGGTGGCCTCGACCCAGGCGTGCTCGTGGCGGTCCAGGGCGGGGTCCTCCAGGAGGGTGTCGAGGCGGCCTCGGAGCCGGGCGAGGGGCCGCTCCACGGGGCAGTCGATCCGTTCCTCGGCGGCGATGCCCCCGTCCGCGTCGAGGTCGATGAGCCACATGGTCTTGCGGTGGTCGGCTTCGGAGAAGGAGTAGGCGAGCGGCGAGCCGGAGTAGCGGACCCGGGCCGTGACCCGCTGGGAGCCGTGGAGGTGGCCGAGGGCCGCGTAGTCGACGCCGTCGAAGACTCCGGCCGGGACGGCGGCGACCCCGCCGACGGTGATGTCGCGTTCGCTGTCGCTGGGCTCGCCGCCCGCCACGAAGGCGTGCGCGAGGACGACGGAGCGGGTTCCGGCGGGGCGGGTGGCGAGGTCGGCGCGGACCCGGTCCATGGCGGCGGTGAGCACCGCCTCGTGACCCGCCTTGCCCGCCCCCAGGGCGTCCTTGACCAGGGCGGGTTCCAGGTAGGGGAGCCCGTAGAACGCGACGTCGCCGCGGTCGTCGGCGAGCACGACGGGGGTCGCGCAGCCCTCGGGGTCGGTCCGCAGATGGATCCCGGCGCGCTCGAAGAGCCCGGCGCCGACGCCGAGCCGGCGGGCCGAGTCGTGGTTGCCGGAGATCATGACGGTGGGAACGCCGGCCGCGGCGAGCCGGTGCAGCGCGCGGTCGAACAGCTCGACGGCGGTGAGCGGCGGCACGGCCCGGTCGTACACGTCTCCCGCGACGAGGACGACGTCCACCTCGCGTTCCCGGACGGTCGCCACGAGATGGTCGAGGTAGGCGGCCTGGGCCTCCAGCAGGGAGACCCGGTGGAAGGACCGGCCCAGGTGCCAGTCCGAGGTGTGCAGGAGCCTCACGCCATCACTCCGCCGGTCTTGGCCTGCATCGTCGTCGTCCTCCACCCCGTGGGCCGCGCACCGGCGGCCCGTGATCCCGCTCGGCACCGACCACGCTAACGCCGCCGGGCCGCCGAACCCGCATCGATCATGATTTTGACCTCCGTGGGATCGCCCCCACGTCTCCCCCGACGTCCGGTCACACGTCGCCGTACGCCTCGCCGCCCAGTTCCAGGGTCGCGGTCCCCGCGGTCGCGTCGGCCAGCCAGGCGGTGAACGCCTCGACGTCGGCGTCCGGCAGCCCGATCTCGATGCTGACGGCCTCGGCGTACCGCACCTCGCGGACGTCCCGGCCGGTGGCCCGCAGGTCGTTCTCCAGCTTTCCGGCCCGCTGGTGGTCGACGTGGACCGTGGCGAGCCGGAAGCGCTGCCGGGTGAGGGTGCCGAGCGCGTCGAGGGCTTCGCCGACCACTCCCCCGTACGCCCGGATCAGTCCGCCCGCGCCGAGTTTGACCCCGCCGTAGTAGCGGGTGACGACCGCGGCGACGTACCGCACCTCCCGCCGCAGCAGCATCTGGAGCATGGGGACGCCCGCGGTGCCGCCGGGTTCGCCGTCGTCGCTCGCCTTCTGTACGGAGGCGTCGGCGCCGATCACGTACGCGTAGCAGTTGTGGGAGGCGGTCGGGTGTTCCTTGCGGACGCGAGCGACGAAGTCCTGCGCCTCCTGCTCGGTGGCGGCGGGGGCGAGGGAGCAGAGGAAACGGGATCGGTTGATCTCGCTCTCGTGCACACCCGCGCGGGCGACGGTCCGGTACTGCTCCTGCATCCGTCCACCCTATGCGCCGCCGCGCGGGCGGGTCCCGGCGGGAATGGCGAGGTGGGGCCGCAGGTTGTCCCGGCATGAGCGCAGACCGCAGCACCGCAGACAGCACGTACGCGAGCGACGCCTCCTCCGACGACGCGACGATCAGGCGGATTCTTAACGACACGGGCGACACCTGGGCGGTGGTCGGTCTCTCCGGCAACCGGTCCCGGGCGGCCTTCGGGGTGGCGGAGGTCCTCCAGCGGTTCGGCAAGCGGGTGGTGCCGGTGCATCCGAAGGCCGAGACCGTGCACGGCGAGCCGGGGTACGCCTCGCTCGCGGACATCCCCTTCCCCATCGACGTGGTGGACGTGTTCGTCAACAGCGAGCTGGCGGGCGCCGTCGCGGACGAGGCGGTGGCGGTGGGCGCGAAGGCGGTCTGGTTCCAGCTCGGCGTCGTGGACCCGGACGCCTACGGGCGGACGCGCGCGGCGGGCCTGGACATGGTCATGGACCGGTGCCCCGCGATCGAGATCCCGCGGCTGGGCACCCGCGCCTGAGCGGCCCGGGTGTGCGGGGCGCCCCGGGACGGGAAGGATCCCCGCCGTGGACGAAGTGGACGGGGCGGACGACGCGACCGACGGGGCCCGGACGACGGCCGCTCTGACCGCGCTGGGCGTACGGCCCGGCGATGTGCTCCTGGTGCACGCCTCGCTGCGGTCGCTGGGACCGGTGGCGGACGGTGCGCGGGGGGTGCTGGGCGCGCTGCGCCGGGCCGTGGGGACGGAGGGGACCGTGGTGGTTCCCTCCTTTACCCCGGAGAACTCCGACACCTCCCCGCACTACCGCGAGCGGGTACGGGGCCTGGACGCCGGGGCCGTCGACGCCGTGCGCGCCTCGATGCCACCGTACGACCCGGCGCTGACCCCCGCGCCGTCGATGGGCGCGCTGGCCGAGGCCGTACGGACGGCGGCGGGGGCCGGGCGCAGCACCCATCCGCAGACCTCGTTCGCCGCGCTCGGCCCCGGGGCGGCTCGGCTGCTCGCCGGGCACCGCCCCGACTGCCACCTCGGGGAGGACTCGCCACTGGCCCGGCTGTACGAGGCGGACGCCCGGATCCTGCTGCTCGGCACCGGCTACGCCACGTGTACGGCGTTCCACCTGGGCGAGTACCGGATGGCCGGGCCGCCGCGCCGGAGCTACCGCTGCGTGGTGGCCTCGCGGGGGGTGCGCCGGTGGTGGGAGTACGAGGATGTCGCCCTGGACGACGGGGACTTCGCGGCGCTGGGCGCCGCGTTCGAGGAGGCTGCCGCCGAGGGGGACGTACGGACGGGGCGCGTGGGCGCGGCCGTGAGCAGGCTCGTCCGGCTGCGCCCCGCCGTCGACTTCGCCACGGCGTGGCTCACGGAGCACCGGACAGCCGGGCGTTGACCCGGCTGCCCGGGGAAGGGCCTCTCAGAGGTCCCGGCTGCCCGGGGCGAGGCTCAGACGCCGAGGCCCTCGACGATCACCGCGCCCGGGAGGGCGGCGAGCGCCTTGCCGGGGACGATGAGCTTGCCGCGCCGGCTGCCGCTGCCGATCAGGACCCATTCCGCGTCCACGACGGCGGGGTCCAGCAGGAGGGGCCAGGCGGCGGGCAGCCCGATCGGGGTGATGCCGCCGTACTCCATGCCGCTCTCGCCGACCGCCGTGTCCATCGGGGCGAAGGATGCCTTGCGGGCGCCGAGGTGCTTGCGGACGGCGCCGTTGACGTCGACCCGGGTGCGGGAGAGCACCACGCAGGCGGCGAGGGTGACGTCCTGGCCGCGCTTGCCCGCGACGACGACGCAGTTGGCCGAGGTATCGAGCAGTTCCACGCCGTGGTGCTCGGCGAAGACCGCGGTGTCGGCGACGGCCGGGTCGCTGTCGACGTGGACGAGCTGCTCGGCGGTGAACTCGCCCCAGCCCGCGGTCAGCGCCGCGACGACGGGGGCGGGGAGCAGGTCGAGCCGCTCCGCGGCGGGAGCGGCGTCCTCGAAGGTGCCGATGGGTGCGCGCATGGCACGCACGCTAACAGCGGCGGGGGCAGGGCCGGCCGTGCGTCTCAGCGGACGGGCGGAATGGCGACGGCCATGGTGAAGACGGTCGGCTCGCCGCCCTCGTTGCGGTAGCCGTGCGGTACGTGCGCCTCGAACGTGGCGGAGGTCCCCGCCGATACTGAATGGGTGAGTCCGTCGACGAGGAGGGTCAGCTCGCCCTCGGTGACGTGGAGGAGTTCGACAGTGCCCTCGGGGTGCGGATCGGAGGTCGTGCCCTCCCCGGGCATCAGCCGGCAGGTCCAGAGTTCGAGCGGGCCTCGGGCCTCGGCGCCGACGAGCAGGGTGGTGGAGCTGCCCGCCTCGGTGGACCACATGCGGACGGCCCGGCTCTCGGGGACCAGCCGGACCTGGGTGCCCTGCTCGTGGTCGAGGAGGGTGGTGATGGCGACGCCGAGCGCGTCGGCCAGCTTCACCGTGGTGCCGACGCTCGGGTTCGTCCGGGCCTGCTCGATCTGGATGATCATCCCGCGGCTGACTCCGGCGCGGGCCGCGAGCGCGTCGAGGGTGAAGCCGCGCTCCCCCCGCCAGCGTTTGAGATTGCGGGCCAGCGACTGGGTGAGCTGGTCGAGGTCGGACACGTACCGTCCCTGCGGTGGATGGCGGAGTGCGGGTGGCTGAGTCGAGTACAGCGGATGCCGTGGTCAAGAATATTGCACTGCCGTACGGTGCACTCCCCCGTCCAGCAGCCTGTACCGCCACCCGCCACCCGCCACCGGCATCGCCGGCACCGCCACCCGCCACCCGCCACCGGCATCGCCGGCGCCCATCGGCGTCCGCGTTACGGCGTGTCCCGCGGCTGGTCCAGCTCCGCGAGGGCCAGCAGCTGCTCGGGCGTCACGCCCTTGGGGATCGGGATGGGCGCCGGGGTGCGCAGCGGCGGCTGCCAGCCCTTCTCCGGGTCCCAGCTGCGGACGACGCGGGCGGGGGCTCCCGCGACCACCGCGTGGTCGGGGACCTCGCCCCGGACGACGGCGCCCGCCGCGACCACCACGTTCCGGCCGAGCCGGGCCCCGGGCAGGATCACCGCACCGGTGCCGATCCAGCAGCCGGGGCCGATCGCCACCGGCTCCATCCGGGGCCACTGCTTGCCCACGGGCTCGTGCGGGTCGTCGTAGCTGTGGTTGGTCGAAGTGATGTAGACGTACGGACCGCAGTACGTGTCCGGGCCGATCGTCACCGTCGTGTCCGCGATCACATGGCTGCCGCGCCCCAGCACCACGCCGTCGCCCAGGGTGAGGATCGGATCGGGTCCCAGGTCCAGGTCGGGCATCATCCCGGCGGTGAGCGTGACCTGCTCGCCGATGATGCAGTGCCCGCCCAGCTCGATCCACGGCTCCCCGAACACGGTCCCCTGCGGGAAGGCGAGCCGGGTGCCCGCGCCGATCGCGCCGAACCGCAGCCGTCCCGGGTGCTCGGCGGTGACCGCGCCCGCCCGCTGTGCCCAGGCCCAGCCCAGGTGGACCGCGCGGGAGGCGGCACGGCGCGGCCAGCGGGCGAGGAAAGAGAACGTGTTTCGGTTCTTCGGCACGCGCTCACGGTAGTCGGCGGCGCGATCGGCGATCCGTGCGGTGACCTGTGATGTTCGCCCCACTGCGCGGCGTCCGCCGGGAGCCGTCGCCTACCGTGTGAGTCGGCCTGATCCGGTGGAGAGGGCCCAGGAGCACCACACCGGCGCGAAGGAGCAGGCGATGGCGGAGCAGGCGTTGATCACGGGCATGGGCGGCAAGGAGCCGGACATCGACGTGGACGCGTTCGTGGCCCCGACCTCCGTGGTCATCGGCGAGGTGACGCTCGCCCCGGGCTCCAGCGTCTGGTACCAGGCGGTGCTGCGCGCCGACTGCGGTCCCATCACGCTCGGCCCCGACAGCAACATCCAGGACAACTGCAGCGTGCACACCGACCCCGGCTTCCCGCTCACCGTGGGCGCGCGGGTCTCGGTCGGCCACAACGCGGTGCTGCACGGCTGTGTGATCGAGGACGACGTGCTGGTCGGGATGGGCGCCACGGTGCTCAACGGCGCGCGCGTCGGCGCGGGTTCGCTGATCGCGGCGCAGGCCCTCGTACCGCAGGGGATGCAGGTGCCGGCGGGCTCGCTCGTCGCGGGGGTGCCCGCGAAGGTGAAGCGGCCGCTGACCGCCGAGGAGCTGGAGAGCATCCGCTTCAACGCGGCCGGGTACGTGGAGCTGGCGAAGGCCCACCGTGAGGCACACCAGGGCTGACGTCCGCCCACCCGGAAACACTCCGGGCCGCCGCCCCGCCGAGAAACACTCCGGGCCGCCGAGCCTCCTCGAACGGGAGGGCCGGCGGCCCGGTATCACGTGCGTAGGGCGGTGGTCAGCCGTTGGGGCGCAGGGTCCACACGACGGTCATCTCGCCGGTGATCGCGCCGTCGGCGCGCGTGATCTCGATGGCTACGGGGAACTCCGGCCGCTGTCCGGCGTCCAGTTCGGCGACGACGTCGGCGATGGGGCGGCCGAGGGTCGCGGTCGCCGTGACCTCGCCCATGGCGAGCTTCTTGTAGCCGATCTCGGCCTTCACGGCGAGCGGTACGGCGCGCGACATCTGGTCGCCGAAGGCGGCGATGACGATCGCGCCGCTGGCGGACTCGGCGAGCGTGAACATCGCTCCGGCGTGGGGTCCACCGACATGGTTGTGGTAATCCGCCTGGTCGGGCAGCCGGACGACGGCACGCTCCGGGGTCGTCTCCAGGAATTCGAGGTTGAGGGTCCGGGCCATCGGAACCGTCGCGACGAGCATCTCGCCCACGGTCATCTGTTCAGCGCTCATGTCCGAAGGTTACTCACCAGTAGCACTGTTTGGCCATCCCCTTGTGACGGCTCTGGGACAGGGCGGCCGTAGAAGTGGGCGCACGGCCCATCTATGGTTACTGGCCATGTGGCCAGGAACGCAGCCGCCCGGGGGCGAGCAGAACCCGCAGGACCAGAACCAGAACCCGTACCAGCAGCCGGGGTACCAGCAGCCGAATCCCTATCAGCAACCGGGATATCCGCCGCAGGGCCAGCCGGGGCAGCCCGCGGAGCCGGGCTACGGATACCCGCAGGGCCCGCCCGGCGGGCAGCCGGGCTATCAGCAGCCCAATCCCTACCAGCAGCCGACGGTGCCGCAGTACGCCGTCCCGGGTCCGCCCGGCGGGCCGAAGCCCGGCGACGACAAGAAGAAGACGACGATCGTGGCGATCGTCGCGGCGACCGCCGTCGTCGTCGCGGCGGGGGTCACCGGTTTCCTCGTGCTCGGCAAGGACGACGAGGGCGGCAAGACCGTCGCCGACGACAAGAAGTCCGCGTCGCCGAGCGCCAAGCCCAGCGAATCGGCCACCGGCTCCGCGCCGGTGGAGAACCCGCGGGGCTCCGAGGGCGACCCCAAGCCCCTCATCCCGGGCTGGAAGGTCGTCACCAACCCCAAGTGGGGCACGCAGTTCGACGTTCCCGGTGACTGGGAGGTCGCGGGGGCGGGAGTCTTCTCCGGCTTCGAGGACGCCAAGAAGCCCGAAGGCCCGCCGGTCGCCGGCTTCTCATCGCCCGCGTACTACAAGAGCAAGTGGTGCGTGGACGACTCCGACGGGGACGGCAGCGAGGAGGACACCGGGCTCGCCGGCGTCGGCACGAAGGGCGCCCAGGGCGCCAAGAACAGCGACGAGGCCGCGACGAACGAGGCCGCCAACTGGGTGTGGGCCGCCTACGCCCAGCTCGACCCGAAGTCCAAGGTCAAGATCGGCAAGGCCAAGCCGTTCACCACGAAGTCGGGTCTCTCCGGCAGTGTTGTCCAGGCCAACGCCCGGGAACTCGCCAACAAGGAGAAGTGCGACAGCGACGGGAAGTCGATCGCGTTCTCCTTCAAGAACTCCAAGGGCGACTTCTCCACCTGGGTCCTCTACGCCGCGGCCGGCGTCAAGGACGAGCTGCCGGACACCACGATCCAGCAGATCCTGAGCACCGTCCGCCTCGCGGGTGAGCCCACCGGCTGACACCCGCACAGTCCCGCCCCGCGCCGCCCCGACCGCCGGGAGCCTCGGCCTCAGCCGACGCTGAAGGCCCCGTCGGGCGGTTCGGGCGAGGCGACCGCGTCGGCGTCCGCCACCGGGCGGGCCCCGCCGAGGAATCCGGCCAGCGCGGCGCCGTGGGTGACCCGCGAGGGAAAGGCGTCCGCGGCGCAGCGGCGGACGAGCGGGTCCACCCCGAGGGGCGTGTGGGAGGCGAGGAGGACGACGTTGCCGAAGCGCCGCCCGCGCAGCACCGCCGGTTCCGCGATCAGCGCCAGCTCCGGGAAGACCGCGGCGAAGTTCGCCAACTGGGAGCGGAGGAAGGCGAACGGCGCACTGTCGGCCAGGTTGGCCGCGTAGATCCCGTCCGCCCGCAGGACCCGGCCGGCGGCCCGCGCGTACTCGACGGACGTGAGGTGGGCCGGGACCCGGGAGCCGCCGAAGACGTCCGCGATCAGGAGGTCGGCGGAGGCGGGGGCCGTCGCCTCCAGCCGCTCCCGGGCGTCGGCCGTGTGCAGGATGATGCCGCTGCCGTCGGGCAGCGGCAGATGCTCCCGGACCAGCGCCAGCAGCTCCCGGTCCGCGTCGACGACGTCCTGACGCGAGCCGGGGCGGGTCGCGGCCACGTAGCGGGGCAGGGTCAGCGCCCCGCCGCCCAGGTGCAGGACGTCCAGGGGCGCGCCCGGCCCGGCCGCGCAGTCGACCACGTGGGCGAGCCGGGTCACGTACTCGAACTCCAGGTAGGACGGATCGTCGAGGTCGACGTAGGACTGGGGCGCGCCGTCGACCGTGAGCAGCCAGGCCCGGTCGCGGTCGATGTCGGGCAGCAGCCGGGCGGTGCCGCAGTCGACCTCGCGGATGACGGGTATCGGCTCGTTCACCTCTCCATTGTCGCCTGCCTCACCCCGCGGCCCGCCACCCCTGGGCCGAGGGGTGGCGGGCCGCGGTGGTGCTCAGAGCAGCTCGGTGACCGTGCCCGCGCCGACCGTGCGGCCGCCCTCGCGGATCGCGAAGCCGAGACCGGACTCCAGCGGCACGTCACGGCCCAGCTCCACGGTCATCGTGACCGTGTCGCCGGGGCGCGCGACCGCCGCCTCGCCGAGGTCGACGTCGCCGACGACGTCCGCCGTACGGATGTAGAACTGCGGCCGGTAGCCGGTGGCGACCGGGGTCGACCGGCCGCCCTCCTTCGTCGACAGCACGTAGACCTGGGCGGTGAACCGGCGGCTGGGCACCACGCTGCCGGGCGCGGCCACGACATGGCCGCGGCGGACCCGGTCGCGCTCCACCCCGCGCAGCAGCAGCGCCACGTTGTCCCCGGCCTCGGCGGACTCCATCGGCTTGCCGAAGGTCTCCAGGCCGGTGACGACCGTCTCGATGTCCGCGCCCAGCACCTGGACCTTGTCGCCGACGCGGACGGTGCCGCGCTCGACGGCTCCGGTGACGACGGTGCCCCGGCCGGTGATGGTCAGGACGTTCTCGACGGGCAGCAGGAACGGCGCGTCGGTGTAGCGCACCGGAATCGGCACGTACGTGTCGACGGCGTCCAGCAGCCCTTCGATCGCCGCCGTCCACCGTGGGTCGCCCTCCAGCGCCTTGAGCCCGGAGACCCGGACCACGGGGACGGCGTCGCCGCCGTACCCGTGCGCGGAGAGCAGCTCACGGACCTCCAGCTCGACCAGGTCGGTCAGCTCGGGGTCGCCGGCGTCGGCCTTGTTGAGGGCGACGACGATGTGGTCGACGCCGACTTGACGGGCCAGCAGGACGTGCTCGGCGGTCTGCGGCATGATCCCGTCGAGCGCGGAGACGACGAGGATCGCCCCGTCGAGCTGCGCCGCTCCGGTCACCATGTTCTTGATGTAGTCGGCGTGACCGGGCATGTCGACGTGCGCGTAGTGGCGGGTGTTGGTCTCGTACTCGACGTGCGCGATGTTGATGGTGATGCCGCGCTGGGCCTCCTCGGGGGCCCGGTCGATCCGGTCGAACGAGACGTAGGAGGTGCTGCTGCCGCCGCGCTCGCTGAGGACCTTGGTGATGGCGGCGGTGAGGGTGGTCTTGCCGTGGTCGACGTGGCCCATGGTGCCGATGTTGAGGTGCGGCTTGGTGCGCACGTATGCCGTCTTGGACATGGTTCGTTCCTTATGAAGAACTCGAAGCTGAGAAGAGAAGACCCCAGGGCCCCGCCGACCCTCCCCTTGCGGGGTCCGCCGGACTGTCGGGGGAGGGTCAGCTTCGGGCGCCGTCGACGGGCGCTGCGGCAACGGCGAACGCCGCTGCGACGACTGCTGCTTCTGCTGCGGCCGGGGCGAGTGCCTCGGCGACCGCGTCGTTCGGGGCAGCCTTCGGCGCGACCGCGACTGCGGACCGCGCTGCGAGGAAGGCGTACCGGAACATGCCCCTGATGATGGCCGGGCGCGGCGGTCGCGTCGAATGGTTTTCTCCGCCCGGTCCCGCCCGCCGCTCAGAGGTTCTTGAGGGCCTCGCGTACGGAGAGCGGGGAGAGCCGGGTCCTGGCTCCCTCGACGAAGTCGCGTACGGCGGCGGGGTCGGTCTTGGCGTACTCGCGCAGGGCCCAGCCGATCGCCTTGCGGATGAAGAAGTCGGGGTGGTCCGCGCGGCGCAGGCAGTAGCCGAACAGCCGGTCGGCGTCGGTGGCTTCCTTGTAGCGCAGTTGGTGCAGCAGAGCGGTCCTGGCCGCCCAGAGGCTGGGGTCGTCGATCCACCGGTCCATCTCGCGGGCGAGCCTAGGGTCGGCGGCGACCAGCGGGCCCGCGACATGCGCGGCGAGCAGGTCGACCGTGTCCCACCAGGGGACCGTGGTGACGAGATGGTGCAGGACGGGCAGGAAGCCGGAGGTGCAGCGGCCCGCGTGGCGGCGCAGGTAGTCGACGGCGAAGTAGTGGTACTCGCGCTCGGGCAGCCGCCAGCAGCGCAGCGCGATCGCCGTGCAGTCCCGCTCGTCCGGCCGCCCGGCGCCCGCCAGCACGGTCCGTGACAGGGCCCGGCGCCCGGGGGTGGGGATCCCGAGGAAGGGCGCGACGTGCTTCATGTACGCGGCGGCCGCCTCCGCCCTTACGGGGTCGGCGGCCGGGGCGTAGGCGGCGACGAGGCGCTCCAGGACGGTGTCGGCGAGGGTGCTGTCCGGCGGGACGGGGGCGTCGGCGGCGGGGTTCACGCGACGCACATTACGGCGATCACACAGCCTTTTCGGTTACTCTCCCCGAATGTTCGACCCCGTCCCCACCGCCCGGCCTTCCTCGGGTCCGGCCCTGCGCCTCTCGCGGGCACTGTTGTCGCCGTGGTCCCGGCTCTCGCTGCTCGTGGTCGTCCTGCTGGCGGCCGCGTCGACGATGCTGCTGTTCGAACCACAGCGGCTGCTGGAGTCGGGCTGGCCGGCCCAGCTGACCGGGGGCACGGCCGCGATGCTCTTCGGTCTCGCGTACGGGGCGCTGACGGTGGCGTTCGTGCCGCGTCCGCTGCTCAACATCGCCGCGGGCGCGTTGTTCGGCGCGCAGGCCGGCCTGGCGGCGGCGCTGGCGGGCACGGTGCTGGGTGCGGGCGTGTCGTTCATGCTGGGCCGGGTGCTGGGGCAGGACGCCTTGCGGACCCTGCTGCGCGGAAAGCTGCTCACCGCCGCGGACGGGGTGCTCAGCCGGCACGGCTTCCGGTCGGTCCTGGCGCTGCGGCTCTTCCCCGGGGTCCCGTTCGCCGCCGCCAACTACTGCGCGGCGACCTCCCGGATGGGCGCTCCGCCGTTCCTCCTGGCCACCGGGCTCGGGTCGATCCCCAACACGGCGGCGTACGTGATAGCCGGCAGCGAGGCCGCCTCGCCGACCTCGCCCGTGTTCCTGGCCGCCATGGGCTTCATCGTGCTGTCCGCACTCGGCGGGGCGCTGGTGGCCTGGCGCAAGCGCCACCGGCTGGGCCGGGAAACGCCGAACGACTGAGCGTACGGCGGCACGTGGATGACCGGTGCAGTCGGCCTGACGTTCACTTCCAGGCGATACGCTGCCCGCGACATCGATGTCCTTGACCGCACTCCGCACTTTGCACGCAGCCGACGGGCCCAGTCGTCCGTGGCCGATGCACGATCACCTCCGGGATGGCCTAAGCCCCATGAGCTGGTTCGAATCATTCGTCCTGGGACTTGTTCAGGGACTGACCGAGTTCCTGCCGATCTCCTCCAGCGCCCATCTGCGGCTGACAGCCGCGTTCGCCGGCTGGCACGACCCGGGGGCGGCCTTCACGGCGATCACCCAGATCGGCACGGAGGCGGCGGTGCTCATCTACTTCCGTCAGGACATCGCGCGGATCGTGTCGGCCTGGTTCCGCTCGCTGACGGACCGTTCGATGCGCAGTGACCACGACGCCCAGATGGGCTGGCTGGTCATCGTCGGCTCGATCCCCATCGGGGTGCTGGGCCTCACGCTCAAGGACCACATCGAGGGCCCGTTCCGCGATCTGCGGCTGATCGCGACGACGCTGATCGTCATGGGCATCGTGCTGGGCATCGCCGACCGGCTGGCCGCGCGCGACGAAACGGGCGGCAGGCACCGGGTGGTGAAGGAGCGCAAGACGCTCAAGGACCTGGGGGTCAGGGACGGCCTGATCTACGGGTTCTGCCAGGCGATGGCGCTGATCCCGGGGGTCTCCCGTTCGGGCGCGACCATCAGCGGTGGTCTCCTGATGGGCTACACCCGCGAGTCCGCCGCCCGCTACTCGTTCCTCCTGGCCATCCCCGCGGTGCTCGCCTCGGGCGGGTACGAGCTCAAGGACGTGGGCGAGGGGCACGTCTCCTGGGGTCCGACGATCTTCGCGACCGTGGTGGCCTTCTTCGTCGGGTACGCCGTCATCGCGTGGTTCATGAAGTTCATCACCACCAAGAGCTTCATGCCCTTCGTCATCTACCGCATCCTGCTCGGCATCGTCATCTTCGCGCTGGTCTGGTCCGGCGCGCTGAGCCCGCACGCGGGTGAGTCGGCGGGCTGACCCGACGGGTGTGCGCCCCGCCCGGGAGCAGCCGGGCGGGGCGACCCAGCAGCGCAGCAGCCAGCAGCGCGGATAGATGTCCCCACCGTACGGCGGGGGTCTGACAGCGCGGCCGCGTCGACGGGCCGGAGGGCTCAGGGGGCGTGGAGCCCCGTCGCCGCCAGGACCGCGTCCACCGTCTCCTCCACCGTCAGCTCCGCGCTGTCGATCCAGATCCTCTCGCCGGCCAGTTCGTCGCGCATCGCCGTCTCCAGGAACGACCAGTTCGTGGTGAGGGTCTTGTCCCGGGCGAGGTTGCGCTCCAGGGCCTTCGCCGCGCCCGGGGCCAGGATCACGGGGTGCAGCGGTCCTCCGGTGAACGTGGCGCGGTAGAAGTCGAGGTGGGCGCGGCGTACGACGACGTCGTCGATGACCGGGAGGAAGCCCGCGGCGAGGAAACTGTCCGCCAGCAGGCAGGCGTTGCGGGCCCGGAGGAAGATCTGCCGGTCGGCCTCCTCGTCCCGTTCGGGCGAGGGCCACCGGCCGCCGGAGACGATGAGTTCCTGGAGGGCGTCCACCTCGATGTGGGCGGCGGCGGCGAACCGGGCGGCGAGCGCGGCGGCCACCGTGCTCTTGCCGCTGCCCGGGATGCCGATCAGGAGGACCGCGCCCGCCGCCGGCGGTCCGGTGTCCACCGGTACTTCCGCCCACGCCATGTCGTACTCCCTCGGTCGGTTCAGTACACGTCCCGTACGTATCTGCGGTCCGAGGCTAGCTGTTTGACCTGAGCGGTCGCGGCGTCGGGTTCGAGGCCGCCGTGGGCGACGGCGATGTCGCGCAGGGCGCGGTCGACGTCCTTGGCCATGCGGGAGGCGTCGCCGCAGACATAGAGGTGGGCGCCGTCGCGGAGCCAGGACCAGAGCTGGGCTCCGTGCTCGCGCATCCGGTCCTGTACGTAGACCTTGGCGCGCTGGTCGCGGGAGAAGGCGGTGTCCAGCCGGGTGAGGGTGCCCGCGCGGCTCAGCGCGTCGAGTTCGTCGCGGTAGTAGAAGTCCGTGGCGCGGTGCTGCTCGCCGAAGAACAGCCAGTTGGCGCCGGAGTGGCCGAGCGCCCGCCGCTCCTCCAGGAAGCCCAGGAACGGGGCGACTCCGGTACCGGGCCCGACCATGATCATCGGGGTGGCCGGGTCGGCGGGCGGGCGGAAGCGGTCGTTGCGCTGGACGAACACCGGGACGGGGCTGTCGGGTTCGGCGTCGGCGAGGAAGGTGGAGGCGATGCCCTTGCGTATCCGCCCGCGGTGGCCCTCGTAACGGATCACGGACACGGTCAGCCGCATCCGGTGCGGGTCCGCGAGCGGGCTGGAGGCGATGGAGTACAGCCGGGGTCGGAGCGGCCCCAGCACGTCGGCCCATTCCGCGGCCGTGGCGCGTACCGGATGTTCGGCGAGCACGTCGACGGCCTGCCGCCCCCACGTCCACCGGTCCCGCTCGCCCTTGTTGTCGGGGCGCAGCAGCTTCTTCAGGGACCGGTCCCCCGTGTGGTCGGCGACCAGGCGCAGCAGGTCCGGGGTGATGCGGGTGATGTCGAGGCGGCGGTGGAGCGCGTCGCCGAGGGGGACCGCTCCGTGGCCGGGTACGTCGATCGTCCCGGCGGGGTCCAGTCCGGTGACGGCCAGCCATTCGGCCACCAATCCCGGGCAGTTGAGCGGCTGCACGCCGAGAGCGTCCCCGGTCCGGTACGTCAGAGGGGTGTCGGCGTGCCGCGTGTCGAGCGTGAAGGCGCGGACCTCCTTCGTCGCGCCGGGCAGGCTCAGGAGGCGGTTGCCGGTGAGGCGCGCGGTGACGGGGGCGGTCCGGGAGGGGGTGGCGGGCGGCTTCCCGCCCGGTGTCGTGGCCGTTGCCGGCCCCGCTGTCGCCGGTGCTGTCGGCGTGGCCTCCGTCCCCGTGCCTCCTTCCGGTGTCGTCGCCTCCAGTGCCGCCCGCACCTCCTTGAGCCACTGGCCGAAGGGCTGTTCGTACTCCGGTTCGCAGTCGGTGCGCGGGACCAGCCGCTCCGCGCCGAGTTCGCCGAGGCGTTCGTCCAGGCGGCGGCCGTGGCCGCAGAAGTCGTCGTACGTGGAGTCGCCGAGGGCGAGGACCGCGTAGCGGACGCCCTCCAGGCGCGGGGTCCCGGGGGCGTTCAGCGACTCCCAGAAGCCGGAGCCGTTGTCGGGGGCGTCGCCGTCGCCGAACGTGCTGGTGACGATTAGCAGGTCGGCCGGGCGGGGCAGGGCGTCGGGGGTCCCCTCGTCCATGCCCAGGAGCGTGGTGCGGTGCCCCTCGGCGGCCAGGGTGCGCGCGGCCGAGGCGGCGGCCTCCTCGGCGTTGCCGGTCTGCGAGGCCCAGAGCACGACGACCGGGCGGCCCCGGTCCTCGTCCGGGACGGGGCCCGGGGACCCGGTGGGCGCGGTGGGGGCGGGTCCGGGTTCGGCGAGCCGGGAGTGGGCGCCTGCCAGCACCCCGTTGACCCACAGGGCATGGTCCGGGTCGAAGGGCGCGTGCGCGGGAAGCACCGGGGTGCCCGTGGGGCGCTCTCCCAGGCCCGCCAGGAATCCCGCGAGGTAGCGGCGTTCCGGGGCGGTGAGTTCGGGCGGGGCGGTGGCGGTGTCCGGGAGGCCGAGGACGGCCGCGAGCGCGGGCTGTTCGTCGGGCGAGCCGTGCGCCGGTTCGGCCCTGCCCCCGGCCGGGGCCGCGACCTTGGCCAGCCGGACCGCGCACACCTTGAGCTCCGGCTGGAACGAGATCGGGTCGACCGCGTCGTTGGTCACGGCGTTCACGCCGAGGTACTCGCCGAACAGGTCGTTCCAGTGGAACGGGGCGAAGCACTCCCCTGCCCGGACCCGGTCGGTGATCCGGGCCGGGAGCACCGCGCGGCCGCGCCGCGAGGCGACCTCGACGCCGTCGCCCTCGGCGAGGCCCAGGGCCGCCGCGTCGTCGGGGTGGATCTCCACGAAGGGTGCGGGGTCCAGCCGGTTGA
Organism: Streptomyces sp. NPDC058576; assembly: GCF_042718715.1. Lineage (NCBI taxonomy): Bacteria > Bacillati > Actinomycetota > Actinomycetes > Kitasatosporales > Streptomycetaceae > Streptomyces > Streptomyces sp. NPDC058576. Next base: position 225,810 of record NZ_JBHXPF010000002.1, on the reverse strand, counting down.
GTTTGGGGATCTTCGCCGTCTTGGTGAGGGTGTGCCACTGGTGCTGGAGCCGCCCGGTGTTGAGGAGATGGGGGAAGTCCTCGTCGGGCATCTCGGCCGCCGGCAGGTGCGGGCGGGCGTGGAAGACGGCCCGGCCGCCGGGCAGCGGGAAGGCGAGCCTCGGCACGCTTCCGTCGGGACGTACGGTCAGCTCCTGGCTGACGCCGTCGTTGAGGTAGCGCACGGGGTTGCGGGCGGGTCCCCCGATGTCGGCGCTCGGCCACTGCACGGGCGTCTCGCGCAGCCGCTCGTACGTGACCCCGCGCAGGTCGTAGCCGGTGCGCGGGTTCCCTGCCCGGGTGATCTCGGCGAAGATCTCCTCGGCGCTCGTGTAGCCGAAGGCGTCCTCGTACCCCATGGCGCGGGCGACCTCCGCGATGATCCGCCAGTCCGGCCAGGCCTCCCCGGGCGGGTCGGTGGCGCGGCGGGAGAGGGTGAGGGTGCGCTCCGAGTTGATCATCACGCCCTCGGACTCGGCCCAGAGGGCGGCGGGCAGGACGATATCGGCGTACGCGTTGGTCTCGGTGTCGGCGAACACGTCCTGGGTGACGACGAATTCGGCGGCCTCCAGCCCCTCGATGACGGTCCGGCGGTTGGCGACCGAGGCGACCGGGTTGGTGCAGATGATCCAGCAGGCCTTGATCTCCCCCTCGGCCATGCGCCGGAACATGTCGACGGTGCCGCTGCCCGAGCCGTCCGCGCGCAGGGCGCCGGGCTCGATGCCCCACAGCTCCTCGGTGAAGGCGCGGTCCTCGTCGGACAGGACCGATCGCTGGCCGGGCAGGCCGGGGCCCAGGTAGCCCATCTCGCGGCCGCCCATGGCGTTGGGCTGGCCGGTGAGCGAGAACGGGCCGCTGCCGGGGCGGCAGATCGCGCCGGTCGCCAGGTGCAGGTTGATCAGCGCGTTGGTGTTCCAGGTGCCGTGGGTGGACTGGTTGAGCCCCATCGTCCAGCAGCTCATCCACTCGCCGGCCTCGCCGATCCAGCGGGCCGCCTGCCGGATGTCGTCCTCCGGGATGCCGGTGATCTCCGCGACCGCTGCGGGCGGGTAGTCGCGGAGGAAGGCGGGCATCCGCTCCCAGCCCTCGGTGTGCTCGGCGATGAAATCGGGGTCGGTGTGCCCGTTCTCGACGAGGAGGTGCAGCAGTCCGTTGAGGAGGGCCAGGTCGGTGCCGGGCCGGATCCGGAGGTAGAGGTCGGCCTTGGCGGCGGTGGCGTTGCGCCGGGGGTCGACGACGATCAGCTTCGCGCCCGCCTTGACGCGCTCCATCATCCGCAGGAAGAGGATGGGGTGGCAGTCGGCCATGTTGGCGCCGGTGACGAGGAAGACGTCGGCGTGGGCGAAGTCCTCGTAGGAGCCGGGCGGCCCGTCCGCGCCGAGGGACAGCTTGTAGCCGCTGCCCGCGCTCGCCATGCAGAGCCGGGAGTTGGACTCGATGGTGTTGGTCCGCATGAAGCCTTTGGCCAGCTTGTTGGCGAGGTACTGCGCCTCCAGCGTCATCTGGCCGGAGACGTAGAGGGCCACCGCGTCCGGGCCGTGGGTGTCCAGCACGGACCGCAGCCGGCGCGCCGTCTGTGCGATGGCGGCGTCCCGGCCGAGCGGGGCGGGCTGCTCGCTGCGGTCGGCGCGGGCCAGGGCGGTGGTCAGCCGTCCGGGGGCGGCGAGCAGGTCCGCGCCGGTCGCGCCCTTGGTGCAGAGCCGGCCGGCGTTCGACGGGTGCTCCTTGTCCCCCGAGGCCTTCACGACGGTGCGGCGGCCGTCGGGGCCGGCGGCGATGTCGAGGACGATCCCGCAGCCGACACCGCAGTACGAGCAGACCGTCCGCACCCGGTCGGTGGCGGAAGCGTCCGGCGGCGGGGTCGGCACGGTCATGTGCGGGGCCCTTCTGGGGCGGGCGTTCCCGGAGGGACGCGGGGCGGGCGGCGGTCACCCCGAAATCTAGGAAGCGCCCGTTACCCGGGGATGACACCGGGCGAACAACGCCGGTTACGTCGCCTGCACACCGGCCGGGAACCGCCGGTGAGGCTTCCCGGCGGCGGGCCCCGGACGTCGGCCGGTGACCACCGGGAACTCCCGGACAGCACATCGGCCGGTGATCGCGCGGGAACTTCCCGGCCGGGGCGGCCGACTACTGGAGAGACGCCGGGTGCGGATGGCCCTCCCGGTGACGCGAGCGGCGGCCGGTGAGACGGGACGGCCGCCGGGGTGACGGCCGCAGCACACCCACGGGGCCCCCGGGCCCGGGAGGAGACCGCGAGGCATGCACTGGTACGAGGACGAGGCGCTCTGGTCCGATTTCGCCCCGACGATGTTCCCGCCGGCACGGGCCGAGTCCGCCGCCGCCCTGGTCGCGTCCTCACCGCTGCTGGACTTCCCACCGGGCGCGAGAGTCCTGGACCTGTGCTGCGGGCCGGGGCTCTTCGTGGTGCCGCTGGCGGGCCGCGGGTACGAGGTGACGGGCGTCGACCTGTCCCCCACGATGCTGGAGAGCGCGCGTGCCGTCTGCGACGCGGCGGGCGCGAAGGTCCGGCTGGAGCGCGCCGACATGCTCACGTACCGGGACCCGGGCGCCTTCGACGTGGTCCTGAACGTCTTCACGTCGTTCGGCTACTTCGAGGAGGCCGAGGACAACCTCCAGGTGCTGCGCAACGCGTACGAGAGCCTCGCGCCGGGCGGGCAGCTCCTGGTGGACGTGATGGGCAAGGAGGTGCTGGCGGGCTGGATCGGGCGGCCCAAGGCGGTCGACCTGCCGGACGGCTCCTACGTCGTCCAGCGCGACACCGTCCTCGACAGCTGGCGGCGGCTGCGCACGGACTGGACACTGGTGCGCGGCGAGACGGCGCGCACCGCCTCCATCACCTCCTGGCTCTACTCCGCGGCCGAGCTGCACGCGCTCTTCGAGAGCGCCGGCTTCAGCAAGGTGGAGTGCTTCGGCGGGTTCGACGCGTCCGGCTACGACCAGCGCTCGGACCGGCTCATCGTGCGCGGGCGGCGCGCGTGAGGGCGAGTGCGGACGCCCGTCCGCGCGCCGCCGCCACGCCTGTCGCCACCGTGCACGAGCACATCACCGACGCGGTGAAGAGCCCGGACCTGATCCGGCTGACCGGCGACGTCGTCCTCGCCCGCTTCGAGACGATGAAGGTGTACGCGGCGCTCGGCGCGGTCCGCTCGCTGCTGCGCCGGGGCCGGGTGGTCCCCGGGCAGACCCTGGTCGACAGCTCCAGCGGGATCTACGCGCTGGCCCTCGCCATGGCCTGCCACCGCTACGGGCTGCGCTGCCACATCGTCGCCTCCACCACCGTGGACGCCACGATGCGGGCGCAGTTGGAGATCCTCGGCGCGACGGTCGACGCGATGCCGCCCTCGCAGAGCCTGCGCCTGGACCAGGAGCTGCGGGTGCGCCGTGTGCGCCGGCTGCTGGCCGAGCGGCCCGACTTCCACTGGATGCGGCAGTACCACGACGGGGTCCACCACGAGGGCTACCGGGAGTTCGCGGAGCTGCTGACCGAGGCGCTGCCGGAAGGGCCGCTGACCGTGGTCGGCGCGGTCGGCACGGGGGCGTCGACCGGTGGACTGGCGCGTGCGCTGCGGGAGTCGGGGCGCTCGGTACGGCTGGTGGGCATCCAGCCGTTCGGCAGTGTGACCTTCGGGAGCGAGCGGTTCGAGGACCCGGAGGCGATCATCGCGGGCATCGGCAGCTCGATCCCGTTCGGGAACGTCCGCCACGAGCTGTACGACACCGTTCACTGGCTGGACTTCCGCCATGCGATGGCCGGGGCGGTCGGACTGCTGCGGGAGCACGCGGTGTTCGCGGGCCTGTCCACCGGGGCGGCCCATCTGACCGCGTCCTGGGAGGCGGCCCGTGACCCCGGGCGGCTGCACCTGGTGCTGGGCGCCGACACCGGACACCGGTACGCGGAGCGGGTGTTCGCCCGGCATGCCGAGGCCCTGGACCCGGCCGGGCTGCGGCCCCGGACCATCACGTCGCCGGACGATCTGCGGCCGCCGTGGTCGGTGATGGAGTGGGCCGGGCGCGGCGCTCCACAGGCCGCCAGGACCACCGAGGGCGACCGGACCGCGGGGGCCGGAGCCGTCGAGGGCGATGTCCCCTCCCCCGTACCGACCGTGGAGCTGCTGCCATGACGATCGTCGCACTGGAGTCCCTGTCCTTTGGCCTGGGGCGGATGGCCCGGGCCGCCGCGGAGGCGGGGCACCGGCTGTGCCTGCTGACCGGTGACCGTTCGGTCTACCGGCACGAGCTGGCGGTCCTGCCGCCGGACGCGCTGGACGTCGTGGACGTCGACACCTGGGACCAGGAGGCCGTCCGCCGGGCGCTGGACGCCGTGCCGGACCTGGCCGGGCTGATCAACACGACGGACACCTGGAGCCTGCCGGCCGCCGAACTGGCCCGCGAACGGGGCCTCCCGGGGCCTGACCCGGAGGCCGTAACGCTGCTGCGGGACAAGCGCCGGGTCCGGGAGACGCTCCACGCGCACGGGCTGAGCCGGAGTACTTCCGTAGCCGTCCCGCCGGGTCCCGAAGGCGCCGGGGAGGTGCTGCGGGCAGTGGGGCTGCCCGCGGTCCTGAAGGACTCGGCGGGCACCTCCTCGCGGCACGTGTGGATCGCGCACGACGAGGAGGCCCTGCACCGGGCGCTGGCCGAGGCGGGCGAACAACGCCTGATGGGCGGGCTGTTCGCCGAGGCGTTCCTCGCCGGTCCGCTGTACAGCGCGGAGACCCTCAGCTGGGACGGGACCACCCGGCTGCTCGGGGTGCTGAGCCGCCAGACGTCCCGGGCCGCGGTGGTACGGGAGGAGGCGGCGGCGTTCCCGGTGGCGCTGCCGGAGGCCGAACGGGCCGGGGTCGAGGCGTGGGTGGGCCGGGTCCTGGCGGCGGCCGGGCACGAACGGGGCTTCGCCCACGTGGAGTTCATCCTGACGGCCGAGGGGCCCGAGCTGGTCGAGATCAACCGGAGGATCGGCGGCGCACTGGTCGGTGAGGTGCTGTGCCGCACGCTGCGGACCAACGTCTACACGGCGATGACGGACGAGGCGCTGGGCCGCCGCCCGGCGCTGCTGGACGCCCCGCTCGATGGCGAAGGGCCCGCTTACGGCTTCGTGCTGGTGTACGCGGAGCGGCCCGGGACGCTGAAGGGCTGGCTCGGGCTCGACGAACTCGTGGCGTTTCCCGGGGCGGTGGAGTGGTTCCCGGTGCGCGAGCCCGGCGAGAGCGTGGTCCACGTCGGCGACCAGCGGGGCTGCACGGGCATGGTGCTGGCCGAGGGGCACACGGCGGAGCTGGCCCAGCACCGGGCGTGGAGCGCGGCCGTCCGGGTCCGCCCGGTCGTCGCGGCCGGCACGGCGTGAGCCCGGGAAGATGAGCCACCGGCGGCCGGGCGGGGCGCCGGAGGCGGACCGTGGGCGCGCGGTCCGGCCGCCGTTCACCGGCCCCCAGCGGTTCCTGCTGGCGGGCTCGTTCCTGATCACGCTGGGCAGCTTCGCCGTGCTGCCCTACATGTCGGTGCTGCTGCACCAGCGGCTCGGCCTCGGACTCGGCACGGTCGGCTTCGTACTGGCCGTGGCCTCGCTGATCCAGTTCGCCGGGGGCATGGTCGCGGGGCCGGTGACCGGGCGGATCGGGCTGCGGCGCGCGATGCTGCTGGCGCTGGCGCTGCGCACGGCGGGGTTCGCCGCGTTCGTCCCCGGGCTGAACAGTCCGGTCCTGGCGGTCGGGGCGCTGCTGCTGGTGTCGGCGGGCGCGGCGCTGTACCTCCCGGCGAACAAGGCGTACCTGGTGGACGGCGTGTCCGAGGCCGCCCGCCCCCGGCTGCTGTCGGCGAGCGGTTCGGCGTTCAACGCGGGGATGGCGCTGGGCCCTCCGGCCGCCGCGCCCCTCGTCATGGGCTCGCCCGGGGTGCTGTTCTCCTGCGTCACCGTGCTGTTCGCGCTCGTCGGGGCCGGGCACGCGCTGTTGCCGCCGGGTGCTGCGGACCGGGGCGACGACGCACCCGCCGCCCCGGTCCGGGATTCCGGCACGCCGCGCCCGGGGCCCTCGCCGTTCGTGGTGACCGTGCTCAGCGTGTACGCGTTCATGTTCTTCCAGCACTATCTGGCGCTGTACGCGGTTCCCCGCACGTCGGCGGCCTTCTACGGGGCCGTCCTGACGGGGTACGCGGCCCTCCTCGTCGTCGCCCAGCCGTTGCTGGCACAACGGGTCGCCGCACTGAGCTACCCGGCCGCGCTGCGGTGGGGCTTCGGTGCGATGGCGGCGGGCATGGCGGCGATCGGCGCCGGGGGGTACGCGGGGATCGCGGTGGGCGGGGCGCTGCTGTGTCTCGGGGAGATCGTGCTCTTCCTCAAGAACGACCTGGAGGCGCTGGCCCGTTCGTCGGCCGCCCCGGCGGGCGTGTTCGGGCGGCAACGACTGGCGGCGGGCATCGGCGCCTTCGCCAGCGGTGTGGTGGGCGGGCAGTTGTACGGGGCGGCGGAGTCGGCGGGCTCTCCACGGGCGTTCTGGGCGGCGGTCTGCCTCCAGTGCCTGCTGCTGCCGGTGTTCCTGCTCCGCCGCCGTACCGCCCGGGAACCCGAGGGATCCCGGGCGGACGCCGACTAGGCGGCGTCGGGTGCGGGTTCGGCCGGTTCCGCGCGCCACTGCCCGGCGAGTTCGCGGCGGGCGCGTGCCACGCGGGATCGGACCGTGCCGATCGGGCAGCCGGCGGCGGCCGCGGCCTCCTCGTAGGACGCGCCCAGCAGTTGAGTCAGGACGAAGGCCTGGCGGCGAGCGGGGTCCAGCCTGCGCAGGGCGTCCAGCACCGCGGCGGACTCCTCGAATCCGGGCAGGTGACGGGGCTGGGCGCGTTCCGCGGCGGTCTGCCAGTCCGCGGTGTCGGCGGTCCGGGGGCGGACGGCAGCGGCCCGGTGCCGGTCGATGACGACGCGCCGCGCGATCGACATGAGCCAGGTCCGGGCGCAGGAACGCCCGGCGAACCGGGCCAGTCCGCTCATCGCCCGCAGATAGGTCTCCTGGGCCAGGTCGTCGGCCCCCGGGGCGTCGGAGCTGAGGTAGGCGACGAAGCGGCGGACGTCCTCGTAGGTGGCCCGCACGAAGCGGTCGGCGGCCTCCCGGTCACCGCCGCCCGCGGCCAGCGCCCAGTCGGTGATCTGCCCGTCGTTCTGCCGGGCGGCCGGGACCCGTGGGCGGGGCGGACGGGTGGCGGAGACCCGGATGACCGGCGGCCGGGAGGCGGGCGCCCGGACGGACGAGGCGGCGGTGCCTGGGGCGGTCGGTGGCGCGGCGACGGCGCGGTGTGCGGGAGTTGGTTGTGCGGGGGCCGGTCGTGCGGAGGCCGGTCGCGCCGCAACCGGCAGCACGGCCGCCAGTGGTCCGGCCGCCTGCCGCGGTGTCGCCGGCCGCGGTGTCGCCTGTCGCGGTGTCGCCGGTAGTGCGGGAGCAGGAAGTGTCACAGCAGTCCTTCGCGTCCTTGCGGAGCCGGGCAGCGGTCGCCCGGCTCCGGTCACCGGTCCCGGGCGCCGCCGATGGCGGGCGACCCGGAGAGCCGGCATGCCTGTCACGGGTGTGCGCGGGGCGCACACCCGTACCGCCACCGGCGCACGGAGGCCGGGAGGGCGGATGGAGGTCAGAGGAAGCGGAGGGAGAACGGCGGCCCGCGCCGGGAGATGGCATGCCGGGCCAGCAGGTCCTGTGGGCGACGCCCGGGCCGACGGCGGGTGCGTCGCCGGGCGGACGGTGCAGGGGCGGCCGGCGTCGCGGCCCACAGGCGCCGGGCCGTCCGCAGCGGGGCGCGGACGAACAGCACCAGGGAGCGGCCCAGCCGGGCGAGAGCGACCTCGCCGCGCCACAGCCACCAGCCGCAGACAAGTCCGGCCAGCGCGTGGGCGGCGGCCATGCCGAGGGTGAACACCGTGCCGTCGAAGGCGGCCAGAAGTCCCATCAGGTCCGACGAGCCGCCGAGCGGGACGTCGTGCGCGGTGTGTTCCATCGCGCCCGACGACGCACGGTGCCCGCCGCCCGAGTGGTGCGCGCCGAAGCCGGACGGCAGCCAGGACCCGGCGCCGGCGAAGAAGGCATGGAGCCCCAACTGGCCGAGGACATGGGCGGCGACGGTCACCGGAGCGCTCCGCTCCCGCGCGGCGAGCCACCACCCCGCCCCGCACACCGGCACCAGCGCGGCGGCCTGGACGAGCAGGGGCAGGGGCGCGCCGGACATCAGCGCGTGGCCGAGTCCGGACACGGCGACGCAGACCACCGCGAACAGTGCGGTGCGCCCGAGTCGGAGTGCGGTTCCGGCTCCCATGGCAGCCATCGTGCCAGCCTCCCCCACCCCGGAGAGAAGAGCACCAGATGCCGAAACAACGGGAGTTCACCTCGTTTGCCCCACCGGCACCACAGTGTGATTCACATCACAGAGACATGTCGGGAACTTTCCCCTTCCCTCGTCCGACTGCTCCAACAACGCGTCTGCGTAAGCCTCGTGGCCCGAGGCCGCCGCAACCGCCTCCGCCAGCGATCAACCCGCTCCCCCGCCCCGAAGAGGCCGCATGACGAATCTGCCCCCCGCCCCCGAACCGGCAGCGGCCGCCGAGACGCCCGGAAGCGCCGCACCGGCCACCGACGCCGGATCCGAAGCCGCGGTCACGGCGACGGCCACGGCCGAAGGCGGCGCCGTACCCGACAACGGTCCGGTGCCCGGCCCCAGAGGGCCGGGAGAGCCGAGACGCCCGACGCTCCGCTCCGACGTGCGGGCCTCGTGGCCCGACGGCCTGGTGGCGCTCCTCATCACCGCGGCGATCTTCGTCCTGCTCTACATACGCATCCGCAACAAGACCTCCTCCACGGTCACCGTGATGCCGTTCATGGCGGACGCGGGCGGCTTCTGGATGTACTTCCTCAGCCAGGCGTTCGGCTGGTCCGCCCTGCTGTGGGCCTGGGGAACCGTCATCCTCGGGCTGATGCTGTCCGGACCGCGGCCGGGCCGCCTGCCCCTGTCGGGCCCCCGGCTGGAACGCCTGCACCGCACCACGAGCCTCAACACCATCGCCCTGATCGCGGCCCACGCCCTGCTCTTCGCGGCCGAGTTGGTCCGGCACGACACGGCGGCCTGGAACTCCGCGGTCGCCACCGCCTTCGTGGAGGCTTTCGTCCCCGGCGGCTACGACTCCGGGACCGGGCAGATCGCCATGCCCATCGGCCAGGCGGCCCTGTACCTCGCGATCCCGCTGGGCCTGCTCTTCTACGTACGCCACCGCATCGGCCCCAAGACCTGGCGGATCCTGCACCGCTGCGTGATCGTCGTCTACGTCCTGAGCGTCTGGCACACCCTGCTGTACGGGACCAACGTCTGGTACGACGGCTGGTTCCGCACCAGTGTCTGGCTGCTCCAGCTCCCGATCGCCGCGCTGCTGCTCCTGCGTCTGATGCGGCCCGCCCGCCGCTCCGAGAAGCTGCCCGGCAGGCCCGGTGCGACCGCCGGGGCCCGCACGGGGTGGGCACTGCGGCTGGGCGGGCGGCTCGCGGTGGCGGCGATCGTGGTGGCCCTGGTCGCCGTCGTGGCCAGCGGCAGCGACGGCGGCCGCAGCGAACCCCCGGAGGACACCTCCTCCACCCACAACCACGACTGACACGACCGAGGGGGCCGTGCTCCCGGCGCCGGTGAGAGCCGTCCACCACCGAGGGAGAGCCGTCGGCCCGGCGACGTACGCTCGGAGGCATGACCACCAACGATCTTCCCGTGATCGCCGCCGTCGACGGCTCCACGCACAGTCGGCAGGCGCTCGACTGGGCCACCCGCGAAGCCGTGCGGCGCGGACTGCCGCTGCTGATCGTCCACGTCCGCCCGCTCACCCGGCAGGTCGACGAGGAGACCGGGCGGCGCGAGGCGGAGACGCTTCTGGCCGAGTCCGTACGCCGGAGCGGGCTCATCGCTCCGGAGCTGCGGCCCTCGACGCTGGCCCCGCTGGACTTCCCGTCGGCGGCCCTCGTCTCACTGGGCCGGGACGCGTCGATGATCGTGGTCGGATCGCGCGGACTGGGCGGTTTCCGCTCGCTGATGATCGGTTCCAACAGCCTCGCCACGGCGTCGATGGCGAGCTGTCCCGTCGTCGTCGTGCAGGACGACCGCCCGGAGGGGGACGACGACCGGGGCGCGGACGCGGCGGCCTTCACCGACATCGTGGCGGGGGTGGCCGCCGACGAGAGCAGCGAGGCGGTCCTGGAGTTCGCGTTCGCCACCGCGGCCTCCCGGCCGGGCGCCCGGCTGCGGATCGTCCACGGCTGGACGATGTTCTCCTCGATGCTCGCGGGCGGCCCGGTCCTGGACCGGCAGGAGGCTGCGGGCTCGGCCGCCCGGACCCTGGCCGAGCTGACGTCGGGCTGGCACGAGAAGTACCCGCAGGTGGAGATCGTCCGGGAGCCGGTCAACGGTTCCGCCTCGCGCACCCTGGTGACCGCGTCGGCGACGGCGGCCCTGACGGTGATCGGCCGCCGCAGGGGCGGCGAGTCGCTCGGGCTCGGGCTGTCCCCGGTGGCGCAGACGGCGGTCACGCACGCCTTGGGGCCGGTCGCCGTCGTGCCCTGCTGAGGCCGCCGCCCGCGCGCCCCGTCGCGTCGCCCCACGCGTCCGGTCGGCGCAGGCCTCTTGGCCTGGCGGGCGGCTTGACCGAGACTTGACCGATGACACAGCGTGTGGCGCTCGCGACCGTGCTGGACCGGCTTGCCATCGATGCGGTGATCACCGGGTACGCGGTGGCCGTCGACGACGGGGCCTGGTCGGACTACGGCGCCCTGTTCACCCCGGACGGCCGCGCGGACTACCGGGGCGCGGGCGGTGTGGAGGGCCCGGCCGCCGAGATCGCCCGGTGGCTGGAGGAGACGATGCGCCTCTTCCCCGTACGTCAGCACCTGATCGTCAACCGCCGGATCGACCTGGAGGACCTGGGCGGCTATACGGGCGACCGGGCCGAGGTGCGGGCCGACTACCTCAACCCGATGGGCCTGGCCCGGAAGGCGGCGAGCGGCTCGGGCGGCGCCCCGGGGCAGGCGGATTCCGGGCAGCCCGGCGGCGCCACACCCGACTTCGTGACCGGCGGCCGCTACACCTTCGAGCTTCGGCGCGCCGAGGCGGGCTGGCTGATCCACACGGTCACCGTCCACGAGAAGTGGCGCCGGACGCCGGACGCGTAGGCCCCGGGCGCGCAGGCCCGTGGGCCCCTGACGCGCACGTCCCCGAGGCCGGGCGCGCGGGGCCTGTCGTCGCACCGCCGTCGCCGCCCGCGGGGGCGCCCGGGTCCGTCCGCCGTGCCCCGCTCGGCCCGCGCCCTGTGTCCGGCGGGGATCACCTCCCCCACACTGGGTACCCAGGGGTTGACGCGGTGACGGCGACCGCCCGCCCGCGCACGACCGAGGAGGGCACGGCATGCGAATCCCGGGCGGGCGTCTCCCGGCCGGCCGGAACACGGCCGACGTCTCCGGAGGCAGCGCGTCCGGGGACAGCGCCGCCGGGGGCGGCTCCTTCGGCGGGGGCGGCTCCTTCGGCGGGGGCGGCTCCTCCGGCGGGGGCGGCTCCTCCGGCGGGGGCCCGGCGGCAGGCGGCCGGGGCTCCGTCGGCGCCGGGCCGCTCTCGTCCCCCTGGTTCCGGGGCGCGGCGGCACTGCTCGCCGGGGCGCTGCCCGCGCTCTCCTTCCCGGCGCCCGGACTCTGGTGGTTCGCCTATGGGGCGCTGGTCCCCTGGCTGCTGCTGATCCGCGCCGCACCCTCGCCCCGCCGGGCGGCGCTCGACGGCTGGATCGGCGGGATCGGGTTCGTCATCGCCGTGCATCACTGGCTGATGCCGAGCCTCCATGTCTTCATCGTGCTGCTGGCCGCCCTGCTCGGGCTGCTCTGGGCCCCCTGGGGGCTACTGGTGTCCCGGCTGCTCGGCGGGGCGCCTTCCGCGCCGCGTGCCGTGGCCGCCGTGGTCGTCGTGCCTTCCGGGTGGCTGATGATCGAACTGGTCCGGTCCTGGGAGGGGCTCGGCGGGCCCTGGGGACTCCTCGGCGCGAGTCAGTGGGAGGTCGCCCCGGCCCTGCGGGTCGCCTCGGTGGGCGGGGTGTGGCTGGTGAGCCTTCTGGTGCTCGCGGTGAACACGGGCGTGGCCCTGCTGTTCGCCGACCGCCGGGCCCGGACGACCGCCGGGGTCCTGCTGGTGGTGTGCGCCCTGTCCGTCACGGCGATGTGGGCCTGGGCGCCCCGGCCCGAGAGCGCGGGCACGGTTAGGATCGCCGTCGTGCAGCCGGGTGTCGTGGAGGGGCCGGGGAGTGTCGCGCGCCGCCTGGACCGGGGCGAGGAGCTGACCCGTTCGCTGGCGGGCCGGGGCGTGGATTTGGTGGTGTGGGGCGAGAGCAGCATCGGGGCGGGTGCGTGGCAGCGCCCGGAGACCGCGAGGCGGCTGGCGGAGCTGTCCCGGCGGGTCGGCGCGGATCTGCTGGTCAATGTGGACGCCCGGCAGACGGACGGCTCGGGGCGGTCCGGGATCTTCAAGTCGGCGGTGCTCGTCGGCCCGGGCGGGCCGACCGGGGACCGCTACGACAAGATGCGGCTGGTCCCGTTCGGCGAGTACGTCCCGGCCCGCTCCCTGCTGGGGTGGGCGACCTCGGTGGGCAAGGCGGCGGGCGAGGACCGGCTGCGCGGCGACCGCCAGGTGGTGATGACCCTGCCGGACGGGGCGCGGGGGCTGCGGATCGGCCCGCTGGTCTGCTTCGAGACGGCGTTCCCCGACATGAGCCGCCGGCTGGTGCGCGACGGCGCGCAGGTGCTCGTCGCGCAGTCCGCCACCTCGACGTTCCAGGACAGCTGGGCCCCGGCCCAGCACGCGTCGCTGGGGGCGCTGCGGGCCGCCGAGAACGGCCGCCCCATGGTCCACTCCACGCTCACCGGAATCAGCGCGGCGTACGGCCCCCGGGGCGAGCGGGTGGGCCGCCCGCTGGGCACGGACGCGAGCGCGGGTGAGGTGTTCGACCTGCCGCTGGCGCGCGGGGAGACGCTTTACGGCCGGTTCGGCGACTGGCCGGTGTACGGGGCGTTCGCGGCGCTGGCCGCGCTGTGCGCCGTCGAGGGGCTGCGGGCCTTCAGGAGGCCTGCTCCAGGGCCTCCCGGACCACCCGCTCGCACAGCTCATGGGTCGCCAGGGCGTCCCGGGCACTGAGCGTCTCGCCCCGCCGCACGGCGTCGAGGAAGGCGTGCACACAGGCCTCGATGCCACGCTGCCGGGCCACGGGGACCCAGTCGCCGCGCCGCCGCACACTGGGTTGGCCCTTGTGGTCGATGACGTCCGCGAGGTTGAGGACCTGTCGTTTGGTGTCCTGGCCGGAGACTTCGAGGATCTCCTCGGTCGACCCGTTCAGCCGGTTCATCATGCCGATCGCGGTGAATCCGTCGCCGGACAGCTGGAGCACCACGTGGTGCAGGAGGCCGTCCACGAGCCGGGCCCGCACGGTGGTGTGGTCGACGGTGCCCGGGGCCAGGAAGCGCAGGGTGTCGACGACGTGGATGAAGTCGTCGAGGATCATCGTCCGGGGGTCCTCGGGCAGTCCGACCCGGTTCTTCTGCATGAGGATCAGCTCGCGCGGGTGCTCCGCGCACTGCGCGTAGCCGGGGGCGAAGCGGCGGTTGAAGCCGACGGCGAGGCTGACGCCGCGTTCCTCGGCGAGGTTCACCAGCCGCTCGGACTCGGCGTACGCGTAGGCGATCGGCTTGTCGACATAGGTGGCGACGCCGGCGTCGAGGAGGCGCTCCACGATCTGCGGGTGCACGGCGGTCGGGGCGTGCACGAACGCCGCGTCCAGCCCTTCGGCGAGGAGGGAGTCAAGGGTCGTGTGACGGCCGCCGGCCGGAATGCGGTGGGCGTCGCCGACTGCGTGGAGCGTGGCGGGGGTGCGGGTCTGCAGGTGCGGTTCGACCCCCGGTACGGCGGTGAGCACCGGCAGATACGCCTTCTGTGCGATATCGCCGAGCCCGATGCAACCGATCTTCACGAGGTCTCCCTGTCGCCGTGCCGCGCCGCCGTGCGCGGCTGTGCGCGCCCCGGCAGCATACGTCGCCGCCACCGGCGGCCCATGCTCCGGTTCCGCTCACAAAACCCCTGGCCAGGGACATGATCATGGCTGAGGATGGCCGCCGTGACTCCTTCCGGGAACCTGGTGCGCTCCGAGCCCGCCCTCGACGCCGCCGAACGCCCCGTGCCGGAGGTCTGCACCTGATGGGGCGCCCGGTTCGGTGCGCGCCGCTGACCGGGTCACTCGTGCGGGCCATTCCCTGCCCACCGGGCCCCCGAGGCCCCGGCCGCACCGCAGAGTTACCCGGGTGCAGAGAACCAGAATCACCGCGAAACTCCTGGTCGGGTTAGCGGTCACGACCGTCTCCGGCTGCGTGTCGGTGGAGCCCGGGGCCGTTCCCCCACCGCGACCGGGGGCCACTGGGCCGGTCCAGGACGTGGCCCCGCAGATCGTGCAGCCGCCCGCCCGTGAGGCGCTGGAGGTCGTGCCGGATCCGAGCCCGCCGACCGCCCGGCCGCCCTCCCCCGAGCCTCCGGCGGAGGCCCGGCGCACCGGACCGGCGGGGGCCGCCCGTCCACAGGAGCGCGCGGACCCGCCGGCGCCGCGGAAGCCTCGCCGGGTCCCGGATGTCCCGTCCGTCACCGTGCCCGCCGTGCCGCGCGTCCCCGGCGGCGGGACGGACGTCTGCGCGCTCGGCCGGGGGTACGGCGGCTGGCCCGCGGGAAGCCGGGCGGCCCGCATCTGTTCGGAGACGTACGGCCGCTGACGCGGAAGCCCGCAGGATCCCTACGGGCGTCACTGCTCCCGCATGCGGAGCTCCAGGCGGTCGATGGCGGCGCGGACCCCGCCGCCGTACCCGTCGTCCGCGAGCGACTCGGCCGCGGCGCGGGCCCGCTGGAGGTGGATGCGGGCCGAGTCGGGGCGCTGGAGCTTGAGGTAGTCCGCCGCGAGGTTGAGGTGAAGCGAGGGGTAGAACGCCCGGACGGCCGGGGTGTCCCGGTGTTCCGCCGCCGGCCCGCCGCCCGGCTGCCCGGCCGCCCTCGGCCCCTCCGCGGCACCCTGCCCCTCGGCGGTTCTCAGCCCCTCGGCGGCCGTCAGAGCCCGCAGGTCCCAGGCCAGCTCGTCGCCGGGGTCGTCCTGGGTGTCGGCCATGTAGTGCGCCAGGGTGCAGCGGTGCAGGGCGTCGCCGTCCGCTCCGAGCTCCGACCAGAGCGCGCCGAAGCGGTTGCGTGCCTCCTCGCGGTCACCTCCGTGGAGCAGCATGATCGCCTGGCCGATCCTGGTCATGACGGCGTCGTCGGACGCATCCTGCTGCTCCACCACTGCGGTCTCCTCGTCGCCCGTCCAGCCGGTTGCCCGTCCGTCCGACGCTAACGCCGGGCTTCCGGATAACCGGTCAGACACGGGCTCGGAGGGTGTCCCGCCGAGAAGCCCGTCAGCCGAGGTCGGGGATCCGCCAGTCGATCGACTGGTGCCCCTGGGCGGCCACGGCCTCGTTGATCTGTGTGAAGGGGCGGGAGCCGAAGAACTTCTTGGCGGACAGCGGCGAGGGGTGCGCGCCCTTCACCACCACATGGCGCTCCTCGTCGATCAGGGGCAGCTTCTTCTGGGCGTAGTTGCCCCAGAGCACGAAGACCGCCGGGTCGGGCCGGTCGGCGACGGCCCGGATCACGGCGTCGGTGATCTTCTCCCAGCCCTTGTTCTTGTGGGAGTTGGCCTCGCCACCGCGGACGGTGAGCACGGCGTTGAGCAGGAGGACGCCCTGCTCGGCCCAGGGCATCAGACAGCCGTTGTCCGGAACGGGCAGGCCGAGCTCCTGCTGCATCTCCTTGTAGATGTTGCGCAGGGACGGCGGTGTCCTGACGCCCGGGCGCACGGAGAAGCAGAGCCCGTGTCCCTGGCCCTCCCCGTGATACGGGTCCTGGCCGAGGACGAGGACCTTCACCTGGTCGTACGGCGTGGCGTCCAGAGCGGCGAAGACCTGCTCGCGCGGCGGATACACCGGGCCCCTGGCCCGCTCCTCCTCGACGAAGTCCGCCAGCTCCTTGACGTACGGCTTCTGCAGTTCTTCGCCGAGGACGCCGCGCCAGGACTCGGGCAGCAGGTCGATATCGGTCACGTCCACAACCTCCGGTGAGCAACAGGTTCTTGATCCCGAAACCTACCGGTCACCACTGACAACGGGCCTCCGAGGAGGCCCGTCGCCGCTGTCCCTGCCGTTGTCTACCAACTGGCCTTGCGGTACAGCTCCCACATCTGCATGACGGTCTGCGGGTCGAGTGCGCGCTCGCCGCCGCCGATGTCCTCGCCCGCGGCGACGTACAGCTTGCCCTGCCACAGGGGCAGCAGGCGGACGTCGTTGACAAGGATCTCCTGGGCCCGCTCGAACTGCTTGCTGACCGCGCCCCGGTCGCTCTCCTGCCGCGAGGCGGGGATGAGCTGCTGGGTGATCTCCTTGTTGATGTACGGGGTGCCGGTGACGGGTTCCTGGCCGACGAAGGGGGCGACGAAGTTGTCCGGGTCCGGGAAGTCAGGGAACCAGCCGCGGCCGAAGACCGGGTACTCACCCTTGTTGAAGCCCTCCTGGAAGGTCTTCCAGGGCTCGCCCTTCAGGGTGACCTTGAACAGTCCGGAGGCCTCCAGCTGCCGCTTGAGCTCCTCGAACTCGGGCTCCGTGGAGGAGCCGTAGCGGTCGGTGGTGTACCAGAAGCTCATCTTCACGGGCTCGGTGATGCCGGCCCCGGACAGGATGTTCTTCGCCTTGTTCACATCCGGGTCGCCGAACGTGTCGAAGAAGCTCGTGGTGTGTCCGGCGATACCCTTGGGGATCATGGAGTAGAGGGGCTCGGCGGTGCCCCGGTAGACCTTCTCGACCAGCGCGTCCCGGTCCACGACATGCGCGATGGCCTTGCGGACGGCGGGGTTCGCGGCGGCCGGGTCCTTCGGGTTGAAGACCAGGAAGCGGATGTCCGCGCCGGTGCTCTCGACGATCTGGAGGCCGGCGTTGTCGTCCTTGTTGTCCTCCAGGCTGACGACCTCCTCGGCTGTCAGACCCCGGTAGGTCGCGTCGATCTCATCGGCCTTGAGCGCGCTCACCATGTCGGCGGACTTCTCGAAGTAGCGGATGGTGACCGCGTCGTTCTTCCGGTTGGCGAAGCCCTTGTAGTCCGGGTTCTTCTTCAGCTCGGCGGTGGCCCGGTCCTCGTAGGACTCCAGGGTGTACGGGCCGGAACCGGTGACCTGGCCGTCGTCGCGGATCTTGTCCTTGCGGTAGTCGCCGGGGGCGACGAGCGACATGGCGGGCGTGGCCAGGATGAACGGGAACGTGGCGTCGGACTTGTTCAGGTGGAAGACGACGGTGTCGTCGCCCTTGGTCTCGACCCGGTCCAGGGAGCCGAGCAACCCGGCCGGGCCGCCCTTGAAGTGAATGTCCACGATGCGGTCGATGGAGTACTTCACGGCCTTGGCGTCGAGCTTCTCGCCGTTGGAGAACGTGAGGTTCTTCTTGAGCGTGCACCGGTACGCCATGCTCGTGGCGTCGGTGAACTTGCAGGATTCCGCCGCGTCCGGCTCCGGGCTCGTACTGCCGGTCGGGAAGCTCACCAGAGTCTGGTAAACGTTCCGCATCAGTTCCCAGGACCCGTCCCAGGCCGCCGCCGGATCGAGTGTGGACGGGGAGCTGGTGGTCCCGACGGTTATCTTCTGGTCCGTTTCCGATCCGCTGTCGGAAAGGAGACCGCAGCCGGCCAGCAGAGAAAGGGAAGCTAGGGCTGCAGCAGCCTGCAGACTGGCCCGGTAGAACACGTGCACGCTCCTCGATCAGCCATGGGTCGGCAGACCATACCGCAGCGCCCCACCGGATCAATCCGCTGGCCCGGTGGGGCACTTGACTCAATCAGGGCCAAAACGGTCCAGGCCGCTCTCAGCCCACGCCCGCGTTCAGGAAAATTCCTCCGTCGACCACGAGGGTCTGGCCGGTGATCCAGTCGGACTGCGCTGAGGTCAGGAAAGCCGCCGCACCCCCGATGTCCTCGGGCACACCGAGCCGGCCCAGCGGATAGGCGGCGGCCGCCTCCGCTTCGCGGCCCTCGTAGAGCGCCTCGGCGAACTTCGTCTTGACCACGGCCGGGGCGATCGCGTTGACCCGGACGACCGGGGCGAACTCGTGCGCCAGCTGGGCGGTCAGGTTGATCATGGCCGCCTTGGACATTCCGTACGCGCCGATGAACGGCGAGGGGGCGACGCCCGCGACGGAGGCGATGTTGACGATCGCCCCGCCGTTCTCCCGCTGCCACGCCTTCCAGGTCTGCTGGGCGAAGCCCAGCGCCGAGATCACGTTGGTCTCGTAGACCTTGCGGGCCACGTTGAGGTCGAGCTCGGCCATGGGGCCGAAGACCGGATTCGTCCCGGCGTTGTTGACCAGGTAGTCGACCCGGCCGAACGCCTCCATGGTGCGCTCGACCGCCGCGGCCTGGTGGGCCTCGTCGTGCGCCTTGCCCGCGATGGCGATCACCCGGTCGGAACCGAGCTTCTCGACGGCCTCCTTCAGGGCGTCCTCGCCCCGCCCGGTGATGGCCACCCGGTCGCCGCGGGCGACGAGCGCCTCGGCGATCCCGTAGCCGATGCCCCGGCTGGCGCCCGTGATGAGGGCGACCTTTCCACTGTCCTGCACCGTCATGATGTCCGCTGCCCTTCGGATCGGTTCCGGATCAGTTGAGGGGTCCGCCGGCCACGTACATGACCTGGCCGGAGACGAAGCCCGCGTCGTCGCCCGCGAAGAAGGCGATGGCGTTCGCGACGTCCTCGGGGCGGCCGACGCGCTGGACCGGGATCTGGGTGGCTGCCGCCGCCTGGAACTCCTCGAAGCCCATACCGACACGGGCGGCGGTCTGGGCGGTCATCTCGGTGACGATGAAGCCGGGCGCGACCGCGTTGGCGGTGACGCCGAACTTGCCGAGCTCCTTGGCGAGCGTCTTGGTGAGGCCCTGGAGCCCCGCCTTGACCGCGGAGTAGTTGGCCTGGCCCCGGTTGCCGAGGGCCGAGGAGGAGGAGAGTGAGACGATCCGGCCGAACTTGGCCTCGACCATGTGGGCCTGGACGGCCTTCGCCATCAGGAACGCGCCCTTGAGGTGCACGTTCATCACGAGGTCCCAGTCGGACTCGCTCATCTTGAACAGCAGGTTGTCGCGGAGCACGCCCGCGTTGTTCACGAGGATCGTGGGCGCGCCCAGCTCGGCGGCGACCCGCGCGACGGCGGCTTCCACCTGGCCGGCGTCCGACACGTCGCAGCCGACGGCGAGCGCGGTGCCCCCGGCGGCGGTGATCTTCTCGACCGCGTCCTTGCAGGCAGCCTCGTCGAGATCGAGTACGGCGACGGCGCGGCCCTCGGCCGCGAGGCGTACGGCGGTGGCGGCGCCGATGCCCCGTGCCGCTCCCGTCACGATGGCGACACGCTGCTCGGTGGTGGACATGCTTGGTTCTCCTCGCCCTTGGATAGCGGCTCAGCGGACGTCGGTGCGATTCCCTGACAGAAAGGCTCCCGGTCGCTGAGCAACCGCTTAGTACCTTCAGCAGTCGAGACGCTAGAAGCCCTGGCACCCGGTGTCAACGGCGCACGCCCCGGCGGGCCGCACGTCACACCGGGCGGGAGCACACGCCGTTGTGCCGTGAAGGTCCCGCCGGGGCGCGGATCAGCGCACGAGGAGGTCGAGCAGCCGTTCCACCTCACCGGCCGGGTCGGTGGTCAGCCCGCTGTGCACCGCGCCGGGCTGGACCACCGTGGAGCGCGGGGCGATCAGCCAGCGGAACCGCCGTCCGGCGTCGTCGCCCGCCGCCTGACCGGCCCCTTCACCGCCGCCGCAGACCCCCTCGACGGCGCGCAGGGCGGCTCGCACCCCGACGACGTCGGCATGCGGGTCCAGCGCCTTCAGCTTGGCCTCGTCGAGGTGCGTCCGGGCGGCGACGAACGAGTGGGCCCGGCAGTAGACGAGCACCCCGGCGTTGAAGCACTCCCCCCGCTCGACCCGGGGCACGATGCGCAGGAGCGCGTACTCGAAGACATCGCGCCGCGTCATCGGCCGGCCTCCTCGCCGGCCGGGGCGGCTGCCGCGGCACGGTCGTCGCCGTCGGCCCGCTTCCGCCGGGGCGGCAGGCGGTCGGTGAGCCAGCCCGGGGCTTGCGAGGGCCGGCTCGCGGTCGGCGCGTCCAAAGTGATCCGCTCGTGGATGGCGGCGGCCCGCGCGAGCAGCGGTGCGACGTAGGCCCGGCGCACCTCGTCGGCGGAGGCGAAGCCGGGCTCGTCGGCCAGCCATACGTCCGGCACGTCGGCGGCGACCTCGGTGAGCAACTCCTCGGTGACCAGCGGGGCGAGCTCCGCGGCGGCAGCGGCGATGTCCGGCCCGAAGGGGGCCAGGACATGGTCCGAGGCGTTGTACGGCTTGGCGGCGGAGGCCTGGGCCCCCGGCCAGTTGTGGTGCCAGATCATGGTCGCGCCGTGGTCGATGAGCCAGAGGTCTCCGTGCCAGACGAGCAGGTTGGGGTTGCGCCAGGAGCGGTCCACGTTGTTGATGAGCGCGTCGAACCAGACGATCCGCCCGGCCTCGGCCGCCCCGACCTCGTAGGCGAGCGGGTCGAACCCGAACGAGCCCGGGAGGTAGTCCATCCCGAGGTTCAGTCCGCCGCTCGCGCGGAGCAGCTCCTGCACCTCCTCGTCGGGCTCGGCGAGTCCGATGACGGGGTCGAGCTCGATGGTCACCAGCTCGGGCACCCGCAGCCCCAGCCGGCGGCCGAGTTCGCCGCAGATGATCTCGGCGACGAGCGTCTTGCGGCCCTGCCCGGCCCCGGTGAACTTCATGACGTACGTGCCCAGGTCGTCGGCCTCGACGATCCCTGGGAGCGAGCCACCCTCCCGCAGGGGCGTGACATAGCGGGTCGCTACGACTTCTTGCAACACTTTCCCAGGCCACCCATCTCTTCAGCCTTACAATCAACAGAGGGCTTCTGTCGGGCGCAGAGGCGGGAATCGCCGGTCGACGGCGCTGGGGAGAATCTGGGGAGTTTCGGCTAGCGAGCCGATGCCCCGCCCTTCCCAAGCAGACCGTCGATGGTGCCGCGCCCCTTGCTGCCAGCCTCCGGCATGAAGTGAGCATAGTAACCGAGAGTGATCGCTGGCGAGGAATGTCCGAGCCACCGCGCCAAGGTCACGACGGACTCGCCGGCTTCCAGCATGATCGAGGCGTAGGTGTGCCGGAGCACGTGGAAACCATCCTTCGGGGCCGCCGCCCACTGCCAGGCTTTCGCGCCCTCGGCACGTGGCGGGATGACACCGGCCTTGGCCAAGGCAGGCTTCCAGGTGTAGGTGTTCCATGTGTTCACCGCGATGGCGTTGCCGAAGCGCGTGGTGAGCAGCAGGGAGGACTTCTTCCTCTCCCCCTCCGGCTTACCCCACGGCAGCTCCACCTCAACTGGCGGGAACGCTTCGATGTGACGCCTGAGTTCCTCGGCCACCGAGGGGGGCAGATCCACGGTGCGGATCTTCTTCCCCTTCGGCAAGGCGAAGTACAGCCTTCCGTGAATCGCCTGCACTTGGCGCCGAACGTGAAGCATGCCGCGTTCATGGTCGATGTCCTCCGGACTCAGTCCGAACACCTCGCCCTGGCGGAGTCCGCAGCCCAGACCGACTACGACGGCGATCCTGTTCCGCTCGTTGATGGCATCGCGGACCCGCAGTGCCGTAGCCATCGGCCACGCGTCGCGCCGCTCCCGTGGCGACTTGGGCCACCGCACAGATTTTGCGTGCATGGGGTTGCGCGCAAGGCGCTTGTCGTCGACGGCCGCTTCCAGGATGGAGGAAAGCTCGGACAGGATGCCGCGCTGGTAGTCGACCGACGAGACTGTCGACTCCAAGTTGGCTACGAACGCACGCAGATCCGATGCGGCGATACTCCTGAGAGGAAGCTGGCCCAGGTACGGGATGATATGGAGACGCGTCCTACGCTCCTGACTGTCCTGGGTTTTCGGAGCACCTCCTCGACCTGGCGTCCAGTGCGTCGCGATATAGTCGGCCAGCGTGATGGACCCATCGCGCGGGTCTACGAACTCGCCTCGCTCCTCGTCCGTGGCTGCCCGGCGAAGCCACGCCTTGGCGTCCTCCAGCACATCAAAGGCTCGGTCTCGCACGCCAGGTAGGCCAGCGACCTTGTACCGCTTGCCCTTACCGTAGCGAGCGGTTTTCTCCCTTCTCCCGGTGACCGGGTCCTTCTTCTTTTTGAGCCAACGATCCTCGATGTAGCCGGCCAAACAGGTTTCCTTTCAAGTTGACATGAGCGGCGCCCGACGTGTTCGGCGCGTCAAGCACCGGGGTTCGTAGGTCGCTGCGGATGCGCACTCAGTGGGCTCAAAGCAGAGTTGGATCGAGAGTCTGCGCGTTCCTGCTCATGAATCCAGGTGTCAAGAGCTGTCCGCCGGTACATGACGCGCCCGCGAGGGCCCATGCGGAAGCTCGGCGGCCCCTGCCGTCGGTGCCGCCAGACGTAGAGCGTGTGCGGTGACATGCCGAGGTACGAGGCAGCATCCCTTACGTTGAGAAAGCAGGCGTCGCGTACAGCGCTCGCGGGTTCAGACACAGCCAGGGGAGCGAACGGCGATCGTGAAGGCATGGAGCACTTCCTAAGAGGGACGAGAGAGGATGGACCTAGGCGGCCCGCGTCCACCACGACTCCACCGCCAAGCACAGTCGTATGCGAACACCTGAATCGTCCTGATGATCGCCGGTTTGGCCAACCGGCGATCGTCGGCTATGTTGTGCGCGCCTCCCCGATGGGATCGCAGTACTTCGGTGGTCTCGATTAGGGAGCCAGGCGGTATGAGCACAGGAATGGCGTCGTGCCGTCCGTAACGAGCACCAGCAGACCGCCATCTCCTAGGTGGTTAGGATTTCGCGCACCACCTTTCGAAGAATTTCTTCTGACTTGGCGTTTTCCGCGGACGTTGTACATTGACATGGCCCCGACCGAGGTTCCAGTCTTTTGCTGTCAATTCTCGTCTGCCGTGAGCGAATTCCCATGATCAGCCCCCGAGGAATCGCTGGTCTCGACCTTGGCGAAGGGAAGGAAGCCGTTCACAGGCACCTTGAACCCCGCGCATGCCTTCGTCGACCGAAACTGCAGGCGGCCCCCTGAATCACGCGGGGGCCGCCTGCGGACGAAACGTCGCGCTGCCGCACGGACGGCGGTCAGTTACCGCTCGTCTGATTCGCGTTCCACCTTCGTCGCGCTCGGGCGCACGCCGCCCGGTTCAGTGGCCAGTTCCGGCGGTCAGCCCCGGGGCAATCCGCGCACACCGCGCGGCGTACTCGCCAAGGTGACGGGCACGGAACTGCTCGGCATCCCAGTCCTCCTCCAGCACTTCGCCATCCGGCCAGACATAGGCGAGCCCTCGCTCGCCGGAGGCCAGAGCCACCTCGCGCAGGTCGTAGCGGTCATCCTCGAAGGCATCGAGAATCGCCCACTCCGTCCGGCTGAGGTCCGTGAAAAGCACGCCGGGCGCCACGGAGCCGGGCGCCGCTACGAGTCCCGGGTAAACCCGGCCCTCCAGGGACGCCGCGCGCCAGCCGGGTGCGCTAGCCGGCACCTGCTTCGGTATTCGGCCGACCAGCGCTTCGAGGACGGCATCGAACTGGAGCGTCCCGTACACGAACAGGATCGCGGCATCCGGCGCGATGCGGTCACCGCGACCGACGGTCACCGCAATTGGGGAGGACTGGGCGGATATCTGGTGCATGATCATTCCGGTCATCGCGGGCTGGGCAGGTACATAGCGTTGTAGATCGGAGACTCTGGGGCGTGCTTGATCTCCCCCATCACCGTGTATCCCCATCGCAGATAGGCGTCATGTGCTGGCTGATTGTCGATGATGCAGGTCAGGGTGGTGGCGCTCTCCGCGCGTCCCGAGATCACGGTGTCGTGGATCTTTCTGCCGAGGCCCTGGTTCTGGCACTCGGGGAGGACCATCAGCTCACGGAGCCAGAAGACCTGCCGAATATCCGCAAGGGCCTTGAGCTGCGCCGGCCTCCGGGTGCCGAGGGAGATCCACCACGGCTTGTCGGCGGGCAGCGTGGCGCCGTGCACGTATCCGATGATCTGCCCGTCCCTGCGCGCGGTCACGGTCTCGAAGCCATCGCTGTCGAAAGCCGCCTCCAGCCGCTCCCGGAAGGAGGCGACGGAGAAGAACGGGTCGCCGCTGTACGGGGGCTTGTCGTACACCCTTGCGTACACCTCGACCATCTCGTCGGTCACGGCCTTGACTGACGCCCGATCGTATCGCTGGTACTCCACATCCACTGGTTGCATCTCTCCTTCTACCGAATCACGCGACAACCGCGCGGATCTCTGCGAGCAGGTCCCCTACCCCGCGGGCACGGTATCGAGGGGCCAGTCCATCGTGGACGATCTTCAGTTGCTGGACCGCCCGAGCGGAAGACAAACCCGCCGTCCGGATCAGCCCGATAGCCTTCCTCGCGGCATCGACGCTGTGGTCGATGTCCCCTGCGCCGATGGCCGCGGTCGCCAACCGGCCCAAGCACATGCCCCTGTTCCGCGAGTGCGCCACGTCCTGCAGCTTCTCCGATTGCGCCAGGAGCCTCTGGGCGCGGGCGGTCTGGCCGAGGTCGAGCCGGCACATCCCCTCCAGGCACACCAATTCCGCCTGATTAAGGAACGTCGTCCAATCCGGGTCGCGGTCGTCCGTCCCGAGTTCCCATTCCTTCCAGGCCCTCTTGATCGCGGACTCGCAGCTGAAGGCATCGCCGACCCGGGCGTGCCCTTGAGCCTCACGGATCGCCAAGAGTGCCGTGACACGTGTTGGCGCGCTCCACATACCCGCGTGTGTCTGCGCGAGCCGGGCAAAGCGGATGGCCTCACGCCCCTTGTTCAGATCCACGGCCTGGCGGGCCATGTTGCTCAGCGTCCGGCTGGAGAGCACATCGTCGCCGGTCAGCATCGCGGCGTTCAGCGCCTCTGAGAAGTACTGCCGAGCCTTGGCGTGGTGCCCGGCATCGTAGGAGAACCAGCCAAGGCTGGTAGTGAACTTTCCTGCCAGAGCATGCAGTTGCTGGCCTAGCTGCTCGTCGTAGATACCACGGTCGATCATGTGGTGTACCCACAGCAGGTGAGCACGCGTCGGCCGCCAGAGCCGGTTTCCGCCGAATTGCTGGTCCTGTGCGTCCATGTCATCCGCGGCCTGGCGGAGAAGTTCGACTTCGTCTTCGGCGATCTTCCAGTCCGCGGAACTGGCCACGTCTGTCGTCGTCTGAGCCAGCCACGGCGGCGGGTCCTGGTCACCTCCGGCGAGGAAGGGCATCGCCGCAGCCGACTGCTCGATGAGCGGGACCGGTGTCACAACGGGCACAGCGGAGGCACCAGGAGGCGCTTCTCCCGCACTCGGGCGGAGCCCGAGCTGCTCAACTGGCCGCTGGAAGTACAGCTCAAGGACTACCCGTGTTTCCGGGTGGGGGTAGGGGCGCGGTCTCGTCTCGCTCTCCCACTTCGACATCTGGCGGACGGTGAAGGTAGGGGGCTTCGAGACCCGCCCTTCAGCAGCCAGCCGTTCTGCCAGCGTGTTGAGTTCGTCAACCGCTTTCGCCTGGGTCCGGTTTCGGCTCTCGCGTAGCGCTCTCATCGGGCTGCGACTCACCGGATACCCCCTCTACCGACTGGTGTCAGCTCACCGTAGCGGTCATCTCGCGGGCTGCGTGAGGCGTCGTCAGCGAAAGCGCTGGTGAGACGGAAGTAGGCGTCGAAAGGGCGGGGGAAGGGCGGGTGGGAGGCGCTCAAGGGTCTGGCGAAAAGACCTGTTCAGCACCCAGAGCCTTCCGCTGCACTAGGTGACGTCGGATGCACCGTGCGTGCTCATGGATCAGATATCTACCTGGGAGGGGCTCATGGGGACCTGCACCGTGACCAGCGAGCCCGAGCGCATGTCCGCGTGGTTCGCTGCGTCGACTCCCTCGTCGGAGGAGTCCATGACCGTCTGGCGCCGTACGCCCGGCTTCCCTCGTCGACTGCCGACCGGCATCAC
This sequence comes from Streptomyces sp. NPDC058576, assembly GCF_042718715.1. Lineage (NCBI taxonomy): Bacteria > Bacillati > Actinomycetota > Actinomycetes > Kitasatosporales > Streptomycetaceae > Streptomyces > Streptomyces sp. NPDC058576. Next base: position 199,647 of record NZ_JBHXPF010000002.1, on the reverse strand, counting down.
CTTTGATGTCGTATTGGCGCCCCCCGCCCTCGTTGAAATGGCGTACGGCATCCTGCGGCAGTACGAACAGACCGTCGGACCTGCTGTCCGCTTCACCAACCCGGCCACGGCGGCCGTACTCGTGCCGCCCGGCACCGCAGCCCGTTGGGGCAATTTGGTCGCCGGGGCGTCCTGGCTCGACCGGAGTGCTGTTCCAGCGTGCCTTGGTGCCGGCCACGCGGTTCGTATCCCCGGGCTCGCGCCATCGGCGCAGGGCGTACCGGTGGAGTGGCTGGAGGCTCCCAGCGCCGAGTCGGCTATAGGCGGCGTCCCCCTGCTCACCGCTCCGGTGCAGCTGGTCCGGTGCCTTGCCGAAGCCCGTTCGCTTCTCACCCCCGACTACAGGCGGAGCCCCCTCTCCAGAGCGGCATCCGCGGTCCGGGCGATCCTCCTAGCTCCTCAGAGGGCGTGATGACAACGACTCCCGTACGACCGCACCGAGGCTCCTACCGTGGCGGCGACCTCATGCGTTCCACGTTCGACATCAAGCAGCGACCGCCAGGTGAGCTTCCGCCGCCCGAGGACGGCGAGAAGGTCGGCGTCATGCGACGCCGGACCCGACAGCGTCTGAGCGCCTGCGGGTTGGCCTGTGTTGCAGACGAGGCTGTCTTGATCGTTTCCGAGCTGGTCACCAATGCCATCGTGCACAGCGGAGGCCGGGAGATCACGGTGATTCTGTCGCTCCGCGCAAACTCCCTGCGCATCGACGTTCACGACGGCGTACCTAGTTCCCACGCACATCCCAAGGCTCCCAGTGACGCCGCCGAGGACGGCCGTGGCCTTGTCCTCGTGCAGTCCTTCGCCGAAGAAGGGCGAGGCACTTGGGGCGTTGACGACGCTGGCGCCACGACATGGTGCGAACTGAGATTGGCGGCAAGTTGATGACTGGCAACCAGGGCACAGAACACGCTCCCCCGACCTCTTCCTGCGCTGGTGGCGCGCCGATGGTCAGTGCCGCCATCGACAAATTACGGGAAGCCGAGTTACGGGCGCTCCGAAGCGTCCAGCCAGTACGTAGTAAGCATTTCGCCCGGCCAAGCGGGCTGACGGACGTCGCTTCGAGGCCCCATCTCCACGAAGTACGGGGCCAGGTCGATGATCGGCGTCCCGTCGACAGCGTCAAGATCTGTGACCAGAAGGTCCCGGCCCTCCACTTTCAGCAATCGCGGGCAGCTGATCGCCAGTTGGTTCGGTCGCCGGTGGTTGCGATGGACGTACGTACCGGTCGCCGGCCACCGCGGATTTCCCCTGGGGCTACGCGCGTGCAACTGAACGTCTTCTGGCCGCGCCAGGTGGAAGCGCCACGTCACCGTCAAGTGGGAGAACTCCTCGATGCCCTGCAGCGTTTCGAGGGGGTAACGGTCGTTGAGCCGGATGACCGATTGGACTCCGCCCTGGTAGTCGTCCTGAACGCGGGTGTGCCCCCCGACCACCGTTGCGATCGATTCGACCTCATACATCGCCACCGAGGTTCGTTCCCTTCCCTCAAAGTCACGCATTCCGTAGCCGTCTCGCGAAACGACGGCCCCTCTCCACGATCACCCTATGGCCCGCAACATCTCCCGGGCCCGACGGTCCAGTTCGGTTACGTGACGACCGCCTCGGTGCCGAACGGGGGAGAGATCGCTCTGTATCCGAACCATGACGTCACGCGCGCGCCCAGAGTGGACGCCAGCCATGGCGTCGAGCGCTTGATCCCAGGTGGCGCACGCCTCATCAAGGCGCCCCTGCTGGACCTGGACTGCGCCGAGGTAGCCGAGGGTCACACTGTGAGTACGGGCGAACTGCTGCTGACGGCGAGTGGCAACACTGCGCTGGAAGTGGATCTCCGCGTCCAGCGGCTGGCCCAAGTCGCGCAGAGCGCAAGCGGTCTCGTGGGCAAGGGAGGCTTCCTGAAAGAAGCCCACGCGGCCCGGTGCTTCGTCGTTGTCGGCGCGGGAGAGATCCCGCTCCGCGAGGCTGATGGCCGCGAGGGTGCCGGGCCGGTCGCCGTCGGACGCGAGCGCTCTGGCGTAGACGATCGCGAGCAGTGCTTTCTCGCGGTGGCTGGCCTGGCCGTAGCGGTCGCGGGACATGGAGGCGTCGGCCAGGGCGAGTGCCCTGCGCGAGTGCCCGAGGTCCACTGCTTGGTGTGCGAGGGCGCGCAGGATATGGCCACCGAGCGGTCCGTCTCCGGCTTCCGCCGCGATACCGGCCGCGAGGGTGAGGTAGCGCTGCGCTGTGCGGTGCTCGGAGGCATCGAAGGCCATCCAGCCAGCGAGATAGACCATTTCCGCGACAGCGGAGTACGTGTCCCCTCGGTCTCGTTCCGTACGGAATCGGCTTCCGAGCAGGGGGACTGCTTCGTCGCGAAGGTGGCCGGCCAAAGCCGAGCGCCCGGAGGCTCCACCGCGCTGCTGGTCACGCGCGGAGTAGAAGGTCGTGAGGTTACGGACGTCGTCGATGTCTGCCTGGGTCACCAGGCGAGGGGAGACTGCTGTGCGCCTGGCTGCCGCGGCCGGTGCGGCTGCCCACCAAGAGGCGGCGGGCAGGGCGAGGCCGGCGGCGGAGTACGCGGCGGTCGCCAGCAGCTTGCGTCGGTGCATGTCCAGATCGTCGCTTCCCAGCTCGGCCAGCACTGTCAGAGGGTCGACGCTCCAGTCGGAACTGCTGCCGGTCGGACCTGTCGGCTCTTCCTCCAGCCCGAGGTCCGCCAGGGTGAGGGGGCGGCCAAGCCTGCGGGACAGCGTCTCACGCAGGATATGCCGCGCTCTTCCGCTGGGAATCGTGCCCAGGACCCACATGGAGATGTGCGAGCGGGAAACGGCCTCCAGCTCCCGTACGCCGCTCTCCGCGGCCACTCGGGCGACCGCACCAGCTGCTTGAGGTTGGGACCAGCCCGCTTCCCGCAGAAGTGCGGCGAGGGCGACGTTTCGTTCACGGGCCACGGACTGCCCCTCGGTTCCGAAATGATCTTTGGCGCCTTTGGCGGCCTTGGCGGGCGTGCATGCATACCCCTTGGCGGGGATCCACGGTTTGCTCAACGTAGCGGCGGGATAACGCAGTTTGCACGCCACCCGTCAGCCTTCCACAGCAAATCTCATTCAAATTGGCTTGATCCAGACAGGAGTTGTCTCATGCGTCTCTCGCTGGTCCGACATCGGGCAACCTGTCGCGATGGCCGTGACAGGCAAGATCACCACTTCGCCATGCGGCCGGTCGATGTCCAGCGAGATCAACCAGTAACTGCGGCGGAGATGGTGGCGCTCGTGCTGGACGAGGACTCGCCGTTGCCGGAGAGCGTCGGCGATGTGGAGGAACTCGCGCAGCGTCTTCGCGGTCAAATCAGCCAACTCGGGGCCGTCGTACCGCCGGGAACGTCTGCGCTGCACAGTGCGCAGCAGCTCGCTTCGGCAAGCATCCCGGTCGGCTACGTGGCCAGCAGGGTGCATCTGGTGCAGCTGGCCGAGGCAACCCAGGCACTTGTCGCGACCGTGAAAGCCCACGGTGTTGCCCCCACGAATCCGGTGCAGAGACGGCGTTGGTGGAAACCGCAGCTCAACGTTCTGCGCGGTTCCGTCTTCGCTGTCGCCTTCGCCTGCCTTCTTCTGGCCGCGTCGGTGCCCCGAGCATGACCGTCATCGGGGCAGTTCTGATCGCGGTGGTTCTCAGCCCGATGGCGTGGCTGATGCTCCGCAGCGGCCGAGCAACCGGCCACGCCGCTCCCCAGGACGAGGACTCCGTACAGGGGCTGAACCGGACCTCCCCGCACAGGCGGCCACCTCGCCCTTCCTCCTCTACCGTTCCCGGCCGCTGTCGCGGCCCCGAAGCCATCCCCGGTTCGCGGGGTCTACGGAGATCCACACAATGGCTCGCCTTCCGCGTATCGAGCAGTACTGCCTGATCGGTGACATGAAGACCGAACCCGAGAATGTGCGTCCTGGATGAACGTCAAGGTCCAATCCCCCTGTGAGCCAACACCGTTGAGGTTATCCATGATCGACACCGCGTTCCCGAGTCGGCTGGCTGCGACCGGCCACCGCAGACGGCGGCCTCCGCAGATCGACTCCCTCACTATGCGCTGTGTCCGTCGTGCCGTGGCACGGCCCCTGCTGCTACTTGCGGCACTGCTGGGCGCCGTCTTCGCCGCCTGGTCGCTCTCCACGGTGGCTCCCGGCCTCCTCTTCGTCGGCCTTGTCGTCGGACTCGTCGCAGTCGCATGGGTCGCAGACCGTGGAGCGCGAACGGCCGCCGGTGCCGTGCAGGCAGGCGCCGAGGAACGGCGAGCAGCGGTGCTGACCGCCCTCACGGGAGCTGCGGCGGCCGTAGAGAAGTCGGTGGCGTGGTCGGCGGACGAGCTGTGCCGAGGAGCACGGCCGCCGTTGCCGGACATGTCAACGCCACAGCCGGCCAGTCCGAACGCCGAGGTCGACACGGTATTGAGTGCACTCCAGGTGCACGCCGTCGCCGCGCTCATACGCGTGCACGACGAGTCCCAGTCCGTCGTCCTTCTTGAAGTGCTGAGCCGCCTGGCCATGCGGGAGCACACCCTGGTCGGGAAGGCCCTGACGGCGCTCAGCCAGCTGGAGATGCTGACCGACGACCCGGAGCTGCTGTCGAAGATCTTCGAGATCGACCACCTCGTGACGCGGATGCGTCGCCAGGTCGAGAGCACGGCGGTGCTGGGCGGGCAGTCCCTGCGCAGCGTGCGCCGGCCGGTTCCCGTCACGACCACGCTCCGCGGTGCAGTATCCGAGGTGGTGCAGTACCCGCGCGTTGTTGTGGCAGCCGGTTCCGTGGGAGCCCAGCTTGGTCTTCCGGGACACGTGGGCCCGGATCTGACGCACCTGGTGGCCGAGCTGATCGAGAACGCCTGCGAGTGCTCCGATCCGGCGACGAAGGTGTGGGTGCGGGCCCAGCAGGTGCCCAGCGGGCTGGCGGTCGAGGTCGAGGACCGAGCCATCCCCATGCATGCGGAGGCCCGTGCGCAGATGAACCGTCTGCTCCAAGACCCCGACGAGGTTGATGTCAGCGGCCAGGTGCGAGCCGGACAGCTCGGCTTGCTGGTGGCCGCGAAGATCGCCCAATCGCATGGGCTGTCCGTCGTCCTCCAGGAGAACGTAACGGGAGGCACTACGGCTCTGGTCGTGATTCCAGCCCGGCTCCTCGTAACCCTTGCCCCCATCGATGGTGCGGGCGGCAGCCACCAGGAGATCCGCCCTGACGCGCTGCCACCTCTGCAGCCCCCCTCCGCGATGGCCAACCCGTCAACTGACCGGGCGAGTCGTCCGATCGCCGCGGAAGCACCGCTGGCCGGAAAGGCGGAGCAGTCTGCCTCTGCGCCCGATCTTCCTCGGCGTACGCGGCAGCCCGGCACACTCCGCCCGCCACGCGAACGGGAACAAGCCCCGGCGACGGCCGCGAGGCCAGGACTCGCAGGCGCCTTCCGCAACGGCATCGAGTCCGGCGGCAGCACGAGCTCGGCCCCCGATGCGACCGGCCAGCCCAGACACTGACGGTCATCCCTCCCCTCGGCCCGGACGTATCCGCTGGCCCTTCCCCCCTTCTGGAGCGATACCCATGAGCGCCCACCCTGAGATGAGCCCCGTTACGACCGGAGACGCGGTCGCCTCTGCGGCGACCGCGAGCCATCAGCGGGAGGACATGGCCTGGCTGCTGCGGCACTTCGTCGCCGACGTTCCGGGCGTCACGCACACCGTCCTGCTGTCGCGGGACGGGCTGCGGCTGCTGGACAGCGAGGTCAACAAGGACTGGGCGGACGAGTTGTCGGCCGCGCTCAGCGGTGTGGCCTCCATCGCGTCGAACATCACCGGCCCCAGCCACCAGAAGCGGCCGGCCAGGCAGGTCATGATCGAGCGCGACGACTGCCTGTTCTTCGTCCAGAGCGCCGGTCAGAGCGCGGCCTTCGGAGGCCATCCCAGCAACGAACGTGGTCTGGTGGATACGGTCCTCGCCGTCATCGCCGCGACGGACGCCGACGCCGGCACCGTCGGGTTCGAGATGGGGCGACTGCTCCAGAAATTCGCCCCCTTCATGCAGATCCCCGTCCGAGTCGGCACGGGTGAGGAGGTCCGGTGAGCCCCGACGGCGACGCGGCCGAGGAAACGGTGTTCGTCCGGACCTACACGCTGACGCGCGGGCGCACCAGGCCGCGGCATCTGCTGGGCATGGACACGGTGCTGGACGCCGGACCTGGACGACCTGGCCCCGGTCAGGTCGAGGAGTGCGAAGAGATCGTCGCCTTGTGCGGGGAGCACCGCCGTTCGGTGGCCGAGCTCGCGGGACGGCTCGGCCGCCCCGTCACCGCCGTCAAGATCCTCGTTTCGGACCTCCTTGACGTCCACGCCCTGGTCATCTCCGTCACCGATGCCTATGCCGCCTCCGATGCAGACAAACGCCCCAACTCTCATCTACTGGCTGCCCTCGCGGCGGGCCTGAAAAGGAAGTGGCCCGATGCCGTCGCCTACCCGCAGGCCGGATGATCCGCCCGTGGTGACGCGGACTCCGTCGCATCCGGAGGCCGGCGCACCGACCGTGCTGAAGGTCGTGATTGCCGGGGGCTTCGGCGTCGGCAAGACCACCGCCGTGGGAGCCGTTAGCGAGATCACGCCGCTGAGTACGGAGGAGTACCTGACCGAGGCGAGCGCGGACGTGGACAGCCTGGACGGGGTCGAGGCGAAGCAGACCACCACGGTCGCCTTCGACTTCGGCCGCCTCAGTCTGCCCGAGCCCGTGCCGCTGGAGCTGTTTCTGTTCGGCACACCCGGCCAGGACCGGTTCGGGGGCCTATGGGACGACCTTTCCCGCGGAGCCGTCGGCGCGGTCGTCCTGGTCGACACCCGTCGCCTGGCCAGCAGTTTCGCCGCCGTCAGCTTCTTCGAGGACATCCGCCTGCCCTTCGTAGTCGCCGTGAACCACTTCGACGGAGCCCACCGCTACCACCCCGACCAGGTCCGCGCCGCCCTCGAACTGCACGCCTCCGTACCGGTCGTCATCTGCGACGCCCGAAACCCGCGCCATGTCGCCGGTGTGCTGCTGACCCTGGTCGGCCACGCCCTGAAGAACGCACCGCAAGATCCCGCTCGCCCCTCATCCACGACCCTCCAGGACGCCTGATGTCATACCAGCCCGACGGCCCCCAACTCGCGACACAAACCGGCCCAGCCGTCCTTTCCTTACCGCAACGAGGCATCCGCAATGGTCCTCACGGCCCGTCCATGCCGTCCGGACACAGCGTCGCCGGTCCCCCGCCGGCCCACCGGGCGATCGAACTGGGCCAGCGGTACGAGCTGCTGGAGCGCCTGGGCGTGTCCACCGCCGCCAGCCAGGACTTCGACGAGCTGGCCCAGGACATGGCGGAGAAGGCCGGGTTCCTGTACGGGTTCGTCAATCTGTTCCTGGAGAAGCAGACCTTCGTCGGGCTGCACCAGCCGCCGGCGGACAGCGGGTACGTCATCGTCGGCCGCACCATGAACCACGACCACGGCTGGTGCCCGGAGGTCGTGGCGCGCAAGAAGGCCCTCCCGCTATACGACGTGCACGCCAGCCCGCGCTTCAGCGGTAACCAGGTGGTCGACGCGGTCGGGATCCGCTCCTACTTCGGGGCACCGCTCATCCACGACAGCAGCGGGACGGTGCTGGGAACGGTCTGCGTCATCGACCCCGAGAAGCGGCCCTTGAGCGAGGCCCGACGGCTCAGAGACATCGTCATCAGCGCCGGCGCCCAGGTGATGGACCACATCGCCCCCGCGCCCGGCCGCTAGACCCGTTACGCCACCCCCACCCGGGAGCCGCTAGCGATCCCCGGCCGCTCCACCGCGCGAACTTTACCCAGGGAGAGGGAGACGACCATGCCCGCCACACCCGCCACACCGCCTCCGGCGCTGCGGCCCTATCTCACCGCCCGCCACGAACTGCTGTGGGATGAGGCGGACGCCTTCGCGGCCGAGCACGTCGCACCGCGCGCCGTGCGGATGGAAGCCGCTCCGGGCAGGGTGGAGCGCAAGGTCGCCGATCTGATGGCCGCACGGGGCTGGTTCGCCGTCACCGTCCCGTCTGCCTTCGGGGGTCTGGCCGCCGGCCATGTGGCCAAGACGGTCCTGATCCACCGCATCGGCTGCGTCTCGGCGGCTGCCGCGGCCATCCTGCAGGCCACCTTGATCCCCGTCGGCGCCTTGCTGCACTTCGCCACCGTTGAGCAGCAGGGCCGCTGGCTACCCGGGGTGGCGGACGGTTCGCTGCTCTTGTCAATCGCGGTGACCGAACCGACCGCCGGCGGGCACATCGGCGGCATCGAGACCACCGCCAAGCGCACCGGCAACCAGTGGGTGATCACCGGCAGCAAGGCTCACATCGGCAACAGCCACCTCGCGGGAGCCCACCTCGTCCTCGCCCGGACCTCCAAGACGGGCATGCGTACCTCTCAGGCGCTAACCGCGTTCATGGTCGAGTCCGACCGCCACGGGCTCACCGTCGCCGACCACCGCCCCGGCCTCGGCCTGCACGGCTTCTCCGTCGGCCGCCTCGACCTCGACCATGTCCGCGTCCCCGCGGACAACATGGTCGGAGAGATCGGCCAAGGGCTGAGCGTGGCCCAGAGCAGCAGCATCTTGTACGGCCGGCCCAACCTGGCCGCGGTCAGCCTCGGGATTCACGAAGCGGTCGTGGCCACCACGACCGCTCGCCTCAAGGCACGCCCCCGCTACCGGGGCGCCCTGTCCGATCTGCCGGTCCTGCGGGACCGCATCGGTGACATGGAGGCCCGCCTGCGCGCCGGCCGAATCCTCGCCTACCAGTCCGTGCACCTTCTCGACCAGGGCCTGTCCTGCGACGCCGACCTGATCAACGCGAAGTACCTGGGCCACCAGTGGGCCATAACGTCAGCCCAGGACGCCATGGAGCTGCACGGCGCCCAGGCCCTGAACTGCGACTACGTCCTCCAGCGCCTGTGGCGCGACATCCAGCACACCTATCCGCCGGCCGGAACCGGTGAAGTCCAACGAATACGCCTCGCGGACGCCGCGTTCGACGAGGACCACATCCAGTGGTCCGAACGCCTGGCCGCCGATGCCGCCGGGGCGCAGCCCGACCCCACGGCCGCATGAAACCCCCGTGCGCGGCACCCCGTGGAATCCCAACCGCCGCGCACGGGCCCGTGCCGCCGGCCCCGTCCCCCGCGGGGACCGGCGGCACCCCTTCCGAGACCGTCAGCCCAGCTGAGAAAGAGACGCCCGTGACCCTGTCCATGACGACCAGCGCGCCGATCGAACCGCTGAAGCCTGCTCAGCAGCGAGTCGCTCAGTGCCTCGTGGAAGGTCTCTCCACCCGAGAGATCGCCGCCGGGAACGGCCTGTCGCTTGAGACGGTCCGCCATTACGTCCGAGGAATTCGGCAGAGCCTCAACTGCCCGCCCCGCTGCAAGCCGCAGGTGCTCGTCCACTTCGTGCTGGCCGCCGAACAGGTCACCCAGCCCACAACGGAGCGGCCAACGCCGGCTCTCAACGAGGCGCAGGAGTTGCTGCTGAAGGCGGTCGCTGAGCACAGCGCTCCCCGCGACGTCGCCCTCGCCGCCAAGATCGCCCCCGCCGACCTCCGGTCCGCACTCGATGAACTACTCGACGAGACGGGCACCGATGACGTCATCCAGCTCGTCGTACTGGCCCACGCGTGGGGCCTGCTGGGCGCCAGGCCGACCGGCGCGGTGGAGAGCGGGGCCGTCCGGTGAACACGTCACCCGCCGCGCCGTTCACCGAGCCGTCTCCCACGCCTCTGGGCCAGCCCGCACCGGCGGCAACCGTGTACGAGATGCGCACTCTGAGCACGGACGCCGAGCGAGACGAGGCCGTCGCACTCGTCCAGGACCGTCAACGCTGGCTCACTATGCGCGGCCTGCCGGTGCCCGCCCGAGCCGATATACCGGCTCTGTTCCGCGACCCGCAGGCCGTGCCCGCCGGCCTGTTCGAGGACGGGCTGCTGCTGGCCTGCATGATCCCGCACCGCGCACCCGACCTCGGATGGGGACGAGGTCCGTGCCTCTTTCTGAGCTGCTTCCACACCCTGCCCGACCACGCCGAGAACACCGTCCAGCTGATCACCCTGTGGGCCTCCGACTTCGCCGCGAGACTCGGACTCCCGCTCGTGCATGCCGAGGCCCTCGCCCGCCACCCCCTCTACGCTGATCCGATCGCCCCCTTCCTGCGTCGGCTCATCGACATTGGCTGGAACCTACGGGGATCGGGCACCGGGCAGCACGGCGAGCCAGTCGCTCGCCTCGAACTCATCGCCGAGCAGCGGCCTGGCCTAACCGCACTCATCGGCTGCCGGGTCCACAAGCCGCAGTCCGCCGCTGACAGCCGGAGCATCACGTGACGGCCGCCGAACCGCTGCGGCCGGACCTCGCCCGCGAACTCATCGACCGAGCCACGAAGGCGGCAACGTACCGGGCGGCACGCGTGCGCAACCATCTCGACGCCGTCCGACTCGGTCAAAGCCGACACTCCGACCACGCTGACACCAAGGTGCTGCGCCGCATCCTGGCCGAGCATGACTGGCCCGGCCATCGTCTCGTCGGCCCCGATGCCGCCCGCGCCGCGTGGAGCATCGCCCTGCACAGCGACGACGAACCCGACTTCCAACGCGCCGCCACCATCCTGCTGGAGCGAGCGGCTCAGGCCGGCGACGCGCGCATCGACCACTGGGCGCACCTGCACGACCGCGCCCTCATCACCAACGGGCGCGTCCAGGAGTACGGAACCCAGCTCCTGCTGAATCCCGAGGGCGTCACGCTGTGTCCGCTGCGCGCACCGGAGTCGCTGGACGAGCGCAGGGCCGCCGTCGGGCTGCCGCCAATCGCCGTCGCTCTGGAGGCAGTGCGCCGCCGGTACACGCCTTGCCACGTTGCCGACGACACTCCGACCGTCGTGCTCGCGGGGGCCGCATGACGAAGCGGGACCTCGACGGAATGGCAAGAACCCAAGGTCTCCGCGTCGATGACGCGGAAGACAGGACGACGTCTGAACGCGCGCCGTGCGCCGTCCCCCATGAACCCCCTCTCCGGTGCCTCGCGCCCCCGGGCGACGCGCGCCGGAGAGGGTCCAAAGCAGCGAATCAGAAAGGACAACCATGTGCTCGCACACTCCGCCCTGTCCGCCCGCTGACGGGCCAGCCGGCGAGGGTGCCAAGGTCGTCGCCCGGGACAGCGGTGTGGGGTCCTCTCGTCTCTGCAACGGCGTCCTGCTCTTCGAGGACACCGGGGCCTTGCTGCCCGACGGTCGGATCATCGAGCCGCACAGCGCATCGTTCGCTGGGGCCCTCCGAACCTGGATGGGCTTCTGATGGACGTGATGGCGTTAGACGAGACCGGCCGGCACGAGGACCTGCGCAGGCAGATCGGCGGCATTCTGGCCTTGGTCGCCCCGCTGGTGAAGCCAACGACGGGCCTGGACCTCCCGGGCCTGGTCTCCTTCCGGATCGTCCCCGTGGAGACCTGGCAGTCCGAACAGGCTGCGGAGAAGGCCCGACTCATTCGGGCATACCGAGAGCTGATGCCGTTCTGGAAGCGGCCCCTCATCGGACTGGGTGGCACCGTTGTGCTCCGCAGGTTCCGCCGGCTCTCCGCAGACCTGGGCGGGGTCATGGTGATGGGTGCCACCCAGCCGGGCCCGGGAGCCGACGAATCGCAGACGCTTCTCGTCCCGGAGGCCCTGGAGCACACCGGTGTCCTGTCCGACCCGGAGTTCCTCGCCCAGGTGATCGTGCACGAATTGGTCCACCACGCTCAGAACCGTGCGTCCCGGCACCGAGCGGACTGGACCGCGCACACGCCGAAGACCCTCCTCCGTGGAAACGGCGTGTCCTTCCTGGAGGAAGGCCATGCGCGCTAGGCGGACCAGGTCATCACCCGCAAGTTGTTCGGCACCGCGCCCGATGCCGACAGCGCACCGAAATCCGAGCGGTATGAGGACGTGGCCAAGCGCAAGGAGATTGCCCGTCTCAGGCCGAAGGTCAGCCCGTACAAGGTGGGCCAAGTGCTCGTCGCGTCGGCGGTCGACATCGTCGGTGCGCAAGAGCTGAGCGCGGTGTGGTCCAACGCGGAGCTTCTGCCCAGCAAGGTCGAGGTGGCGGAAGCTGTTGCCGCCCTCGCCGCCGACGCGCCCACGCGGCCCGAGCTCTGGGCCTCCCGCCTCGGGAACTCGACGCTGATCGATCCCCCAACCTGAAAGGGCCGTTGCCGTATGAAGCTCACCACCGCCGTCCTCGCTGCCGGCGCAGCAGTCTCCCTCGCGAGGCTCCGGCAGGACGTGCGGCACCAGGCCGAACGGAGCGAGGCGCTTCTCGCGAAGAACCAGATCGAATGGCTGGCGCAGATCTCCACCAACCCCGACCTCGCCGAGATCTGGAAGCCCGAGGACATGGAGACCGAGGAGTACATACGGCTGATGTCGGCCAACCGGCTCCTTTGCACGTTGAGCCTGCGCGACCGTCTCGGCTTGATCCCGAAGGGGCACCTGCCCCTCTTCGCCGCGTGGATCATGGAAAGCGACGTCAGCCGCCAGTACTAGAAAGCACTTCGGTGACCTTCGCTCCCAGGAGGCCGAGGGCGACGAGCGGGCCGAGCACTTCATCCAGGTATTGAGCCACGCCGCCGAGAACACCCCGCTGGCGCAGCCTGCAGCAGCCTGACTGCACCGCACCCCGACCCCCAGACGCCCTGGACCAGGCGACTTCGCCGGCCTGCTCGTCTGGCATCAGGCCCCGGGGCCCAACCGGGTCTCGGTACCCCGCACCATCCACCCCCTTACAGGAGGCAAGCATGACCGCCATCCAGACCGAAAGGCCGACCGCTCCCGCGCAGGCCGACCTCGTGAAGACCGACGACGACCCGTTCGGGCTCGACATCACCTTCATCGAGGGAACGCCGGCGACCGAGACGGTCCTGATGTGCGGCACCGGCGACAACTGCGGCAGCTCCTGCCCCAGCGCCTGCACCACCTCGTAAGCCGGGTCACCCCGGCAGCGCGGGCCGGACGGGGGTCTCCCCGTCCGGCCCGCCCCGCCCGTCACGCCGAGAAGATGAGGAAAGCGCTGATGACACGGCAACGGCTAAGCCTGTACGAGGCCGCGGGGCAGGCCATGCTGCGCGCCGCAGTCCACACGACCGAGCCCGCCATGCCGCCCTGGCCAACGCGCACGGCACCCGTGGAAGAGTGGCGCGCTTGGCTGAGCGCGGTGTGGTCCGATCCCGACTTCCACCACACCGTGTCGCAGGCGAGCCCCCACCTGGCGGAGAAAGTGCAGGCCATCATCGACGGCCGCACGCCGAAGGTGCGCCGGATGCGCCGGGCGGCGCTGGCCACCGCCCGCTACGCGATCCGCTACACACGTCGCTCCACCCCCTACGGTCTGTTCGCCGGCGTCGCTCCGCTCGGCTTCGCCAAGACCGCGTCCGTTCGCATCGGCGACGAGCACCAGGCCGTGGCCCGCCCCGAGCCGACCGGACTCGAGGAGATGCTCAGTAGCTGGGAGAGCGACGCTGCGCGCATGGCCGACGTGGAGGTCTGTGTCAACACCCTGGTCCGACAGCGCGACCAGCACATGCACGTGCCCTCCGAGGGCGACGCCGAGTTCCGCCTCGCTCTGAGCCCCGCACTGCGCCTCGTCCTCGATCTGGCCCGATCGCCGATCGCGTACGGCCACTTGTCCGACAAGCTGGCCGCGGAGTTTCCCACCGTGAGTGACACCGCGCGCGACCGGATGCTCGGTGAACTGCTGCGGGTGCGGGTGCTGCGCTCGTCGCTGCGTGCGCCCGCCACCGTCGCCGACCCCACCGACGTCTTGCCGCCCGCGGCTCGCGCTCAGGCAGCTGGCCTGCGGACAGCGTGCGACCTGCGGCTGGATGCTGGCGTGCGGCTGCCCGAGCAGGTGCTGGCCGAATTGGAGACCGCGGGGACTGTCCTGGCCCGCCTGGCCACCCACCCGGCCGGAACACCGACATGGCAGCGGTGGATCCAGCGATTCACCGAGCTCTACGGCGAGAACACCATGGTGCCGGTGGACGTGGCCACGGATCCTGACCGGGGCGTGGGTTTCCCGGCCGGGTTCCTCACGGCGAGCGAACCGCCCCGGGCGATGTCCCGACGAGACCGGCTGCTGTTGGAGCTGGGCGGCACCGCCGCCGCCGAAGGCAGCCGCGCTGTCGCCCTGACCGGGGCGATGATCGAGGAACTGGAAGCCGCGGCCAGCAAGAGGCCCCGCGATCTGGCACCTCACCTCGAACTTGCTACACAGGTGCACGCCTCCTCCGTCTCGGCTCTGAATCGTGGGGACTTTCGGTTGCGTGTGCTGACCGTCTCCCGCTCGGCCGGATCGATGACCGGCCGGTTCTGGCACCTACTGCCGGGTACGGAGGCGGCGTACGCGAACCTGCCCACCGTCGATCCGGAGGCGGAACTCGCGCATCTCTCCTTCCACGCTGGACGTGTGCCGGCTGACCTCCTCACCCGCGCGCCGCAGGCCCTGCCCCGCGTCGTCAGCGTCGGCGAATTCCGCCGCCCCGACCCCCACGTCCTCTTCCCCCGCGACCTGTCGGTCACCGTCGCCGACGGCCGCCCCCAGCTGGTGGAGACCGCGACGGGCAAGCCGCTGGAGCTGCTGGCCCCCACCGCCATCAACTTCCTGTGGAACAACTACACCCCCCCGATGGCCCGCTTCCTCGGCGAGGTCAGCCGGGCCGCGTCCCCGCAGGTGACCTGGTTCGACTGGGGCGCCGCCTGGGCCCTGCCCTTCACCCCGGCACTCACCTACCGGCGCACCATCCTCTCCGCCGCCCGGTGGAAGATCCGCAGCCGCATACTGCCTGACCGCACCGCACCGCTGCAGCAGTGGGCGGATCAACTCCATTCCTGGCGGGACCGGTTCCGGGTGCCGGAACAGGTACTCCTGGCGGAGGACGACCAGCACCTCACCCTTGACCTCAGCCGCGACGTCGACCTGGACCTGCTGCGCGCGCACCTGGATGCCAGCCCCGTCGGTATCGCCACCCTGCACGACGCGCCCCCGCTGGACGCCGACGGGTGGATCGGCGGCCGGGCCCACAGCATCGTCGTCCCCCTGGCCAGGCGCTCATGACGACGACCGTGCCCCGTACGCAGGACCTGTCCGAGGGTGCCCTGGGGATGGCTCTGTTCGACATCGAGCGCCGGGACCTGTCCACGGCCCGCCGTCACCTCGCCCAGGCCACCACCCGGGGCGTGAGCACCGGCAGCAACGCCAGCCTCTTCCACGGAGCACCCGCCCTGGAGTTCGTTCTGGCCCTCGCTAACGGGGTCGGCGACGACGTCCGCGCGGCTGTCGATCGCGTCGTGGACGCCCGGCTCGCCGCCGCCCACCGCCGTCAGGCCGCCGGCGCGCTGCCCCATCTCGCCGAATGGGACCTCATCCGCGGGCTGACCGGGCTCGCCGCGCTGTTGCTGTCCCGCCCCATCGCGCCCCGGCTGCACGACGTTCTCGCCTGCCTCGTCGCGCTCGCTCAACCCGCCCGCGGTGACGGTCGGATGCTGCCGGGGTGGTGGTCGGCGGCCGGCCCCGATGGGACCGATATGACTGGCGGGCACGGTAACAACGGCATGGCCCACGGGATCGCGGGGCCCCTGGCTGTCCTCTCCCTCGCCCTGCGCGCCGGAATCAGCGTCCCCGGCCAGGAGGAGGCCATCGGCACGTTCGCGATCTGGCTCGACCGGCACGGCACCCACTACTGGTCCACCGCAGCCCACCTGGACGTCGACCAACCGCCCGAGGCGGAGCCGGCCCGCCAGTCCTGGTGCTACGGCCAGCCCGGCATCGCCCGCGCGCAGCAGCTCGCCGCGCTCGCCCTCGGCGACCCCGCCCGGCGCCAAGCGGCCGAAAACACCGTCGAGACCATCCTGAGCGACCCGCAGCAGCTCGCCCGCATCAGCGACTCGACCCTCTGCCACGGCTGGGCCGGGCTGCTGACCCTCACCCGCGCGGTCGCCGCCGACAGCCCCACGCCCGCCCGCTTCACGCCGATCGTCAAGGACCTGCACCGACGGCTGGCCGCCGACTGGGAGCACTTGCCCAAACCTGGCTTCTTGGAAGGCCGCGCCGGAGCCCAACTCGCCTTGCACGAAACCGGCACCGCCGGCTGGACCCGTGCCCTCCTGCTCACCTGACCCCCTTGCCGTCCCACAAAGGAGTTCGCTGCCCATGATCTTCGACGACGAGAACCTGCCCATCCCACCGGACACCTCCTGGTGGCACGCCTCCGTGGCGTTCCCCGACCCGCACCACACCGCCGCACAGGCCCTGGCCACCGCGCTCTCCGGACGCCGTTTCCACTTCCTGCGCAAGGACGCCGGCGTGCGCCTGCGCACCGAACAGCCCGCCACCGGTCTGCTGGACCAGCTCGTGGCCGACCGTGTGATCACCGGCTGGACGGGCGGGATCTACGAGCCGGAGACCTATGCGTTCGGCGGCCCCGAGGGTATGGAGGTCGCGCACGACGTGTTCTGCGCCGACAGCCCGGCGGCGCTCGCCGAGACCGGTATGCCCGGCGCCCGCGAGCGCAGCGTGATGCTGCTGTCCGCCCTGATCCGCGCGACAGGGCTGGACCCGTTTGAAGTCGGGGACGTGTACGCGCGGTGGGCCGCCCTGCGGCACCCCGTCAACCCGCCCCAGGGGCCCGCGCTAGAGAAGGCCGTCGCCGCGATGCGGCGGCTGATGAACGCGGACGCCGCCCTGCGCCCGCAGCCGGAAGCGGGCTGGGGGGAGCGCGTCGCCGCGTTCGAGGACGCCGGCCGCCGCCTGCGCCGGCTCGCCGCCGACGGCCGGCTGATACGCGGAATCCGGGGCGTCCTCGCCCATCACGCCATTTTCGCGTTTAACCGCGCGGGCGTACCCGTTGACGCGCAGGCCGCCACCGCGTGGCTCGGCCGTCACGTCGCCTTCTCCACCGGAGAAGGAGCTGACGTGTCTCCCCGCAAGTCCGCCCCGGCAGACCCTAACCTCCTTCGAATGGAGACCACCGTGACACCCGTGAACGACCCCAACCAGCTGCGCGAAGCCCTCGCCCAGCGACTCGTCGACAGCGGCCACCTTCGCAGCCAGGCGGCCATCGAAGCGTTCCGCACCACCGACCGGCACGCCTTCCTGCCCGGAGTCGACTTTGAGCGCGCGTACAAGGAGGACGCGGTCCCGATCAAGCACGACGAGCACGGGGAGATGATCTCCTGCATCTCCGCGCCGTCCGTCGTCGCCACCCAGCTCGAACAGCTCGGCGCCCAGCCCGGTCACAAGGTCCTGGAAGCCGGGGCCGCCACCGGATACAACGCCGCCCTCCTCGGCCAGATCGTCTCGCCCGGCGGGCAGGTGTGGACCCTCGATGTCGACGAGGACCTCATCGCCGGCGCGAGCAAGCACCTTGCCGAAGCCGGCGTGCAGAACGCCACCGCGGTGATGGGCGACGGGGCGGCCGGGCTGCCTGAGCACGCCCCCTACGACCGCATCCAGTTCACGGTCGGCGCGGGCGACGTCCCGGTCAAGATCCTCGACCAGCTCGCGCCTGACGGGCGACTGGTCCTGCCGATGCGCATCCGCGGCAGCATCTCCCGCTCCTTCGCCTTCGAACGCGACGGGGACACGTGGAGGACTGTCTCCTGCGAGATGGCCACCTTCGTCCCGCTCCGCAAGGGCGTCTGCGACGACGTGTACACCCTCGTCCCCATGTCCGGCGAGGGCAACGTCCGCCTGGAGACGTTCAGCGAGCAGGACGTCGACCGCGAAGCGCTGCGCACGGTTCTCGACGAGCAGCAGACCAAGCTCTACACCGGAGTGAAGTTCCGGCAGGGCTCGGCGTGGGAGTGGCTGTACCTGTACCTGGCCTGCGCACTGCCCAACGGTCTGTCCCGACTGCCCGGCCAACGCCCCGGGTTCACCCCGCACTTCGGGTGGGGCTCCATGGCTGCCCTCGACGGCGGGTCGCTGGCCTACCTGACCATCCGTGAAGGTGAAGACGAGAAGGGCCGGTACTGGGAGGTCGGTGTGATCGGCCACGGCAAGGGCGGAGGCGACCTCGCCGAGCGCGTCGTGACCGAGATCCGCGCCTGGGACGCCAGCGGCGGCAACGGCGCCCCCGAGCCGGGCTTCCGGATGGCCGTCGCCGACTCCCGTGACCGGCTGATGGTCGACGAGGCGCGCTTCGTCCTCGACAAGCCCTACAGCCGACTCGCCGTCGACTGGGCGCGCAAGGGCTGAGCCGATGATCCCCGCGATAGCCAGCCGCATCCCCCTGGTCCGCCGCACCAAGGCGCCCGCGCTCCCGTTGGAAGAGCGCATCAACCACCTCACCGGGCTGACCGTCGCACCCGCGGGTGCGGGCCACCACGACATGGTGGCCCGCACCTGCAGCATCCTCAACTACGCCGCACTCATCGCCTCCGACGTCGGCCTGCCCAACCTGGCCACCGATCTGTGCTGGAGCCAGCACCAGGTCTTCGCCGACGCCGGACGCATGGGCGGGCCGATCGGCGTCATGTCGCTGATGCCGCTGGTCAACCTCTCCCGGTTACTGACACGCGACGGCCAAGGCGAGGCAGCCTATGACCTCCTCACCCGCCTCAACCACGCCGCCCGTCAACGAGGAAAGACGGAGATCGACGGCCGCACCGTCGACCTGTCCTCGCTGACCAGCACCGAGGCCGATCACCGGCAGGTGTGCCAGGAGCTGTGGGTCACCCTGCTCGTGGACGGTGCCCGCGCCCTCACACGCATCGGCCGGTGGACCGAGGCAGCCGACGCCATGGCCCAGCACCGCGGCATCGGCAACCGTCTCCTCGACGGCCGCCAGATCAAAGTCATGGCCCTGATGGAGCAAGGGCGAAGCCAGCCGGCTCTCGACCTGATCGACACCACCCAGCCCACGGAATCCTGGGAGACCGCCATCGGCCTACTCCTGCGCGCCCACTGCCGTCCCGTCGGCGTACCGGTTGCGCGGGCCGACCTCGAACACACCTTGGACGAAGCCGCCGTGCTCCTCGCCCCTCCCGATCCGTCGACCGCCGTGTTCCAGACCCGGGCGGGCCTGACCGCCCTCGAACTGGACCCCGACGGGCAGTGCGCGGACACGCTGCCGAAAACCATCGCCGAGGTGGCCCGGCTCGACGCCTACGCCGCCCGCGACGTACTGCACCACGCCCTTGCCGCGTCCGTCCTGGACGCCGGTTCGACCCACGCGCTCCACGCGGTGATCGCCGCAGCCGGACTGGGATCCGGCGTCCTGCCCGCCCACCACCACCAGGCGCTGACGGGCGCGGTCGCCCACGCCTCCGCAGAGCTGGAAAGGCTGCTGAAGACCGAACCGGAACCCCGTTAGGAGCGGACGACCGGGAGGAGCTGCCGGATGCTCCACGCCACGCGGCGGTGTCGGCGTTTCGGCCATTTCCCGCCCGGAGCTGCTCCAAGCCCCGTCAGGGATCCCGCGCCTGCAGGGTTCCTTCACGCAGGAAATAGCGGGCTTTCCAGCACGACCGAATGACGTGTGTTCGATATCGCAGCCGTGTCGTTAGACCTCACGACTCTGCCGCAGTGACCGTCCCAGGGCGAACGATGACCTAGGCCATCGCACAGGACCAGCCGCCGAAACCACCGAAAGAGACCGAGCCGGACGACGAGCCACAGGAGGCCAGTGTTCGAGAGGAGGGCTACCTCTACCGCGACGAGTTACGGCTCCAGTCCGGCTCCGACCCGCTGCCGGTCCTCCCTGCCCCCCATGCTTCAACCGTCCGACGAAACACCGGAAGGAATGCCGTGACGACTTCATCGGCCACCGAAGTCAGCGACGCGAGCGAGCTTCGCCACCAACTCGTCGAGCAGCTCCGCGCCAACAGCCACATTCGCTCCGCCGCAGTCGAGCGCGCCTTCCGAACCGTGCCCCGGCACGCTTTCGCCCCCGAGGTCCCCCTCCCCTCTGCGTACGCCGACGACATCGTCGCCACCCGCCACAGCGGCGACGGAACCATCACCAGCTCCCTCTCCGCGCCCTGGCTGCAAGCCGACATGCTCGAAGTTGCCCGCATCCAGCCCGGCCACCGCGTCCTGGAAATCGGCTCCGGCGGATACAACGCCGCGTTGATCGCCGAACTCGTCGGTCCGACCGGTTACGTCACCACCCTCGACATCGACCCGGTCGTCACCGAAAGAGCCGCCCGCTTCCTGCGCGAGACCGGATACAGCCAGGTCAGCGTAGTCACCGCAGACGCCGAGCACCTTCCCTCCAAGGTGGTGCCGGAGGGCAGATTCGACGCCATCGTGGTCACCGTCGACACCTGGGACCTGCCGTGGATCGACGCCCTGGCCGAAGGCGGCCGTCTCGTCGCGCCGCTGCGCCTGCACGGTTACCACTGGGCCATCGGCTTCACCAAGGGGGAGGGAGCGCTCCACAGCGACGAACCGCTCATCATCTGCGGCTTCGTCGCCATACAGGGCGACGGCGCCTGGAACAAGAACCGCCGCACCGTCCCCGGCGCCGGAGTCCGCCTCTTCTGGGAAGACGGCACTCCGCTGCCCGTCGACCAACTCGCCCTCGCCCTCACCCGAGAGCCGACCGTCACCCGCACCAGCATCACCGTCGGTGGCCAGGAACCCTTCGACCTCCTCACGCTCTACCTCGCCGGCGCCCTGCCCGGCTTCTGCCGCCTGGAAGTCGACCCCGACGACGACCACCAAGTCCTCAACCCTCCGCCCCAGCACTGGCCCGCCGCCGCGATCGTCCGCGGAGCCTCCCTCGCCCGGCTGGCCCATGAGCGCATCGGCGACGGAGACGACGGCGAGGGCCGGTACGAGTTCGTCGTCCACGGCTACGGCGACCACGGTCACCTCGCCGCGCAGGAGATGGCCGAGCACGTCGAGCACTGGCAGCGCAATCATCGCGGCGCCCGCTGTCCCTTCATCACCGCCCGCCCGGCAGTCGGCCGTGCTCCGGCGGACACGGACCACGAACCGCACCTGTTCGCCAAGAAGCACACCCACATCACCGTGGACTGGCCGATCGTGCCCGTCAGAGCCGCCTGTCCCACCGTCCCTGGGAAATGCGACGCCAGATGAACGATGGAGCCTCCTGATCACCGCCTGCCGCCCCGTGCTGCACGTCCACCCTTCCATAGTCGTGAAAGGCAGAGACCCGTGTCCTCTCCCGTCTCCCCTTCGGATCACGTCACACCAAATGCAGCTCTGCCCGCGGCGCAAGGCGCCGCCGCCCGGCACGCTGCGTGGCTCGGCGCAGCCGCGATCATCACCGACGAGGTCGGTCGGGTCCTGCTGGTGCACCCCACCTACCGCAAGGACGGCACTTGGCTGCTGCCCGGAGGCGTCGTGGAACCCGGCGAACACCCGCACGCCACCTGCCGGCGCGAGATCACCGAGGAACTGGGCCTGGATCTGCCCCTGTCAGCCGTTCTCGCCGTCCATTCTTTCTCCCAACACCACCCCGACCTTGAGCCCGGCACGTCCTGCCCCGGCGAGGTCCGGTTCGTCTTCGACGCAGGGATCCTCAGCCCCGACCAGGTGGAGGCCATCCGCCTGCCGCGCGAGGAGCTGTCCGAGTACGCCTTCCTGGAGACACGGGACGCCGTACAGCATCTGCGCCCCATGGATGCGCAGATCATGCTCGCTGCCTACCGTGCCCGACTTGGGCACACCGCCACCGCCCACCTCGCCGACGGCCAGCACATCCTCGACGTCCCCGCCCTGGACCGGCACGACGTCCACGTCCGCTACCGACGCCTGTGGGACAGCCCTCTGTACCGAAGCCCCGTCCCCGACCGGCTGTCCGTGCAGCAAGCCTGGTCGTGGTGCTTCGTACCCGACGGCCGCGTCGTCCTGGTGGCCGACCCCGGCCCGCGGGGCGCGCTGCCGATGCTGCCCGGCGGCACCGTGGAGAGCACCGACGCGACGCCCGAGGACACCCTGCACCGCGAAGCCGCCGAAGGAGCCCAGCTCACCCTGACCGACCCGGTCCGACTGGGCTGGGTAATGGATGAGACCGGCGAGGTCTTCGGCGGTGTGGGGCCCAATGCCCGGCTCCGGCTGGCCGCCCGGGTAACCGCCATCAGGCCGGCGGCAGTCGACCCCGCCACCGGTCGCCCCTTCGCCCGCCTGCTCTCCACAGCCGGCCAGGCAGCCGCCCTGCTGGGCTGGGGGCCGCCCGGAGCGCGGCAAGCCCAACTCGCCTTGGACACGGCACGCGCGCGGTGGGGCCTGCCCACCGCTTCCGCCGCTGCCATCGAGGAAATCCCTGCGGAGGGGATGCCGCTGAGCTGACCCGAACCCACGCCGTCTAGCTCTCTCGCTCCGCGCCCCTCTGAGGTAGCCCCATGCCCTTGTCGCAACACCACATCCGCACCACCGTCGATGCCTACCTCGCTCGCCGCGCTGACGAGCGCGAGCAGCTCGGCGTCCTCCTGGACGCCCTCGACCGGACCGGCGTGGACATCGCCAGCCGCTCGACCTTTACCGGACACGTCACCTGCAGTGCGATCGTCGTCGACCAGCTCGGCCGCGTCCTGCACGTGCTGCATCTGGCCAGCGGGAAGGTACTCGCCCCCGGCGGACACACCGAGCCCACCGACGATTCCCTAGCGACGGTGGCACTGCGGGAGCTGCACGAGGAGACCGGGATCCCGCCCCGGGCCGTAACGGCGTGGCCCGGCTACGAGACCGTGCCGCTGGACATCGACATCCACGACATCGACGCCCACCCGGGCAAGGGCGAAGCCGGACACCAGCACTTCGACCTACGGTTCCTCTTCCGGCTGCACACCTCGACCGAGGTGCCGGTCGTGCTTCAGGAAGAAGAGGTCGGAGGCATCGAGTGGCGACCCGTGGACCGGGTGACCTCACCGACCCTGCGCGAGAAGCTGCTTAAGCTCCCGCTCCAGGTCGAACCGGAGACGGCCAACGCCTCGGCCCTGATCTACAACGACCGCGGCGAGTACCTGCTCCACCTGCGCGACTACTTCCCCGGCCAGATCTGGGAGCCGGGTATGTGGTCCCTGCTGGGCGGGGGCCGAGAGCCCCAGGACGCCGCACTGGAACAAACTGTTCGGCGCGAACTGGCCGAGGAAGCCGGCCTCGACCTCACCGGCCTGGCCCCGTTCGGCACCGAGTACGCCACCGACGACGCCGGCGCGACCGTGCCCATCGCCATCTACGCAGGCCGCTGGAACGGTGATCCGCGCGAACTCCATCTGACCGAAGGGGTAATGCTCGCCTGGTTCGCCCCCTCGGACCTCCACCGCCTGCGCATCGCGGACACCACCAGCGACCTCATACGGCGCCACGCCGCCAGCAATCCAGCGATGCAGAGCGGGCCCGAACCCGAGGAGGAGCGTCTGGCTTCGCCGCACGGCACGGTCCCCAACATCATCGGCGTCCACCTCTACCTGGAGCGGCCCGACGGGACGGTGCTGCTCGGACTGCGCCACCCCAACTCCGCTTTCGCGCCGTCCACCTGGCACGTCTTGGCCGGCCACTGCGAGCAGGAGAACGCCATCGCCTGCCTGATCAGGGAGGCCCAGGAGGAGGCCGGCCTGCAAATCGAGCGTCAGGACGTCGAACTCGTCCACGTCGTCCACCACATCGACAAGCCCAGGAACCCACCCCGCATGGGTCTGTTCTTCCGGGCCCGCACCTGGCGCGGGGAACCGACGCTGCGCGAGCCGGACAAGTGCCTGCAGTGGAGATTCTGGGACCCAGCTGCCCTTCCCGATGACCTCGTCCCCTACACCCGACTGGCTATCGCGAAGATCCAGAGCGGTGAGCTTTACAGCGAGACGGGCTGGCCCGCATGACCGGCACCCCGACCAGCGCGCCCAGTCGCGTGCCCGCTGCGGCAGCGGCCGGGCGCCCGGACACCCGCCTCGTGGTGATCCGCGGGAACTCGGCGTCGGGCAAGTCGAGCGTGGCCCAGGGCCTGCGAGATCACTACGGCCGCGGTGTCGCGATCGTGGGCCCGGACGTGATCCGCCGGAACGTGCTGCGCGAGCACGACACCACGGGCGGCGCCAACATCGCCCTGCTGGGCAGGATCGCCCGCCACGCACTGGACGCCGGCTTCCACGTCGTACTCGAAGGGATCCTGTACGCCGACCGCTACAGCCACATGATCACGTCGCTGGTACGGGACCACCGCGGCGTCTCGGCCTGCTACTACCTGGAAGTGCCGCTGGAGACGACGTTGGCCCGGCATGCGTCGAAGGCGGACGCCGCGTACCTAGAGCAAGTCACCGACAGCCACCTCACCTCGTGGTACCGGCAGCTGGATCTGCTGACCGGCGGTCTGGAGACCGTGATCCCGGCCGACAGCACGCTGCAGGACACCGTCGCCCGGATCGTGCGCGACACCGATCTGGCCCCTGCTGCCGCCCCGCCACTACAGTCCAAGCCGTCACAGGGAGACTCTATGAACCCTCTGGTGCTGATGTCCGATCCGCAGGTCGCCGCGATCCTGGTGCACGAGTGCGGAGAGCCTCTCGTCGACGTGCGCGACCACGACTTCCGCGTCGACCCCCGCAAGCACGACCCGCTGGGCGCATTCGCCCACGTCCGTGAAGGCGTCCTCGCCCGGCTGAAGCATGCCCGCTCGTTCCTGCCCGCCGGCACCGACCTGCTGTTCATCGAGGGCTACCGGCCACCGGCCCTCCAGCAGAGCTACTTCACCGAGTACCGCGACGAGCTGGCCGCCGCCCATCCCGACTGGGCACCTGAGCACCTGCACCAGGCCGCCAGCCGGTACGTGTCTCCACCGGAGATCGCGCCGCACTCCGCGGGAGCAGCCGTGGACGTGACCCTCGTCGACCAGGACGGCCACGAGCTCGACCTCGGCACCGGCGTCAACGCCTCCCCCGAGGAGAGCAACGGGGCCTGCTTCACGCACGCCCTGAACCTCAGCGACCAGGCGCGCCACCAGCGCACGCTGCTGCTCAACGCCATGGAGAGCGCGGGCTTTACGAACTATGGAACCGAGTTCTGGCACTTCTCGGCAGCGGACCGGTACGACGCGCTGAGGCGCCAGGAGCCTCACGCGCGCTACGGACCGATCGAACTGCCCTAGCACGCCGGCGGACTCTACTTCCCCGCCACCCGCTCCGATCCGCAGACACAGGAGCACTCGCTATGCCTCCCGCAGCTATGCGGAATCCAACTCGTCTCAAACACGTGCGTTCGAAATTTCGGTGCTGTCGCTGCACTCCCGACAGCGTCCAACCGACAATCCAGGGGGACCAGTAGCCGTGGCCGATGCTCACGAATCTCAGACCTTCGCTCCTCCTCCTCCACCGCCGCCAGCGGAGATCACCTACAGCGGCCAGTACTCCGTCAACCCGCTCGCCGAGGCGTCGTTCCGGAAGATGTGTGCGCAGATTCCGGCCGTACTGGGGAGAATCGCCCGGCTGTCGTGGCGGACAGACCGGCGGGCCGTGCAGCTCCTGGTCGGGTGCCAGGTGCTCACCGGTGTTTCCGCGGCCGTCCTACTGACCGCCACCGCTCGGGCGATGGGCCCCATTCTCGGCGCTGGGCCCTTCGCTGACCGGCTGCATACAGCTCTCCCGGCGCTGCTGGTGCTGACATTGGCAGCCGCTCTCGGCCGTATCGCGAGTGCGGTAGCCACGTACGCGGAACGGCGGATCACGCCCCTGCTCACCTCGCAGATGGACAGTGCACTGGTCGAGGCGGTCTGCAGGGTCGAGGCCGCGGCGTACGCGCAGGACGGGTTCTCCGACCGCCAAGAGGCGGCGGAGATGGGGGTGACCCGCACCCACGTGATGGTCACCGACGCCCAGCGCTTCATGTCCGCGCTGATCCGCATGGTCACCGCCGCCGGCGTCCTGTCGGTGCTGCACGTGATGCTGCTGCCGCTGCTCCTGCTCGCCGTTCTCCCCGCGGGCATCGGCGCCCTACTGAACGCCCGGGTCGACTACAAGATCCACTATTCCAACGTCAGCGACCGCAATATCCGCAGCATGATGCGCTGGTGGGCGACCGCGTCACGGTACGGCGATGAAGTCCGCGCCAACTCGATGACCGACTACCTAGTCTACTGGTACCGGTCCCTGTCCGAGCGGTGCGACCGGCGGATCCTGGCCGCCGCCCCGCGCACCCTGCGCATCGCCCTGCTCTCCTCACTGGCCGGCGGCGTCTTCCTCCTCGCGACCTGGAGCGCTCTCGCATGGCTCACGGCCACCGGCCGGATCGAGCCCGCCATTACTGCCACGGCCTTCATCGCCGTCCAGACCACGCTCGCCGCCCTCTCCCAGGTCGTGATCAACGGGGCCGCCGTCTTCCACACCAGCCTCTACCTGGGCGACATGCAGAACTTCCTCGACGCCGCCACCGCCCGTGCGCCGAAGCGCGGCCACCACCAACTCACTTTCCCGGTCGACGAGATCAAGCTCGACGAGGTCGTCTACCAGTACCCCGGGAAGGACAAGCCGGCCGTCGACGGCGTCTCCCTCACCCTGAAGCGCGGCCAGATCCTCGCGATCGTCGGAGCGAACGGCTCGGGCAAATCGACCCTGACCCGGCTGCTCACCGGGATCTACCTCCCCGACAAGGGCAGAGCGACATGGAACGACACCGACTTAGCAGATGCCGATCCCACTGCCGTCTGGCGGAGCACCGGCCTGGTGCCGCAGATCTTCGCCCAGTGGCCGCTGCGGGTCCGCGAGAACGTCACCCTCGGCCAGCCCCGCACCCACGACGACGGGCCGGTGTGGGAGGCCATCGACGCGGTCGGGCTGCGCGAAGCCATCGACGACCTCCCCTCCGGCCTCGACACCCTCCTCGCCCGGGACATCTTTGGCGGCTCCGAGTTCTCCGGCGGGCAGTGGCAGCGCATCGCCGCCTCCAGAGCCCTCTATCGCAAGCCCGAGCTGCTGATCCTGGATGAGCCGACCTCGCAGATGGACCCGCGCGGTGAGCATCAGATCTTCGAGCAGATCAAGGCCATCGCCGCCGACCGGATCACCATCGTGGTCACCCACCGCCTGGAGAACACCAAGATCGCCGACCACATCGTCGTGATGGAGCACGGCCGGATCACCGAACAGGGCCGGTATGAAGACCTCGTCCACGGCGGCGGGACCTTTGCGGAGCTCCTGGAACTTTCTCAGGACCGCTGATCACCTCGCTCGTCCCGCCGTACGGCGGGAGGGGCCCACACCAAGTCATCCGTCCACACCGCCGACCTCGACGTCCTGCGCTGCTACGCCCTGCCCCCCTCCCCCCGCCCCGCGATCAGATGGAGAACCTGGTGACCACTGAGTCCACCAACACCCTGGCCTGGCATATCTACGGCCAGCGTCAAATGGCCCGCGCCTACACCCCGCCCATCCCCGACCGGCTCGGTTGGACGCCTTGGGAAGGGATCGGTCCGGGTGCAGAAGTCCTCGGCGATCTCGCCGGCCGCCGAGTCCTGGACATCGGGTCCGGAGCCGGTCACCACGCCGTCCATCTCGCCCAGGCGCACGGAGCCCGCGTCACCGGCATCGAGCTGTCCCCGACCCAGCACGAACGTGCCGTCTCCGCCCACGCAGACGTCGACGGGGTTGAGTTCGTCCATGCAGACGTGACCGACTACCTGGTCGGAGCCGAGCCGTTCGACGCGGCGTACGCGATCGGGACGCTCGCCTTCATCGACCCGCACCGCTCGCTGCCGACATTGCGCGACGGCCTGTTGCCCGGCGCCCCCCTGATCCTTTCGCTCCTCCACACGGACTTGCACGGCCGTGGCCCGTCCCAGGAAGTGACGCCGCGCGAACAGATGATCCTGCTGCGCGACGACCCGCCCCTGCCGACGCACATGTGGGTCCTGGCACCGCAGCTGTGGGAGGACCTGCTCACCGAGTACGGCTTCCGCGTTGAGACATTCGACCTGCTGAAGCACCCCGACGAGAGCGCCACGGTCGTCCAACAGCTCATCCGCGCCCGGCACCTGCCCGGCCGACCGTCGCGCGTCACCAGCCGACCCCGCAGCACTCAAGCCCCGGCCGCACACGCGGCCGTCGGCGTCGGAGCGATCCTGCTCAGCGAACAGGGCATCCTGCTGGGCCGGCACCGCCGCGGCACCCTCGAACTGCCCGGCGGCAGCGTGGAAGCCGGCGAGTCCTTCGAGGAAGCGATCATCCGCGAACTCGCCGAGGAGACCGGTCTGGTCGCTCGTGCCGAGGACGTGGGGCTCCTGGGCACGCTCCTCGACCATGTCGAAGATGTCCTGCGAGTCACCGTCGGCGCGCTCGTCCACACCTGGCTGGGGCAGCCGACCACACAGCCGGACGAGAGCATGGGCCACTGGGCGTGGTACCCGCTCGATCAGCTTCCCGACGGCCTGTTCGTCTGCAGTGCCCAGATCCTCACCGCCTGGCGTCCCGACCTGCCCATCGACCACCCGGCCGCGTACTTCGCCGCCTTCGATCCAGCCAAGTAGGCGGCGCATTAGCACGACAGCCGACACCGATGCCCTTCGCGACGCGACGAAGGTGCCGCTGGCCTGTCGGTGGGTTTCGGGATCAGGCACGAACTCCGTGAGGACGATCAACGGCGTTCGGCCTCGGTGACGTAAAGGCGTCTGGGACCGTGGTGCGCCGCTACGAACGGGGCGTGGACCTGTTCCGCACCTCGGCGAGTTGCTGGTGGAGCGAGTGTTCTCCGAGAACGGTGTGGTGCGGCTGGAGGTGCGGGAGGCTGAGCGTGCTGGTCCGCTGGGAGCCAATTGACCTCCGGGAGCACCACAGGGCACGACCGCCAGGACTCCCATCGTCCCGCCATCCATGCCGCCCATACCCTCGATGATCCGTCCGTCCGGGCCCATGCTGTCGCACGCCGCCGGACCCGGCGGGCCCATCGCTCTCTCAGCCGCGCCGGGCGGCTCCCGGGCGAGCCTGGCGCCCGCCGGACCCGAGGCCAGCGGGGAAGAGCGCCCGCTTCTCAGGATCGACGGCCCCAACCCAGGCCCGCGTCGGACGGGCTGCGGCCCTGGGCGGCCCTATGTGCCGCCCAGGGCACACAGAGTAGCAAAATGCGCATTGCGTCACAGTTGATTCATCAAGTGCACTATGTGCTGCAAACTGACTATATGGACATAGCCGCATCGAGCGCCCTTTCGATACCGGATCTCGCTGCCCATCTGGTGCGAACGGCGCCCGCCCAGGAACTGCAGCCGCCGACCGCACTCGGCGTTCAGCCCGCGTCGCCCTCGGCGGCGTCGGCCGCCGGGGGGCTTCGACAGGCGATCGACGCGGTGAGCGAGCACCTCGGCCCACCGACTCTGTATGGCGGGAGCGCCACCGGGCCCACCATTCGATGGCGAACACCATCACACACCGTAGTTCTCGATTCACCTGATGTCGCCGAAAGTGGTCTGCAGCTGTCCGTGCGCCGGACGGCGTCTCTGGAGCGGGCGGAGGCCGATCGTTTCCGGCGCGCCGGGGAGCTGGACGCCGAGGACTTGCCGTTTCTGTGGCAGTGGCAACCGATCCCAACGGCGCCCCCACCGCCGTCCGCACCGGTCGCCCAGGACTGGGCAAGTCTTCGAGCTTCCCTCGAAGCGCTACTTCGCGCCTGGTGCGAACAACTCGAAGCGCAGCTCGGCCAGGACGACGCCGGATTCGACATCGTGGTCAATGCAGACGGCAGGCCGCGGCGGCTAGTGGTCCTGGTCAGCCCTGCGGACAGCTTGACGGTGCTCGTGGACGACAGAGATGGCGCTCACGGCGACGAGCACCACGCCGAGATGACTGGCCGGGGATGGCAGGACTTCATACCGCTGCACCGCTGGTGGGGCTCCTACTTCGAGCGCACGTCGGCGGGTGCCGCCGCAGCGGCACACCTGATCGTGACCGAGGTGCGAGCCCGTGGAGCCCAGAGCCCCTACGACCTCCACTTGTCGGACGTCGGCGCCGGCGAGAACGACGGACTCCTGGTCCTCCCGGGACTGGGCGTCGCCAGCGCCCCCGCCCGCCCGCTCTGAGGCACCCTGCGGCACGAGCGGATGAGGAATCCGACGAACTAACTGGGCGTCACCGCAGCCCACAAGGTTGCTCATTGCGTCGGCCCATCCGCCGAACAACCCCAGCGGCCCCTTGGGCGATCCCGCCCCAACTGCGTCTCAGAGCGGAACAAAGAACGCTCGGACGCGGGTTGGGACTCCTGAATCGCG
This sequence comes from Streptomyces sp. NPDC058576, assembly GCF_042718715.1. Lineage (NCBI taxonomy): Bacteria > Bacillati > Actinomycetota > Actinomycetes > Kitasatosporales > Streptomycetaceae > Streptomyces > Streptomyces sp. NPDC058576. Next base: position 169,388 of record NZ_JBHXPF010000002.1, on the reverse strand, counting down.
AACACCCTCCTATCAGTTCAAAATTGCGCCCCGAAGTTCGGTAAGAGCCAATCGAATATGCGCCCACCGTTCAGCACCCGCCAACCGCAGGCCAGAGAAGCTCTATCACCGAAGCCAGTCAGGCTGCAGACGCTTTCCCGGAGTGCATATTTCTAGCATCGGCAAAGATCAAACTGCGCCTTGCCGGAACCATAGGCATCCTCTAGCCCTGGCGGGACACCCCAGGCTGCCCCTGTCAAGGTGATTCACCTCACGCATTTCCCGGGGAATCCGCCTCGCTCCGCCCGTGCGGTCAAATCCGGCGAAGCGGAATTCGGCCCGCCCCAGTTTCAGATCCGCCATACGACCGACATATGGTCGGCATTCCGGGTTTCACTCTTCCCCCATGCCCCCTTTCGGCATGACGAGAGAGGCTTGCAAACGCCCGGCACCGACCGGACGGAAGCTGGAGTGAGACCGATGCTGCGAGCCTTGCGCGAAGGAAGCGAAATGCGCAAACTGCTCAGGGACTGCGGAAGGAAGATCGCCGACCTGCCAGTCCCAGACTCGTCCTCCATTCCCGCCCTGGTGGCAGCAATGGAGGCGGCCAGCGGGCGCAGCATCCGGCTCGTAGCAGTCGATGCACCCGAAGTCGATCTACGAACAGCTTGCGGGCTGCGGATACGGGGCGCGTACAGCACGGTGGTCCTCTATCGTCCGCGGTCCACTCCGCACCAGACTGATCACGTGGTCCTGCACGAGCTCGCACACGAGTGGCTGGACCACGGCGTCAGCATTCCGCTCGACGAGGCGATGCAGTCTGTGCCTACCGCTATGCAGCATGACGTGGCGGAGGCTTTTCACCCGGGGGCGGTCATCCAGGCACGTGCACGGTACAGAAGCGCGGACGAGCGTGAGGCCGAAATGTCGGCCTACCTGATCAAGCAACGTATCTACCGGAGCCGGACATCAGGGCATGACCTGATCAGCAGGCTGGAGTCGACCTTGTCGCACCCACTCGCGCCGCCGCGCCGCCCTAGGCCGGAAGAAGTCGCGTAGATGACCACCATGCTGTGGGTCGTCGCCATCGGCATGACCGTTACGGCCATATGGCGTTTCCCTGCTCTGAGGTATGGAGACCCAACGCAGCGGGCTCTCTGGGCGTGCTCGGCGGGCTTCGCCGCCACAGTCTGGTGCAGAGTCCCGCAGGTAAAGCACGCGTTGGACAACTCACCTGTGACGGATCTGTCAGCTCTGGTGAAATACCTGACGTCCCTGGTCGCCATCCTCGCGGCCCTCCGATACATCACGGCCGTATACGGGGAACCCTCCGGGGATTCCGACCGGCACGTAGCCATGAGCCGGCGCATCAGCCATGTGGCGCACACGTGTGCGCTGGCTGCCCTGATCGCACTGGTCGTGCTCTTCTTCACTGTGGTGGACCGGAGCCATCCGAGCGTTGATTTCGCCGATGCGCAGGCCGGCCAAATTGGCGGCGCACTCTTTTTGACGATCCAGTACACCTACCTAGGTGCGGCTGCGGCCACCTGCTGCTATCAGTGGGCGCGGGCAGCCCGCCGGGCCGAGAAACGGCTGCTGAGAATCGGGCTAGCGCTGATGGCAACGGCCATGGCGATCTACACGGTCTATCCGGTCCTCCGTACCCTGATTACGTGGTTCCCCCCGGAGGTCAGCGCGGTCACGATGCGCACGGTGGCCGATTCGGTGAACATGGTGGTCGCCTTTCTCTGGGCGGCAGGCGCCGCCGTACCGTCAACCATGGCGATCTCTGCGCGCTGGACCTCTTGGCGGACTCTGCACAAACTTCATCCGCTGTGGTCAGACCTCATGGGCTCGTTTCCGCACCTTGCGCTGCAGCGGCCCGGGGCTGGGATCACCGAGTCGCTGCGTTGCGTCCCCTCCCTCGACGTCCGCCTGGATCGGCGGACACAAGAGATCGCCGACGGGGTCGAGCAGCTGCGCCACCACGCCTCTCCGGGGTTGCTTTCCGTCGCCGAGGACCTGGCCGAGTCCCATGACGACCCCGAAGCAGCGGCCGAGGCGTACTGGATCAGGGCCGCCCAGCAGAGTCAGAAATCGGGCAGGCGTTCCGCCGTACCCTCCAGGAAGCTCCGCGAGAAGCCGCTGACCAGCGTCACCTCCGAGGCGGGCTGGCTAGCCCGCGTCGCAGCAGTGCCCGTGCCCCCGAACCTGGTGCGGATCATGCACGAGCGGGCGGGCGAGCCGCCCATCGACCCCGCCCTTCAAACAGGTGGCCGGAGTCAGGCGGTTACCCCGACCTGAGCCGGTTCCGACTGGATCAAGGGCCCGACGGGTCGGCCAGCTCGCGGTTGAGGAGATCCGACAGCAAGGCGACCATCTCGGGCGAGACACCGCCCTCGCCACCACGAGCAGCGAGGTCGACGCCGTAGCGGCTTGCGATGTAACGAAGGTCGTCCAGGACCCGGCTCTCTGCCCTGTCATCGAGGTGAAGCTCGGACACGCCGAAATAGCCGGCCAAACCGGTGACAGCTATGGCGCGGGCCACCCGGGCGCCGGCGAAAACTCGGTCCGCCGGCATACCCCGGAGCAGGGCCTCGACCTGGTCACCTCGAACGACCTCGGCACCTGCTACGCCGTTGACACCGGCCGCGATCGTGTCGGGTGACGGCTCACCATCCGGGAAGCGTTCGCCGACCAAAGCGCGGAGTTCCAGGGTGAGCGGAGGCAGAGCTGTCGGCAGGGATGCCGGCACGGCCTCGCCGAATGACCGGCGCTGGGCCGCCAGCAGCTCATCCGCGTGAACGCCGTACAGCTTCGCCAGGGGGCCGATCCACGCGTCGTCGAGCCGGCGCTCGCCGCGCTCGGCGCGGCTCAGCCCGTACTTGCTGATCCCGACCTCCTGTGCGGCGGCGTACTGGGCATACCCAGCGTCACACCGCACGTCGGCAAGATCGCACGGGCCCTCACGAGGGAACAAGACGTCGATATCGACACGAACCACTTTGGCGATAACCGGGAGCTTCTCCCCCGGAGGGAACGTTTTCTCCGTCTCCCAGCCCGCAACGATCGCTTGATTCTTCGACCCCACCGCAACTGCCAACTCGCGCCGATGCACATCTGCGGCGCGGCGCGCCCTCATCAACTGAGGGCCGTTGAACCGGCGTGGCGGCAAGGCTGACACTCCTGAACGTGCTTGTGGGTGGCGGTGGAGCCGCACAACAAGGTCTTGCAACAGAAACATACATCAGATACTTTTCGTTGCAGAGCTGGAGAGGGAAGCCCTCCCGCAGCTCACCCTATTCCCCTTGACCGCCAGGCAGGCACCCCGGGTTCTGCCACAAACAGGCAGGACTGGCCCCTGATGTCGGCATACCGGGAGGCGCCGTTACGACAAGGGGTCCGGAGCGGGCCGCAGCCCTGCCCACGACCCGGCTGGTGACTCTCTGCAACTAGTACAGGGTTTAAGAACCAAGCCTGGATCTTGACGCGGGTCCGTGCGTATGTTCGTCGTCCCCCGGGCAACCCGCCCGCGGCGGCGGACGTGAGGAGCCCGCGAGCACGGAGTGGACCGAAAGGTCCTATCAGACAGCGGCGGCGCCCGGGAGCGGTAACTCCCGGACGCCGAACGCTAAGCGGCATACCCGCCCCTGCAAGGGCGGAGATTGCCCATCATCACCACGCTGAGTCCTTCCGAGGGGCGCTTCAGCGTGGCAACACTGCAAAGGGGAGTATCGCATGTCTCCTGCCCTGCGCAAAAGGCCGTTTCGTGCGGTCTGCGCGGCAGCCATCTACGCTTCGGCGCTTCTGCGGCCCGAGCTGGAGCGCCTCGTCGAGGCTCGTCCCGTCACCAGGAGCGGGCGATGAGCAGCGAGGCCCGCGAGTGGGTGTGGGAGCACAGCTCCAGCCGAGGGGCCGCACGTCTGGTCCTGCTGTCGATCGCCGACCGGGTGGCCGACGACCAGTGCATCTCCTGGGCCTCGCTGTCCAGCCTGGCCAAGCGCACGCGCGCCTCGGTCTCCACGGTGCGCGAAGCCGTCGAGCGCCTGGTCCTCGCCGAGGAGCTGGAACAGCTCGACGATCTCGTCGGCCCGCAGCGCAGCACGGTCTACCGCCTTCCCCTCGCCGCCGAGGCCCTCATACAGGCTCAGCGCGAGCAGCAGGAGGAGGACGGCGAGGAGGCGGTGGCCGACGCGCCCACAGAGCCTGCGAAGCTCCGGCTCTCGGCTCTGCGGCGGTACGGAATCCGCCCGCGTGAGGTGCCGGAATCCCCTGCGAGGGCCCGGAAACCGGCAGTACCGGAAACCGGCAGGCCGCGACGGAAACCGGCACCCCGGCGTACCGACCACCGGCATAGCGATGTACCGGCCACCGGCACACAGAACCGTAGTGAACCTGATTTGAACCGGAGGTACAGCAGTAGTGGTGCTGCCGTCACCTCCGCTGCCGAGTGGCGGGTCGACCCTGCCACCCACGCCTGGATCCGCCAGCAGGGACACCTCGACCGCCTCGGCGAGCAGGGCCTCCAAGCGGCCGACGCGAAGTGGCGTGCCCACCGCGCCGACTTCAAGCCGAGGCCGGCGGACGCGTGGGCTGCGGACTGGAAGTCCTGGGTCGCCCGAGAGCACGCTCCCGGCCGCCCGAACCTCCACGCCGTGCCCGGCAGCAAGGGCAGCGCTCCTGGCGGGATGACGCGGGCCGAGGCCCACACCGCCGCCCTTCTCGCCGCCCTCGACGAGCCGACCGGAACGGAGGGCTGACCATGATTCGCCGCGAAATCGCCGCCCTGCTGGCCTATATCGGCCGCATCGACCCCCGCACCATCCGCACCGACAAGGGTGAGGCAGGCGACCAACTCGCCCAATGGCACGAACTCCTCGGCGACGTGCCGACCGCCACCCCGCACGGCTGGGACGCCCTCGCCGCAGCCCGCCAGCACACCCGCACCTCGCCGTACCAGATCCAACCCGCGGACGTGGTACAGCGCTGGGAGAAGTACCGACGCGACCGCCTGGCGCGGCACTCCGACCCGACGCCGTCCGTCGACCCGGATGACCAGGCTGCCTGGGCGAAGGAGCTGGTCGAGACCCGGCGCGCGGTCGCTGATGGAACCCTGCAGCCCGCGCGGGCCCGGGCCATCGAAAGCGGTCAGGAAGAGATCAACCCGCGGCTGCAGGCCCGGCTGGACCAGATCGGGTCCTGCATACCGCCCGCCGCCCGAGCAGCCCTCGCTCCCTACCGGCCCGCACGCGCAGCCCGAGAGGCCGCTGTCGCCCAGGGCCTGCCCGACGCCCTGAGCGTGCGGTGCGCATGGTGTCTGGCTCAACCCGGCGAGTCATGCCGTCGCCGGAGGATCGGTCCCGACGGTGGAGCCCGCGGAACCGCCCCCTGCGCCACGCACCCCAGCCGCCTCGATCTCGCCGCCGCCCAGCAGGCACAGCTCACCGAGCAGACCCAGCAGCCTGCCCTCGCCTGACCGGCACCCCCGGCACGTGCACCCCGTCCACTGCACGACCGCCTGACACCACCGTCCCGCACCGGCTGCGGCGCACGCCTCCGCGCCGCAGCCGGCACCCGACGCCACACCCCGGGCACCGCACCCGCCGGTCCGTGCGGCAGCACATCGGAGACCCTCTTGCGCCACATCACCACCCACGACGCCCCGGCCACCGGCCTGCGCGGCATCGGAGACACCCACTGGCACGTCCATGGAGCGTGCCACGGCATGGACGTCGAGGACGCCGAAGCAGTGTTCTTCCCCGGCCCCCGGGACCACGAGGACATCGCGGAGGCGAAGGAATTGTGCGGCTGGTGCCCCGTACGACGTGACTGCCTCGACTTCGCCCTGGAGAACGGTCTCAAGGAGGGCATCTGGGGCGGCCTCACCAAAGCCGAGCGTGCCCCTCTGCACAAGAACCTGCACAAGCGGCGCGATTACCGGCGCGTAGTCGCCTTCTTCCAGGGACGCGACGTGCACCTGACCGAGGCCGAGCGGCAGATCGTCATCGACCACGCCTACGTACGCGGCTGGCGGCCCGACCGGCTCGCCATCGCCCTGCAGATCAGCCACACCCACGCCCGTGACCTGCTCCGTCAGGCCGCCAACAAGGTCCTCGACCGCGACCGCACCTACGGCATGCCGAAGCCCAAGAAGAAGCGCAAGAAGATCGCTCCGGCCACGGCTGCGCCCACCAAGCCCGGCACACGTCCGGCGGCGCCGCTGGCCTCGGCGACCGCCCCTCTCGGAAAGGCCGCATGACCTCCCCCTCAGCACACCCCACCGTCGCGCCCATCGGGTTGTGGGACCGGCTCGCCATCGTGGTCCTCGGCCTCGCCGGATGCGCCCTGAGCTACGACGCGCTCCAGCAGATGGCCGTCGCGATCCACATCCGCGGATACTTGACCTATCTCTTCCCTCTCGTGGTCGACGGCTTCATCGCCTACGGGGTACGCGCCCTGCTGGTCCTCTCCCAGGCTCCGCTGCGTGCCCGGCTCTATGTCTGGATGCTCTTCGGTACGGCCACCGCGGCAAGCATCTGGGCCAACTCCTTGCACGCGGTCCGCCTCAACCAGCAGACCGCTCACACCACCGGCCTGCGCCTGGGCGACACGGTCGTAGCCATCCTGTCCACCCTGGCCCCACTCGCCCTGGCCGGCGCGGTCCACCTGTACATCCTCATCACCCGCCACCACCCGGGTGCCGGATACACGGGGGCAACTACAGCGGCGGAAGCCGGGGAGCAGCCCACGGACCAAGGACCCGCCTCCGCCCCAGCAACGCACTGGACCCGCCCCGCAGACCGTCCAGGAGGCGGTACGGACCACGGGCGCGGACCAAAACCGGAGCCTAGTCCAGCGAGCGTGGACCACCCCGACCCGCACGGTCAGGGCCCTCTGCGGACCACGGACCATGACACTGGGTCCGTCCCATCGGACCATGAGGATCCGGCTAGGGACCACCGGAGCGACTCGGCCTCGCAGCAGGCTGCCGGCCAGGACACGGCGGCTGCGGACCAGCAGACCGGTGATGGTCCGCACGGCATCGAAAACTATGGGCGGACCGGGAAAACCCCAGCTCAATCCGCTGATGGCTCCCATGGTCCGGTGGAGCACGACCGAGCGGACCAGGGGCGTGGACCGGCCCAGGATCTTGACCCTGCGAGCACGGACCAGGTTGCCCCGGCAGACCGGATGCCGGACCGCGACCACCCTCGGACCGCGGACCAGCCCGCCGAGCCCGCCGCCACGGACCAGGACGCCCCGACCCTCGCGGACCAGAACGCGGACGGTCCGGCGGACCAGGACGAGGACGATTCCTCAGCCGGACCGCAGGGGGCTCCGACCACGGACCACGAAACCTCGCCCGAGCCGCGGACCACGTCTGCGGAGCAGAACGACGAGGTCCCGTGGGAGGTGAAGGTCGAGGTGGCCCGCCAAGCCGCGCTCGACGCGGGTCGTATGACCCGCCGGGTCATACGACCGCACCTTCGGCGCAACAACATCACCATCAGCAACGAGGGCTTCCGCAAGCTCCAGGCTCAGCTGTACGCAGACCCTCGGCTCGCGCACCTGCCCCGAGACACGAGGAGGTCGCGATGAAGACCTGCCGCCGGTTCAGCACCGTCCGCGCGGAGTTCGAGCGGGAGATCAGCTTCATGCTGGCCCACTCCCAGCGGTACGAGGGCAGGCCCTCGGCGAAGTCCAGCGCGAAGCGGGCCACCTCCACGAAACAGCAGATGGCCCGCGCGCTCTCCACCCACGTCGGGCGCTGCCCAGAGTGCGGCTGACCTGGCAAAACCTCAGCTCAACCCCCCTATTCGCAACAGGTGGTCCGGCTCCGTGCCGGGCCACCGTCCCACTTGGGAGGCAACGCCGTGAATCCGCGTTCTTCTGGGTCATCCGAGCCCGCCTTCGCCGAGGCGGGCGCCTGGGCACACGTCGTGGTGCGCGGACGGCTTCTGAACGCGCTGTCCTCACGCCAACCGGCCAGCGGCTCGTCCTGGGCTGTCCCGGCGGGCCGCTTCGCGCCCGTACGGACCCGGCCAGCGTCCTCGTGCTGACCACGACCGTCCAGCACCACACCCGATCAGCGAGGCCCGAACCCCGATGACGAACGCACCCCAGAACGGCACCACCCCGGAACCTGAACCCGACATCAACTCGGACTCAGAGCGAGCAAGATGGAGGTTCGGACACTCCCCCGAGGGGGCAGCGTCCGAACCAGGTCCCGCCCCTGGGGTGGCGGGGCCCGACCGGCACCAGGGGGCGCCAGTCGGGAAGGCTGCGACCGAGGGCGGATCGCAGCCAGAAGCCGCCCGAACAGGGCGGTCGAGGGGGCGGGCACGCCCGCGCGACAAGAAACAGCGTCGCGCACACAGCGTTCGCCTCAACCCGTCCGAACTCGCCCTCATCCAGGGCGGAGCAGACGCGGCCGGTATGAGCGTGGCGGGCTTCCTCGCCCACGCCGGGTTGGCCATGGCCCGTGACCGGTCCCGTACCGCCGTCGCCATCGCCACTGAACACGACGTGCTCACCGAATTGTTCGCGATGCGGCGGCAACTCGGCTGGGCTGGCAGCAACCTCAACCAAGCAGCCAGAATCCTCAACTCCGGCGGCGACATTCCCAACCTGGCCCACGTGCTGGCTGATGTCCACCGGGCGGCCGACGCGGTGAGGTCGGCTGCCGACAAGGTGGCCAACCGACAGTCAGACGAGGCACCTTGATTCCACAGATCCACAAGCAGGGAAGCCACACCCCGGGCCTGCTGTACTACCTCTACGGCAAGGGAACTCACGAGGAACACATCGACCCACACCTCGTCGCCTCCTTCGACGGCATGTCGCCCGACCCCGGCCGCGACACGACGGCCACCAAGAAGGACCTCGCGCAGCTGCTCGACCAGCCTCTCCATCTCCTCGCCGCGGATCAACGCCCCGACAAGCACGTGTGGCACTGCTCGGTGCGTGCCGCGCCCGACGACCCGATCCTCAGCGACGAACAATGGGCGGACATCGCGCGCCGCATCGTCGCCGCCACCGGCATCGACCCGAACGACGGCGCGGGCTGCCGCTGGGCCGCCGTACGGCACGCCGACGACCACATCCACATCGTCGCCACCCTCGTACGCGAAGACGGCCGACGCCCCGACCACCACCGATCCGGAAAACGGGCCCAGGCCGCAGCACGGCTCATCGAGAAGGAACTCGGACTCCACCAGGTCGCCCCCGGCGACGGCACCGCCGCACAGCGTCCCACCAGCGCCGAACGGCACAAGGCCCAACGTCAGGGCCGCGAGCGCACCGCCCGCGAGGAACTGCGCGAGACGGTGCGACGCGCGGTGACCGGGGCTACAAGCGATGAGGAGTTCTTCGCACGGCTCGCCGCCGCCGGCCTCCTGATCCGCAAACGCGCCGCGCCCTCCGGAGACCTCCTGGGATACAAGGTCGCCCTGCACGACGACCTGAACAAGGACGGCGAGCCGGTGTTCTACCCCGGCGCGCGTCTGGCCCCCGACCTGTCGCTGCCCCGCATCCGGGAGCGCTGGTCCAGCGAACCAGCTCCCCGACAAGAGGACACGGTCCGTGCGAGGCCGAGCACCCCTGCTGCTGCCCGGCGGGCCACGGCATCGGCAGCGTGGCAGGCCGTACTCGTCGTCGAGTACGGCGACGATGCCGTCGCCGCCGCCCACATCGCCGCCGCCGGCGAAGTCCTGGACGCCCTCGCGACCACGTCCGCCGCGCACACCCGCCGCGAACTCCGCAACACGGCAACGGCCTTCGAGCGCGCTTCGCGCTCGCACGTACGTGCCGTACGGGGCCACGAGCGGGCCCTGCGGCAGGCGGCACGCGACCTCGTCCACGGCGGCACTGCTCTGGGCAGAGGTGAGGACGGCGCGAGTACCGCGATGGCGATCGACATGCTGTTCTTCCTGATCACCGTCGCCGCGCACTGGCATGCACGGAAGGGGCACGCTCAGCAGGCGGAGGCCGCCGCCCGGGCCGCCGAGCACCTGCGCGCCGCGTACCAGCCCGCCGCCGCCCAGCCCCTCGGTGTGCTCTACGCACGTGGCCGGCGTCTGAGCAGGCCGGTGATCCTGCGGCAGTCCGCACTGCTGCGCGACACCCTGCCGAGCCTGGCCGAGCAGATACTCGCCGAGCCCGGCTGGTACGCCCTGGCCGCGACCATCGCGGAAGCCGAAGCCGCCGGCCACGACCCGGCCGCTCTCCTCTCCGACGCCGTGGAGCGCCGGGAACTCGGCACCGCAGACCAGGTCAGCGATGTCCTGGTGTGGCGGCTGCGGCGGACGGCCGACCTGCCCGCCGACGCCTCCGTCCTGCCCGAGACGGGCACGGCAGGCGACCGGAACACAACGCGCAGGCCCACGACCCGACCCTCCACACCAGGCAGGCGCCGCAACGGGCAAGGGACACCGGGCAAGGCCCGGTGAGCCCCGCCGAGCACCGGCGCGCGGCGTCAGCACACACCGTCGGCAGCACGGCGATACGGAAGTCAGCGCTGTGGACTTTGTGAATTGAAACCGCCGGGGGCGTAAGGCACGATCATGAAACGAGTTGGACGAGGTAGAGGAGGACGCCAGGGTGTTTCACCGAATACGCCGCAGGGCTAAGGGACCGAGCGAGGCGCAGCGTCAGTTCGCCGAGCTGCACGCGCGGCTGGCAGACCAGGTCCCCCCGGGATTCGGGGTGCCGACGGCGGAGCCGCAGCACACCGAGCCAACCGCGATGGTGGACGACTTCCTCCCGCCGGAGCTGCGGGTGCCGAGCCACGACCAGCTCGACGGCAGGATGATGCCGTGGAAGCAGCCGCTCGTCCTCGACGGCGAGATGGTCGCCTGCGCCGAGTGCGGCGAGTACCGGGACTGGCTCGTCCTCTCCACCCGTGACGAGATCTGGCTGCGTTGCCGGGCCGGTCACCAGCAGCAGGAGACACGCCTCGACACCGCCTGGTACAACCGGCACGCGGGGCCGGCGGACGCGACGCACGCCACGTTCGAGGACTGCCTGCGCCACCTCGGGCACTGACCACTACCCCTACGACCCCACCGGGCCTCCGGGCCCGCACTGACCACCCGTCGCCTAGCACCAAGGGGTCAGTTCCGTCATGCGCGTTCGCGTCGCTACCACCATCCTCGGCATCACCGCCACCCTCCTCGCCGTACCCGCCTGCTCCACCGACTCCGACACCGCGCCAGCCTCCCGTACCGGTATGCCGGTCAGCGACACCGCCGTCCTCTCGTCGGCCGCGCTGGAGACGCGCCTGCTCGACGAGAACGAGCTCGGCAGCGGCTACCTGCGCAAGCCTGAGCCCTCTTCCCTGCATGACGATGTCACCGCTATCGGCTGCCCGGCCCTGAACGAGCTGGGCGGCGACGCGGCGACCGGTGGATCGCTCACCTTCCCGCGCAAGGCGAAGGCGTCCTTCACCTTCGGCGGCAGCGCCGTGGAGGTCTCCGAGGAGCTGTACAGCGACAGCGCGGCGAAGCTGTCCGAAGGCATAGGCCGGATCTTCGAGGCGATGACCGGGTGCCCGACCTATCAGGTCGTCGCGGGCGGCACTCGGATCGACATGGCCTCACAGAAGTTGGCCCCGCCCCGCGGGCTGGGTGACGAGGGATGGAGCCAGCTCCTGACGTTTTCCACCGGGGCACGGAGCACCGTGGTCAAGCAGACCGCGATCCGTGATGGCAGTCTGCTGCTGATCGTCTCGGGTTCCCCGGCCCTCGTCGACCGTCACCTCGGCAAGGCCCTCGACAAGGCCCTTGCAACGAGCTGACCTGTCGGCCCGACGTCTGCTGCCTCCGACCGCTGCGGTCGGGGCAGCAGTGCGTTACCGGCCGACGCGCTGAGCGGCACGAGCAGCCTGGCGGGCACCCAGGCGCGGACCTGGGCGGGCTGTACGTAGAGCACGTTCGGGTTGTGGCTGTGCGGCCCGTAGCCGCTGGAAGCGTTGACGAGCAGGAACGCGCCTGCGGGAACGTGCCAGTTCCAGAACCAGGCGTCCTGCTGCCGACCGGTGTCGCACCAGGTGACCACGGCTTTCGAGCCACGGTGTCCGTGCTGGTAGACCCGCGCCACCTGGAGAAGTTGCCCTTGCCCGGAGCTCCGGTGCTGCTGGAATGCCTGCCACTGGGCCGCGAGGGCCACCGCGCGCTTGCGCCGTGAACGGACCGTCAACGCGATCGTCACGACGACGATGAGCGCTATCGCCGTAATGGCGCCGGGGCTGGGGTGCATGCCCGCATCCTGCATCGTGCCGGCCAGGGGCGGCAAACCCTCTGGGCGTCGGAGACCGAACGGCCACTTCACCCGAGAAGCACGAAAGTCCGGCACCCCCAACTGGGCAGGTGCCGGACTGTGAGTTTCGAGAGGTGCGCGCATGGCGTTAGATGGCCGGCGCGCGCAGGAGGCGCTCCTGCGTGGCCTCGGGCAGCACCCTGCGCAGGACCGGTGCGGTCGAGCTGAGGGAGGCGGCGAAGGCGGCGACGAGGTCTTGCGGGACGCTGGCGGCGAACGATGCCGCCCACAGCCACGGTGCGCTGAGCGCGGGTTCGGCCCACGCCTGCCATCCGGCCGGTCCCGTCTCGTCGTACTCGGCCGCCAGGACGCGCGGGTCGGAGTCCTGGATGAGCGGCGGAACCTCGCCGAGGCTGATGTGCGTGGTGAACGTCGGGTCCGTCGCCGCCGCCTGGGGCTGGTCGGAATCGCGGAACCATCCGTGGGCGTCGACAGCCTCAAGGACCAGCTCGGATCCAGAGAGCGGTACCGCAGGCTGGTCGCTCGCGTCGAGCGCGACGAGGAAGTCGACCACCGCCTCGCCGGGGACGTCTCGAGTGAAATAGGCAGACCACTGGGCCAGCGGGCTGCTCACCTCAGCTCGGGCGGAGACCTGCCAGGCGATCGGCAGCTCGCCCAGAACGAACGGCTCGTCCGCCAAGCCCCACTGAGCCCAGCGAAGGGCGTCGGGGCTGATGTGCAGGACGGTACTGCGCAGGACCTGGCGGTCCTCCGGTGCTTCGTCCGGCTCGTGCCGTCCACGGACGATCGTCAGGCTCGTCCAGCCCAGGCTGGCGAGCGTGTCGGCGACGACGTCGTAGAGGACCCCATCGTCACCGGCCAAGTACCGGGGGCCAACCCAGAACGCGGGCTGGCCGCCGCGCGGAGTGGACGAGTGGGGCGGGAAGTCGGGGTACAGGGGCGCCTCCAAAGGCTCGGTGCGGGTCTAGTTGCCGCCGACGCGGCGGCGGGGGCGGCGCGGGGGCGCCTGGACGGGGCCCTGCCACGTCAGGGCGATGGCGACCTCCGGTGGCAGGTGGCCGAGTTGTGCGTCCTCGTCCCGCCCTTCGGCAAGGTAGACGATGGTGCGTCCGGTCTCGTCCACCGACTGCAGGACCCGCTCCAGGCGGTGGGCCATCGGGAAGAACGGGTTCATGGCCTGCCGGACCGGAGCACTCCGGTCGCAGGCGGACAGCCGGTCGATGAGATCGCCGACGGTCATCTCGGTGGACATCACGAACAACAGCCTCCTGGGGCGCGGGGGAAAGGAATTGATGGAACAGGTCGACCGTTGCCGCCGAGCCGGGTGAGGGGCTGTCGGTGGGAGGCGCCGCGGTCAAACGCGGCGTGAGGTCTCCGGCACGGGCGCCACGGCGGCGGCAACGATGTCGGACGGTGTTTCGGGGTCGAACGAGATGCGGTAGCCGGGCGCCTTGATCGTGCCGGTAACGGCGATCGTCCATCCCTCGCTGTTCCTGCACGTACGGCCGTTCGGGAACCAGCCAAGGCAGAAGCGGTCGTCTTTCGAGCTGACGTGGACGTCTGCGCGGTCATCCACGATCAGGTGGAAGTCGTCCGCGGAGAACTGATCCGTTACGAGCGTGGGCTGTCCGGGGCCAAGCTGCCATTCGCGCAGCCGTAGAGCCTTCGATCGTGGTGGAGAAGCCGAGGCGGGAAGGGAGCTACGGCCACAGGCAATCAACTCTCTGACCTGGTGTTTCTTGCAAGGTCGTCTACGTTGACATGCCTCAGCGCACCTTGGCCAGTCTTTCCGCGATCTTTCCTGTCTGCCCCCGGCGAACTGCTGTCCTTCGTCATCCAATCGAGTCGTTTGACAGCGAACCCAGCCGTTTCGGCTTCCTTGACAGCGAACCTACTCGTGCGGGGTGAGCACGCTGGGGGTGTTGTATGACCGTACTGGCTGGGACGGACGGGGACGTGCCGTACGTCGAGGTGTCGTGCGTGGATGCCGCAGGTAGGCGGCTGCGGCGTCCCCTGCTGGACTGCGCGACGGCGAGGTTCGAGGACGTGGTTCCGGTACGGCCGTTTCGGTGGTCACGGGGTTCGCACCACTTCCCAGGCTGGTACTGGTCGTCGACGACCGGGCAGCTCGTCGGCTTCGAGTCGTGGCTGAAGCGGGATCATCTCGTGCTCATGGACTTTGATCCCGCCGTGGCGCAGATCGCCTCCCAGCCGTTCTGGCTGCACTGGCACGACGGTTCGCGTGAGCGCCGGCATGCCCCGGACTTCTTCGTACGCCGTGCGGATGGCTCGGGCATGGTCGTCGATGTCCGCGCCGACGATTGAATTGCGCCGCGCGATGCCGAGGCGTTCGAAGTGACTCGCCGGGCCTGCGCTGCGGCTGGGTGGGGCTTCGAGCGGGTGGGGTTCCGGAGGCGGTGCTGCTGGCGAACGTGCGGTGGCGGGCAAGGAGCACGTCCAAGCCGTGCTCGCTTTCGCTAACCGACGCGTCAACGTCTGGTGGGCCCGTATGCGTGACCGACGGTGCTACCAGTTCGCACCCTCAGTCACTGCGATCGCTTCCGATAGCGGTAGGAAGTGGTTCGTGACTTTATGACTCATGGTCGGGGGGCTGGGTGGCGAGTCCGGCCACCATGCGGGCGAAGGCGTGGGCGGCGCGTACGTCGAGTTCCTCCAGGGAGATTCCGGTGTTGCGGGCGTACGCCTCACGGAAAATCACGTATCCCATCTGGGCCGCGGCCGTCATCACGTGGGCGGCCACCACGTCCGAGTCCGCGGGCAGGCATCCCTCGTCCTTGTCCCGCTCCAGGCTTTGGTTTGTCTGCGTGAACCGCGGGAACGGACGGAAGTCTTCGTCCCCGTCGAGTGCCAACAGCGCTTCGAGTTTTACCAGTTCGGGCTCCTCCAGGCGGTGCTGGAACATGGTCTGTCGGCGCTCTGCGAACGGCCTCTCCCAGTGGCCGTCCCGATCTGTGCTCTGACGTTCCACGAGGTCGGCCGCCGCAGCGCGGAGCAGGGCCTGTCGAGTGCCGAAGTACTGGTAGATCTGACCGTGGTTGACCCCGGCCTCGGCTGCGATCTCGCGGAGGTTGACTCCGGCGAGCACCCCGTCCCGCTCCAGCAGGCGGCGTGCGGCGCCCAGCAGGTCCGCCTCGGTCTCCTCGCGGGTACGTCGACGCCGTCGCGTCTTGCCGGTCTCGCTCATCCTCTGCTCCCCGTTCCTACTGGGATGAATCTTCGCGCCACGAACCCTTGCCGCGCCGAAAGCGACCACTCTATTATCCCACTAACAACGATCCGTTAATAACGGTTCGTTAATTTAACGTGAAGGGACATCCATGTCGACACTCCCGCTGGCGGGCATACGCGTCCTCGACCTGTCCACTGTGCTGGCCGCGCCCGTCACGGCCACCTTCCTCGGGGACTTCGGTGCCGAGGTGATCAAGGTCGAAGAGCCCGGGCGCGGCGACTTCACCCGGGGCACTGCCTCCGGCGCCCGTTCCCCGTACTGGGCTCAGGAGGCCCGGAACAAGAAGTCGGTGACGCTCGATCTGCGCACGGAGGCAGGACAGCGGATCGTGCGCGAGCTCGTTCCGCACTTCGACGTCGTGATCACGAACTACCGCCCGCCCACCCTGAAGGCATGGGGCCTGGACCCGGACACCCTGCACGAACTCGCACCCGGCACGGTGCTGGTGTACGTGACCGGATACGGGCTGACCGGCCCCTACAGCGATCGCGGATCCTTCGACCGGATCGCGAGCGCCTTCGCCGGTCTGACCTACGTCACCGGTGACGACGACCGCCCGCCGGTGCGCAGCGGGTACTCCACGATTGACTACATGGCCGCCTATCTGGGTGCCTTCTCCGTAGTCACGGCGCTCTACCACCGCGACATGGCCGGCGGCGGCGGTCAGGTGATCGACCTGGCCCTGTACGAGGCCGGATTCCGCGCCTCCGAGGACGCGCTCGCCACGTATGCCACCACTGGCCGGGTACGCGAGCGCCTGGGCAACCGCAATCCGCAGATCGTTCCCGCGAGCGACTTCACCACCCGCGACGGGCGCCGCGTCTCGATCCACGCCGGTACCGACGCGCTGTTCCATAAGCTCGCCGCTGTCATGGGCCGTCCCGAGCTGGCGGAATCACCCCGGTACGCCACCCGTGCGGCACGGGCCCAGCACGCCGACGACCTGTACGCGGCGATTGCCGACTGGACCAGCTGCTACGCCGCCAACGACGTGACGAAGCTGCTCAGCAACGCCGGCATCCCGGCCTCGCCAGTGATGAGCATCGCGGACATCGCCGAGGACCCGCACTACCGGGAGCGGGGCACGCTCGTCACGGTCGAGGACCCCGAATTCGGAGAACTCCCGATGGTCGCCCCCCTGCCCCGGATGTCGAAGACCCCCGGCCGCATCCGCACGACCGGCCCCGCGCTCGGCGCGCACAACGCCGAGGTCTACCAGGGCGTGCTCGGTCTCGGCCCGGACGAGCTCGCTGCTGTCGCCGCCGACGGCGTGATCTGACCCTCCCCTCCGCCCGCCATTCCCCGCACGGGAGGTCATGCGCCATGACTGTCAGCTCGCCTGCTGCCGCACTCGGGAACCGTCTCGATGGGCTCCCGCTCAGCTCGTTCCACCGCCGCCTGGTCATCGCTCTGGCCGGCATGATCCTCTTCGACTGGGTGGAGACCTACTCCTTCGCCTTCGTCATCCCCACCCTGCGCGACCAGTGGGGCCTGTCGCTCTCGACCGTCGCGCTCATCGCCGGCGTAGGGCAGCTGGGAGCCTTCGTGGGAGGGGTACTCGGCGGGTACCTCGCCGACCGCATAGGCCGCCGCCGCACCCTGCTCGCCAGCGCTGCCCTCTACTGCACGGCCGCGGTCTGCTGCGTCCTCGTCCAGAACGAGTGGCAGCTCCTCGTCGCTCGCACCGCGGCCCATTTCGGCTCCCAGGGCATGGCCGTCGTCGCCATCGTCGTCCTCGCGGAGTTCGTTCCGGCAGCCTCCCGGGGGCGCATGCAGACCTACAAGGTGGCGGTTGGATCGCTCGGCATCCCCATCGCCGCCTGGGCCGGCTTCTTCTTCGTTCCGCAGTGGACCTGGGGGTGGCGCCTGGTGTTCGCCCTCGGCCTGTTCAGTCTTGTCTTCGCCTGGCTGATCCGCCGCTGGGTCCCTGAAAGCCCCCGCTGGCTCGCCTCTCGGGGCGAATTGGAGAAGGCCGACGCCATCGTCCGGTCGATCGAGCGGCAGTGCGGCATCCAGACGCCACCCGACAGCGGACCCGCCGTCACGGGGCCGGCCGCTCCTGCGCCCGACCGTCCCCGCTTCGGCGAGCTGTGGAAAGGCCAGAACCGGCGCAACTTCCTGGTCGTCACCACGATGTGGGTGGCCGGACTCCTCGCCTACTCCGCGTACAACACCTGGACACCCACACTCCTCTCAGAGAACGGGCTCGACCTCGACCTCCGCGACACCCTGCTTCTGTCCGCCTTCCTGGCGACAGCCGCACCGTTCGGAGCCCTCGCCTCAGTACCGCTCATCGACCGCTGGGACCGCCGCCGCACTCAACTGGCCCTCGGGTCACTGGGCGGTGCCACCCTGCTGATGTTCGCCTTCGTACGCGAACCCCTCGCCGTCCTCGTCCTGGGCTGCCTGGTCAACCTGCTCTTCCACATGGCTATGCCCTTCCTCCAGGTGTACTCCGCGGAGATCTTCCCCACCCGCATCCGCGCGCTCGGCTCCGGCAGCGCCAACGCCCTGTCCCGGATCTTCAACTTCGGGGCCCCCCTGCTCGTCGCCACCATCTACACGAGTGCGGGCTACACCGCTGTCTTCGTCCTGCTCGCCGCCCTCAGCGCCGCGGGCGGCCTCGTCGCCGTCCTTTTCGGCGCCCGCACCACCGGTGTCAGCCTCGAAGCGACCACCACAACACCGGATCGCCCTCTCACCAGGAAGGAACCCACCGCACCATGACTGATCTGTCCTTCGCCTCCGCCACCGAACTCACCGCCCTGATCTTCCGCCGCGCACTGTCACCGACCGAACTCATGCGCCATACCCTTGACCGGATCGAGACCGACGACACCGAGGTCAACTCCGTCGTCGCCCTCGACCCCGAACGGTCACTGGCCGAGGCCACCGCTCTCGAACAACGCATCGCCCACGGCGAGGAGACGGGCCCGCTCTCCGGACTGCCGATCCTTGTCAAGGACCTGGAGGACGCGGAAGGCTTCCCCACCAGCAGGGGCACGCGCGCCTACCGCGACAGCCCGCCCGCCACCCGGGACAGCACCCACGTCGCCCGCCTGCGTGCCGCCGGCGCCCTGGTGATCGGCAAGACGAACACGCCTCCGCTCGGTGCCGGCGTACACACCGCCAACGAAGCCTTTGGCGTCACCCGCAACCCGTGGGACCTGCAACGCACTCCTGGTGGTTCCAGTGGCGGCGCCGCGGCGGCGGTCGCCGCAGGGCTCGTCGCTCTCGCCACCGCAGGAGACGGCGGCGGCTCCACCCGCATCCCCGCGGCACTGTGCGGAGTCGTCGGACTCAAGCCGTCCCGCGGCCGGATCCCCAAAGGCCCCTCCCGCATGCCGAACTGGCCTCAGCACTCCTGTCTCAGCGGCATGGCGCGCACGGTACGGGACACCGCCCTGCACCTCGACGTTGCCGCGGGCCACCACCCTGCCGATCCCTACTCGTTGCCGGCGCCCGGCATCTCGTACCGGGAGGCCATTGACACACCCGGACCCACACTGCGGGTGGGCGTCTTTCGCACACTTGGCATCTCCGCCCCCCACCCCGAGATGCTGAACGCCCTGGAACGAACAGCCGGTGTTCTGCGCGAGGTGGGCCACGACGTACGCGACGATGAGTCGGCGCTGCCCGGAGCCAAGGACTTCCCCGCTCCCTTCCAGCTGCGGCAGCACGTCCTGGCCTACAGCCGCCTCCTGGGCGTCCTCGACGACCTCGGCACCCGCCGCGACGACTTCGAACCCTGGTTCGCCGACATCCTCGACAAAGGGCGCACCCTCAGCCCTAACGACTCCGCCGACTACTGGACCCACCGCGGCCAACTCGACCGGTGGACCGCCGCGCTCTTCGAACAGTACGATCTGCTGCTCACGCCTACCGTGCCCACAACCGCATGGTCGGCCGAGGGCCCGGACATCACGGCGGCCGTACGCAAGCGGACCCTCCCGATCTCCTTCACCTCCGTCTTCAACGACACCGGCCACCCGGCCGTCAGCGTCCCCGCCGGCCTCAGCCCGGACGGACTGCCCTGCGCCGTGCAACTCATAGCCCCCCACCACCGCGACGACCTCGCACTCAGGGCCGCCCAGGTAATCGAAACCGCTCACGGCACACTGCGCCCACCAGCCTTCACCCGCTCCGGCTGACATCACCTGCACGCGAGAGCCGACGAGCTGGGACTCACCTGTCCCAGCTCATGGCGACATACACCTGGCGTCGTGGAGATCGCCCCGAAACCACGAGGTCGCGCGCGGGTGATCGCACCGAAACAGCGGGTCGAAGAGCGCAGGTCGCGGTGTACGCGGCCGGGTCGTGATGCAAGCCGGTTGCGAGCATGTGCCGTTCGAGCTCTGGTCGCGGCCTGAACGCAATCGCCGCCGACGACGTCGCTGCCTGCTGCGAACGCATCGGCGACCGGGTTTTCTGCTCTTTATGCCGAGTCCGGCCTGTCGCCCAATACGGACAGTTCGTTGGTGAGGTCGTCGAGTCCGAGGGGGCCTTGGGACAGCGCCGCCATGTGCCAGGTCTTGATGTCGAAGCGGTTGCCGTGCCGGGTGCGTGCCGCAGTTCGGCCGCGCAGCCAGGCGCGCTCGCCCAGTTTGTACCCGATGGCCTGGCCGGGGTTGCTCTGGTAGCGCAGGAGTTCGGCGTCGACAAACGAGCGGGGCCGGGCGCAGTTGCGGCGCAGGAACACGCCTGCCGTGCGGGGCGTCCACCGCTCCCCGGGCAGATAGGCCGCATCGCCGGGTATGGGCAGGCCGAGGTGGATGCCGATGTCGACGATGACGCGGACGGTTCGCAGCATCTGGGCCTGGAGGTAGCCGAGCCGGTGGTCGGGGCGGGTGAGGAATCCAAGCTCATCCATGAGGTGTTCGGCGTACAGGGCCCATCCTTCGACGTTGGCGTTGACGACTCCGGACGACGCCTGGAAGCGGGTAAGGCGGTCCGCGCCGACGTGAGTCCACTGTGCTACCTGGAGATGGTGGCCAGGCACTGCCTCGTGGTACCAGGTCGAGACCAGGTCGTGCACGGGGAAGCGGGAGCGGCCGAGGGTGGGCAGCCAGGTGCGGCCTGGTCGGCTGAAGTCCGCCGAGGGGCCGGTGTAGTAGGCGGCGGTGACCCCCTGCGGTGCCAGCCGGGTCTCGACGCGTCTGACGTCGTCCGCGAGGGTGAAGTGGGTGCCGTCGAGCGCCTCGATGGTCTGTTCGGTCAGGGACTGCAGCCAGCTTCGGGCAGCTTCCGGGTCTTCGATTGCCTCGCCGTGCTCCTCCAGATGGGCGAGGGCCTGCCAGGGGTCGGTGCAGCCGGGCAGGATGCGCTGTGCCGCGTGATGCATCTCTGCCAGCAGGCGGTGGTATTCGGACCACCCGTAGGTGTATGCCTCTTCGAGGTCGAGGTCGGCGCCATTGTGGTGCCGGGACCAGAGTCGGTAACGGTCTCGGCCGAAGGTGTCCGGCGCGTCCGCGACGCGGGGTGCGTAGGTGCCCCGCAGCCAGGTGCGCAGGTCCACCAGGCCCAGGGCTGCCCTGTCGGCGGCCCGGGCGATGTCAGGACGCAGCGCGTGCGGCGCGGTTGCCGCGAGCATGTGGAAAGAACCGGTGCCGGGCTTGGTCCAGGTGTCGAGTTGGTCGAGGACCGCGCTGACCGCGGAGGGCCCGGCGGGCAGGCCACTGTCGAGTCCCGTCGCCAGACAGGCACGGTATCCGTCGAGTGCGGCGGGCACTGCGCGCAGTCTGCGGGCGATGGCGTGCCAGTCATCGTCGGTGCGGGTGGGTGCGAGGGTGAAGACCTTGCGGATCAGGTGGAGGGTTGAGCCGAGGGTGCTCACGCGCCGCAGGTGCTCGCCGGCGTCGTGGAGGGCGAGTTCGGCGTTGAGCCGTTCCCGCAGGAGACGGGCGCAGAGCCGCTCATCGTCGGTTTCCGGGGTGGGTGTGGCCGCAAGTGCGGTGAGGGTACGGCGGGCAAGGTCGGCCCGCGCGTCGTGGCCTTCGGGGGAGAGGTCGGGCAGCCGGTCGGCGCAGCCGGGTTCACCGAGGTAGCTGCCGATGAAGGGATCGAGCGCGACCAACGCCGTCATGTGGCCTTCCGCGACGGCCCGCGGGCTCGCGGTCGCCGGGCGGGCAGGCGAACCCGACTGCGTGGAAAGGCGATTGTCGTGCACTGCTGAGACTCCAAGGGTTGGGGTGGGGCGATGCTTCGGGAGCGTCACTTGCGGGCCGGAGTAGCCCACGTGACCAGCAGCGAGGCGGCAGCGCCGGCCATGCACACACCCCACACCAGGAGGTAGGCGCCCAGTGTGGGGATGTCGCTACCGCTGGCCACCATCGTCCCGAGCAGTGTGGCGAACGCGCCGCCGGCGAGGGTGCCGCCGATGACCTTGACGTTGCTGTAGACGGCCACCGCGCTGGCGGAGCGGTCCGTCGGGCTCGCTTCGACGATCACGGTGGGAATGCCGCTGATGGCCAGCCCCATTCCCGCTCCGGCGACCGAGTAGGCCAGGGCGAACAGGTACAGGGAAGAGTGCGCGAGGAGGAGGCCGGCGTGTCCGGCGGTGAGCAGGACCAGGCCGAGCAGCAGCAGTCGGCGCATGCCGATGCGTTCCGCCAGGGCTCCGGATCTGCTGGCGGCGATGAAGGCCAGCAGGTGGGGTATGCCGCCCCAGATGCCGATTTCCAGGGCCGAGAGGCCGAAGCCGTAGCCGTTCTCGTCCGGGGCGGCTTCGAGGTAGGTGATGGAGACGACAGGCGCGGCGAGCATGATGGCGCCGAGCATGAACGTCGTCAGCAGATGCGGGGCGACCCGGCGGCCGGCGACGGCGCGGACGTCCACGAGCGGGGCAGGGTGGCGCAGTTCCCAGCGCACCCACCCGGCGAACAGGGCCAGTGCCACCAGGACCATCCCCAGGATGCCCGGCTGCAGCCAACCCCAGTCACTCCCTCGGGAGAGCGCGGTGAGGAACAGCACCAACGAGATGCTGAGCATCCCGGCACCGGCCCAGTCCATCCGTCCCGCTGCCCGCTCGCGGCTCTCCGGCACGCCGACGAAGGTGACCAGGGTGCAGATCGCGGCCAGTGCGGCGAACGCCCACAGCGTGAAGCGGATGTCGCCCAGGAAGTGGTAGAGCGGGGCGGAGAGGAACGAGCCGATCATCGAACCCAGCGCGAGGGAGGCCACCAGCATGCCGACCGCCTTGCGGTTGGCTGCGGCACTCAGCCGGTCCCGACACAGCGCGATCTCCAGCGGGAGCAGGGCCGCCAGCGGCCCGAGGAGGACGCGGCCGACCAGCAGCACAGCCAGGTTGGGGGCGAGTGCCACGATCACACAGCCGACGGTGATGCTGGCGACGGCCACCCGCAGCAGCAGCCGGTGCCCGTACTTGTCTCCCAGTCTCCCGAAAACGGGGACGGACACCGCGGCCGCGAGGAACTGGACGGCTGTGATCCACTGGGCGTCGCCGGTGCTCACCCCCAGCGTGTCCCGTATGGCGGGAATGAGCGGAGTGGTGCCGCCCTGGATGAAGCCGCTGGTCAGCTCCAGGAAGACGAGCAGCCCCACCACAGCACGCACCCGCGTTCGGCTCTCCTCGGGTACGACGTCGTCCGGTGTGGGCTTGGTGACGCGCATGGACTGCACCTTTCGGATGGCGAGGGTGGAGCTGCCGGGCGGGGCGGGGGCGTGGCTCACGTCTGCGTGGTCCGTGGGTCGACGGCTCGGTTCACACCGGCTCGGCCACGACGGGTGATTCACCTCTGGCGGTCAACGAACTCCGGGTCTCACGCCCGCTCGCGCGTGCCTGCCCGTTCCGCGAGCGGGGCTGTACGGGACAGACGAGCGGTGGCGAGTTCGGTGAGGAGCGCAGCCTGGCGGGGCAGTACCGCGTCGTCGAAGACCGCCTGCGGCGAGTGGTTCATCGGTGCCGCTGTCGGATCGCACCCCTGCGGGGCCGCGCCGAGCAGCAGCATCGCGCCGGGCACCCGCTGAAGGACGAGGGAGAAGTCCTCGGAGCCGCTGGCCGGCTGCGGGGAGACCCACACCTGGTCGTCGCCGACCAGCTCCCGCGCGGTCTCCAGCGCGAAGCCGGTCTCCTGCGGATCGTTGACGGTGACCGGGTAGAGCACCTCGAAGTCGACGTCCGCGCTCAGCCCGTGGGCGGCGGCGATGGAGCGCACAAGCCGCGGCAGGCCCTCGGCGAGACGTTCGTGGTTGGTGTCCGAGTAGCTGCGCACGGTGGCTTGGAAGGTGGCGGTTTCGGGGATGACGTTGTGCTGGGTGCCGGCCTGGAAACTGCCGACCGAGACCACGACGGGATCGAAGATGTCGAAGGTGCGGGTGGTCCAGCTGTTGATGGCGGTGACCATCTCGCAGGCGGCCGGGACCGGGTCGAGGGCAGAGTGCGGCGCGGAACCGTGCCCGCCGCGCCCGCGCACGGTCACCCGCAGGATGTCGGAGGCGGTCATGACGGTGCCCGGCTTGCTGACCACCAGCCCCTGCGGAATGCGGTTGGCAGAGACATGGATGGCGAACGCCGCGTCCAGCGGCTTGCCGGCAGCCTGAAGCACGCCTTCCTCGATCATCACGCCTGCCCCGTTGTGGCCCTCCTCGCCGGGCTGGAACATGAACACCACATCGCCCGGCAGAGACTCCCGCCGCTGGGACAGCAGCCGGGCCGCACCTACGAGAGCAGCGGTGTGCAGGTCGTGACCGCAAGCGTGCATGCGGCCCGCGACGCGGGACATGTAGTCGACACCGGAAGCCTCCTGCACTGGGAGCGCGTCCATGTCCGCGCGCAGCAGCACCGCACCGCCCGGCCGGCCACCCCGCAGCACCGCCGTCACCGAGCTCAGGTTCTTCCCGAGTTCGATCTCCAGCGGCAGCCCCTCCAGAGCCGCCAGGACCTTCTCCTGCGTGCGCGGCAGTTGAAGCCCCAGCTCCGGCTCGCGGTGCAACTCCCGCCGCAACACCGCCAAGTCGTCCCGCAGCTCCTCGGCATTCCCCAAAGCGGACACGCTGCCGCCACCTTCCCGTCAGATCGGATCCGCAGTGCGTCACGCGCCGCAGCCATGCCTCACACTGAAGCCATGACTTCCACGCTGACCAGAAACTGTTGGAAAGACGCAAAGAGGTCCCGCACATGAAGGATCTCCGGCCGCTGACGGGCATCGACGCGTCACTTGTCCACGCCCTGCAGATCAGCCCCCGGGCGAGCTGGGCCCAGCTCGCCAAAGTGCTGAACATGGACGCCGTGACCCTGGCCAGGCGCTGGAAACGGCTCACCGACGACGGCGCCGCCTGGACCAGCTGCTACCCCGGACCCGCCATGGCGGAAGCCGGACAGGGATGCCTGGCCTTCGTCGAGATCGACTGCGCGGGCGGCCGACTGACCGAGGCCGCCGAGCACCTGGCCCGACTGCCGATGGTCACCACCGTGGAGCACGTCACCGGCGACCGAGACCTGCTGCTCACCGTGATGGCACCGGACCTGGGCACTCTCTCCCACTGGATCACCCACACCCTGGCCTCGATCCCGGCCGTCACGGCCAGCCGCACACAGGTTGTGGGCTCCATCTACACCGAGGGCAGCCGATGGCGGCTCCGCTCCCTCACCGCCGCGCAGGCAGCACAACTCGCCCAGGACCGACCCGTCGGCGAAACCACAGGCGCACTGGAAGTGTCAGAGCTGGACCGCCGCATCATGGTGGCCCTCTCGGCGGACGGAAGGGCCACTTACGCCGCGCTCGCCGAACAGTGCGGCGCGAGCCCGGACACGGTACGCAGACGGGTCACCGGCCTCCTCGCCGCCAAGGCCGTACACCTGCGCTGCGAGATCGCCCGCCCGCTCTCCGAGCGCCCCGTGGCGGCCATCCTGTGGGCACAGGTCCCATCCGACGCCGTGGAGACGACAGCGCGCCGCATCGCGGGAATGCAGGACGTCCGCCTGTGCGCCGGCATCACCGGCCGCCACAACCTCCTGGTTATCGCCTGGGTACGCTCGGTGAACGATGTTCAGAAACTCGAAACGCGGGTCTCCGAGCAGGCCCCCGGCATCGTCATCGCGGACCGGGCCATCGCCCTGTGGACCGCAAAACTCAGCGGCCACCTCCTGAACGAACACGGCTACCGCCGCAAGACGATCCCCATCGACGCGTGGGGCCCGTTGCCGGCCGACGTCCCCCCGCAGGCGGTGACCGACAGTCCCGCCTCGGACCACCGGGAATGAGCAGGCGCCGACAGGTTTCCGGGAGGTTCACCAACGTCAGCCGGCGGCGGGAGTCCGGCCTCGGGGAACATCGGTACAGCCGTTGGCGCTGAGAACGATCATGTCGGCACTCTGGGTGATCTTTGGTGACGTTCTCTCCGTCGGCTAGTTGACCAGGCATGAATCGAATGTCTCTGTCTGCATCCCTGGCCAGTGCGCTGTGCAGTGTGTTCCTCGTGACGCCAGCTGTCGCAGCCACGTCTGACCCGGAACCGCCCGCCGGCGTCGCCGAGGCCGCGGTGTCCAACGCCTGCGATGACTTCGCCGCAGATCTCCCGCCGGGTCTCGTCTCTGACGACCCGGACGAACTCACCCGACTCTGCGAGCTCATGAATCCGTAGGACCACGCCGGCGCCGACGTGCTCGGCTAAAGCTGTGCGCCAGGGCCGGGAGTATCCGAATGGAAATCAGCGGTAGGCGCTGACCTGGATCATGGTCCGGTCGGCGTGAGGGAGCTGACGCGGTTCTCGTACTCGCGGCGGGCCTTGCGCTGGGCCGGGACCGCGGGGGTGCCCTGGGCGCCGTCGAGCGGCTGGCAGCGGGCGAGGAGCTGGCGGTGTACGGCGGGGACGGCAGTCAAGCGCAGGGTGTAGCCCTGGCCCCGTCGTACGGTCGCCCCCTGTTCGAGCGCGGCGCGCTCGGCGGGCTCCAGCTCGGTGGTGAGGAGGTAGTCGGCGACCTTGACCGGCATGTCGAGGGTGACCGGCAGCTCCGGGGCGGGGATGTCCTCCCCGGTGGCGGTGTGGTCGGGCAGGAGTTCGGCGACGGCGGTGCGGATCGCGCCGCGGCTGACCCGGTGGTCGCGGGCGAGGGCGGCGATCGAGCGGCCTTCCAGGTACGCGGTGCGCACGTCGTCGGTCTTCGTGGCCGCCACGGCGGGGCGGCGTCCGCCCTTGTTGCCCTTGGCCTCGGCGGCGCGCAGCCCGTCGTAGGTCAGTTCCCGTTGGAGGTCGCGGTGGAGTTCGCCGGCGGCGGCGAGGGTCTGCACCATGAACTTGACGGTGGACAGCAGCTCGCCGGTGCGCGGGTGGCGGGCGGTGAGGTCCATCGCGGAGAACGCGCCGTCGTGGATGCGCAGCGCGACCTGGTCGCGGTGGAGGACGTCGAGCACGTCGAGGATGTGCCCGGTGCCGCGCACGAGGCGGAACATCTCGGAGATGTGGAGGGTGTCGCCCGGGCGCGAGTAGGTCAGCAGTTCGCGGAACTTCGGGCGCTGGAGGGGGTGGAGGCGGCTGGAGGTGCCCGGGTCCTCCTCGAAGGCGCCCGGGTCCTCGATCCCGGACTCGGCCAGGACGAGGTTCTGCCGGGCGGTGGACTGCTGGTCGGTAGAGACCCGCTTGTAGACCAGGTTCGCCACTGCGGGCCCCTTCCGTACGGAGGATCGGACCCTATCTGTCGTCAAACCCTGTCAGCAATCACCATCGGATCCGATTGGATTCGAGCCGCCATGAACCCCCGGATTGCACGGGTTCATTGGACGCGCCGGCCACCTGTCGTCATTCGATCGTTTGACGACAGGTGGCCCGCTCCGCCGCTCCTCGCACACAGGCGGCAGGGTTCACTTCCGGAAGTGACTGGGGTAGTCGTTGGCGGCTGCCTTGCGCCGGAGCTCGTCGCTGTCGGGTCGCAGACTCAGGGATCGGCGGATCAGGACGTCCTCGGTTTCCACCCTGCCGGGGTCCGGCAGGCAGCACTCCGGCGGGCACACGGCCTGGCACGCGAGGGAGTCGGAGAATCCCACGCACTCCGAGCAGGCGCTGGGGTTGATCACGTAGATGTCGTCGCCCTCTGTGATCGCCTTCGTAGGGCACTCGGGCTCGCAGGCACCGCAGTTGATGCAGTCCTCGGTGATGGTGATGGCCATGACGGTTCGCTCCTGTCTCGTGGTGCGGTCCGGTGATCAACGAGCGAACAGCCGGGCAGTAGCGCGTGCGCCAGCCGCACCTCCAGCTGCCAAGGGGGTCAGCACACGCGGGTTGTAGTGACCTTGCCCTGACCATGTCGTTTGCGGAGTGTGGAACGGTGGATCTTCGCCGTCGACGCCTGAAGTCGGGCGGAGACGTATCCGCCACAGACCGCTGGTCGGTATGCGTGAGGCGCCCAGCTCCTTGCTCGTACCGGCACCAGCCGACGGGAAGGAACACAGAGGTGAGCGACGCAGATCGCATCAAGGAGCTCGAAGAAAAGCTCCGCCAGCTGGACGTGAAGACTGAGCACTTCGAGCGACAGGCCCAGCGGCTTGAGCAGGAGCGGGACCAGTGGGAGAAGAAGTACAAGGAGACGCACGAGAAGTACACGAAGGCACAAGCGGAGCTTGCCGAGCTTGAGGCAACGATGCAGGGCCTGTGAGCAGCGCTCTCCCCTAGACGTCTCCGTCCTGGTCGTGCTCAGCCGTGGTCGGCCTCGTCGTCGTCCGCGTCCAGTTCCGGCGCGTCCGGGTCGCGCAGGGGGCGCAGGGCGCCGGCGGCCGGGACACTGGCGGTGAAGCTGTAGCGGCCGAGCAGGTTCAGGTTGCGGTGCTTGAGCGGGGACAGGCGGGCGATGTCCTCGTCTCGGATCTCGTGGCCCTCGGCGCGGAGCTGGGCGACGGCGGCGTCGAGGTACTTCGTGGTCCAGAGCACGATGGCGTTGAGGACCAGGCCGAGTGAGCCGAGCTGGTCCTCCATGCCGTCGCGGTACGCCTGGTGGATGGTGCCGCGCTTGCCGTGGCACACGTCCCGGGCGAGCTTGTGGCGGGATTCCTGCACGGTGAGCTGCCGGTTCATCTGACGGCGGTAGGTGTCGTCGACCGGGTCGACCACGCGCAGCAGGTGCTCGGTCTTGGCGATCCGCCCGTACTCGGCGAACGCGGCCCCGAGCGGGGTCGGGCGGCCGTCGCGGCCGAACATGCGCAGCAGGTCGTAGGCGCGGACCTGGTTGGTGACCAGGGAACCGGCGACCTTCAGCATGTCCGGCCAGTGCGTGATCACCTTGTTCAGGTTCACGCGGTTGCGGGCCAGGTCCTCCACCGCGCCGTACGTGCCGGCTTCGACGCCGGGCATCGTGGCCCGCCAGAACCGCTGGTCGTCCAGGTCGCGGAACCTGGGGCTGAAGTTGTAGCCGAGGATCTTGAACAGGCCGAACACCATGTCGGAGTACGAGGCGTTGTCGGTGGCCACCATCTCCGGCTTCACCCCGCCGTCCAGGTTCAGCAGCGCGTCCAGGATGTGCAGGGAGTCGCGCGGGGTGCCGGGCACGACCATCTGCCCGATGCCCGCGACCTGGTCGTTCACCGCGTTGAGCCAGGTGATGCCGCGCTTGAATCCGAAGTACTTCGGCGACGGGGCGGCGTTGATGGTGCGCACCGGCACCTGGAAACGCAGCCCGTCCACGGAGGCGAGCAGCCCGTCGCCCCAGTAACGCACGATCGGGATGTCCGCCTGGGCGGCGATCAGCCGTCCGTTCGCCGCGGCGATGGTGTCGGCGCGCAGGTAGTACTGGTCGACGTGCACGAGCCGGGCCCGGGTCAGGGCCTCATAGCCGGGGTTCACCACCGGGGCCAGGCCGATGTTGCACGCCTCCGAGACCAGCAGCGCGACCACCGAGGTGGGCAGGTCCTTCATCCGGGTGGTGCCGTCCCCGAGGTGGACGAAGGCGTCGAGGAACCCGGTCCAGGCGTTCACCTCGAACAACAGGTCCGGCAGGTCGATCTTCGGGAGCATCTTCTCGACCCGCTGGCGCAGCCAGGCCAGGGACTTCGGCTCGCCGAGCGCGCCGAGCTTGTCGACGTTCAGCTTCACCCGTCCGTCGTCCTGGACCTCGATCGAGACCTTCGCCGCCGGCCCGGCCTCGTCCAGGCGCTCGGCGAGCTGCTTCCATCCGGCGTCCAGGCCCCGCACCAGCTCCGCCAGGTGCTCGGTCACGGGCATGTCCAGGCTCAGGGCGGCCAGGACGTCCTCCTCGACCGCGTCCCAGTCGGGCCCGTCCAGCAGGCGGGCCCGCGGGTTGGACCAGCGGTGCGAGGGCGAGGCGAACACGTCGCGGTTGTTCAGGGCCCGGTGCAGCTGCTCCAGCACGCACACCACGTACGCGTCCCGGTCCACCGCACCCTGCGGCAGATCCGGGTTGGCGTACACCGCCTTGCGCCACGCGGGCGGCACGAGCTTGTCGTCCACCTCGCGCGGCAGCAGCGGTTTGACCCCCACCTTCCGCCGCGCCAGCGCCGGAAGACCCCGGACCCCGGCCAGGACCCGCTTGCCCGCGCTCGCCGCGGCCAGTGCCTTTGACTCGCCCAGCAACGCGAGGAACGGGCGCACCGTGGCGTACCGGTTCGTGAGCGCGGCCCGCATGGCGACCTCGGCCGAGCTCTCGTCCTCGGGCACCAGGGTCACCACGGTGGCCGCCGCGGTCATCACGGCGGCGCGCGGCGCGATCTCCTCCACCGCCGCCCACAGCGCGGCCACGTCCACATCCGCACCGCGCTCCTCGACCAGCTCCAGTTCCTCGAACAGCACCTTCGCCGCCCGCGCCAGCACCCGCGACGCCTTTTCCAGCTGCGGCAGCGTGGACAGCCGGTCCTTCTCCGTCTTCCGCTTCGCCGCGTTCAGCAGCCGGGTGGCCATCAGGACCTGGAACAGGTCCAGGGCCTCGTCGATCGCCTTCGCCTCCAGGTGCCGCATCACCGCAGTGAGCATCGCCGTGCGCTTGGGCTCTGCCGCCCGCTCCAGCAGCGGCGCCTTCGACCCCAGCGCGTACCGGGCCAGCGCGGCCATCCGGTTCGGCGGGATCTGCGACAGCCTCAGCCGCCCGAGCCGGTACGCGCCGATCTCGTCCACCCGCTCCAGCGCGCGGGCGAACGCCGTGCCCGTCGTACGCGTCGGCGGCCGGCGCAACCGCTCCAGCTCCGAGAACCGCGAGCCGTCCGGCGTCTTCAGCGTCGCCACCAGATCCCCGGGCAGCGCCGGGTCCGCCCGCCGGGCGGCGCCCGCAACGGTGGCGTGCAGCCGCTTGTCCGCGATCTTCCGCACCTCCGACACCTGCCGGGCCAGCACCGACACCCCGGGCAGCAGCACCCGGTTGCGGCGCAGCCAGCCCGCCGCGTGGTCGAACAGTGCCTTGGGGCCCTCGGCGTGCGTCCAGGCCCGGCCGTGGAGGAAGGTGCGGAACCGCCGGGACCACTCCGCGTCGTCGTACTCGTGGTACTCGTAGGCGTCCCGGATCTCCCAGGCGTGCTCGTACGCCGTCTTCGGCCGCTCGGTGTACCGCTTCACCACCGACGGGTCCTCGACACCGAGCTGCGCGGCCAGGTGCTCGACCACCGGCCACGGCGCATCCAGCGGGTCGTCCGGGAGGAACCGGCCGATGTAGCGCACCGTGCACATCTGGAGCGCGAAGCCGAGCTGATGGTGCGCAGAGCGCCGGAGCGCGATCAGGTCGCGGTCGACGTCGTCCAGGAAGAAGAACCGCTCCAGCTCGGGGCGGGTCGGCTCCTCGGCGAACTTCCCGTACGCCTCGGCCTGCTCATCAGTCAGAAACTCCACGGGCACGAACGGACCGTAGCCAGCCGCTGCACCCGCCCGGCGATCTTTCCGCGAACCCCAGCGGAGCCCCCAGCCAGTGTGCTAGCCGACCATGATCGTTTTCAGCGCCAACCGCTGTACCGATGTTCCCCGAGGCCGGAGTCGCGCTCGGCGACATGCCGGCGACCGCGTCGACACCGGGTCGGCCTCACCGGCCCCTTGCCAACCAAGTTAGTCGCCGCAGGTCAGCGTGGAGAGGACAACTGACTGACCTCGTTGCCCAAGGACACGAACTGCTGTCCTTCGACAGTGAAATCCGTCGCTCTGCTCGCGTTGACCTGCGGCGACTGAATTGATCGTCGAACGATCAGGTGAGGCGGGTCGGCTTCCGGCTTTGGTACAACGGCTAACTCCAACGCCGCGTGTCGATTGCGTCAGCTTTCATGACGACGCGGCGCAGAACTGGCAGCAGTTACCCGCTTCCCGGGGAGTCGCGCCCGGCAAGGGCGAGTGGGAGTGTGGAGGGAGGGGAGAGGACGCGCTGACGTCCCCCTCGAAACGCGCCGGACGGCAGAGCACCGTCGCCGGTGGCGCCGTCGACTATCCGCCGCCAAGCGCATGCAGCGATGGCGCTCGCGCGTAGCGGCGAAGAGGGATTGATCATGAAGGCAGCGGTGTAGAAGGTCCCCGCACCATAGCGGTGAAGGACGTACCGGACGCGAAGATCGAGCACCCCAGCGACATCCTCGTGAAGATCACGAGCACCAACATCTGCGGCTCCGACCTGCACATGTACGAAGGCCGCACCTCGTTCGAGACCGGCCGCACACTGGGCCACGAGAACCTGGGGCAGGTCGTCGAGGTCGGCTCCGCGGTCACCAAGGTCAAGGTCGGCGAGTATGTGTGCCTGCCGTTCAACATCGCATGCGGTTTCTGCAAGCAGTGCGAGCAGGGCCTGACCAACTACTGCCTGACGATGCAGCCCGAGCCCGCCCTCGCCGGCGCCGCCTACGGCTTCGCCGAGATGGGCCCCTACCAGGGCGGCCAGGCCGAGCTGCTGCGCGTACCGTACGGCGACTTCAACGCCCTGCGGCTGGGCGAGGACGCCGCCGAGCGCCAGCTGGACTACGTGATGCTGTCCGACATCTTCCCCACCGGCTATCACGCCACCGAGATGGCGGGCGTCAAGCCCGGCGACCAGACCGTCGTCTTCGGCGCCGGTCCGGTGGGACTGATGGCGGCCTACTCCGCGATACTCAAGGGCGCCGGACGGGTGTGGGTGGCCGACCACCACCCGGACCGGCTGCGGCTCGCGGAGGAGATCGGTGCAATCCCGATCAACACCAACGACCAGGACCCGTCCGAGGTCGTCAAGGAAGCGACGCTCGGGCTGGGCGCCGACAACGGCTGTGAGTGCGTCGGCTACCAGGCCCACGATCCGCAGGGGCACGAGGACGCAGCGCTGACGATGAACCAGCTGATCGACGCGGTCCGGTTCACCGGCGCTCTCGGTGTCGTAGGCGTCTTCCTCCCCGAGGATCCAGGCGGAGCCGAAGCACAGGGAGAACTCCAGGCCAAGGGCAAGGTGCCGATCGATTTCGGCATGATGTGGTTCAAGGGCCAGAAGGTCGGCACCGGTCAGGCGCCGGTGAAGCGGTACAACCGGGCGCTGCGCGACCTCATCGCGGGCGGCAAGGCAGAGCCGAGCTTCCTGGTCTCACACGAGCTGAACCTCGACGACGCCGCAACGGCGTACGACCACTTCGACGCCCGCGACGACGGCTGTACGAAGGTCGTCCTGCACCCGAACGGTGCCGGCTGACACCGCCGCGCCCCGGGGTGTGCCGTCGGTGGCCGCCCATCCAGGGTTGGGTAAAGGTTAGGCGGAAACTGAGCGCCGTACTTGGCAACACAGGTCAACTACGGCGCTCACAGCTGCCGAGACACCCGGATGGGCGCGGCGCAGCAAGGCGAAACGCGCAGAGGGGGTGCGGCTTCGGTATACGTCAGCGCGCCAATTTGAGGCGTGCTTTCTCCGCGGCATGGGACGCGGCTTCGATCAGTCCAAGTTCGCCCGCGAGGGTTCCCACAAAGGCATCGACCGCCTCGATCGCGCGGCCCTCCATGGTGTCGGGCTCCGCGAAGTACGCCGCGAACTCTCCGGCGCCAAGAGTCGCCATGGCGGGTCGGCGGGCCTGGTAGTCAGCCCACATCGGCCGGTAGACGACCCGCACCCGGTCGAGTTCGGTTTCGTCGATCTCCTCGTGCCGTAGGAGGCGGACAGTTTGGTGGCGGGCGCTCCACATGGCGATGTGGTGCTGGACGGAGACCGGCCCGAACGGGCCGGGTAGGGCGCGTTCGATCCTCGGCGTACCCGGCTGGATCGGCCAGGGCGAGTACGGCTCCGTGCGGACCGAGGTCAGTCTGTCGATATCGATCCGCCCGGTCCGCTCACCCTCCTCAAGGACGAGGTGGGCAGCGCGCCGTTGCTTGTGGGTGGCTGACGGGTGGGCGAGTTGCTCGACGATGGCGCGGACGTTCTGGCTGCGCCGGACGGCGTTGGTCTGGCCCGTGGCGCGCGCGTGGGTGCGCCAGGCTCGGCGTGCCTGCGGCGTGGGCACGATCGTGTCGTCGATCAGCCACAGATACAGCACGACGCGGATCAGTGAGCGTTGTGGAATGCGTCCCAGCGGGGAGCGTTCCCGGGCCTGCAGGAGCCTGGTGAACAGCTCGCGCTGCTCGGGTGGAAACACTCGCGGATCGCTGCCATGAGCGCTGGTCTTGCGCGGTTCGGGGTTGGCCAGCATGCCGTCCTCGACCCAAGAGGTCACCATACGGGGACTGGCCTTCACGCCCAGCGCGAGCGCATCGGCGACCAGGTCGGCCGAAGTTCCCTCGACCCACGTGGCGACCCGACTCCCCTCCATGGCACCGAACTTACATCGAGATTCGAGCCTCCGGAGCTGCATTCAGCGCACGTCAGCCATAAGGCTTGGGGCCAGCAGAAACTGCACCCCGCACCGTATCCCTGCCAGGAACACGCGGTGCGGGGGCAGCCGACTCATCCCCTGAACGGAGACCGTCATGAACCACCGTACGCACCGCCGAGCCCCGAAGCGGCGCCGAGCCCGCCACCCTCTTGTCGAGGGCCTTGGGCGGGCAGCGCTCTACGCCGCTTCCGCCACGCTGGCCGGCGGGCTCGTCCAATCGCTTCTCCAACTGGTCCACATCTCCGTCTCCTCGTGCTGATCTGAGCAGGAAGGCAGGCTCCAGAACCGAGGCCGTGTAACGGATGAAGTGCTGGATGCGGGTAGCGCGGCCTGTCTTGCCCGCAACGCGCGAAGGCCCCCGGAATCATGGTGACTCCGGGGGCCTTCGGGGATGCGCCGATGGGTTGATTAGTTGTCGTCCGTGCGGCGTCGGCGGGCCGCGAAGAGGACACCACCGCCGGCGGCGATCAGCACTCCGGCGCCGCCGATCATCCACGGGGTGGCGTCCGCGCCGGTGCGCGCGAGCGAGCCCGCAGGGGCGGGGGCCGCGGTGCTCGACGCGGTCTCGTCGCTGGTCGGGATGTCCGTGGCCGAAGCCGAAGCAGCGGGGGTGCCCTCGTCCTGGCCGGGCTTGTCCGGCGTGGGCCGGTCACTCGGCTTGTCGCTGGGCCCGTCGCTCGGATTGCCGGTGGGCTTCTCCGTGGGCGGCGGCGTGGTGGCGGTCTTGGCGTTGGTGACGGTCACCGTCACGGGATCGCCCGGCTTGGCCTTGAACGCCTTCGACGGCTTGTAGATCTCGTAGCCGTCGGGCGCCTTGACTTGCTTGACCCAGAAGTCGCTGCTGCTACGGGAACTGGTGGGCAGCTTGCCGCTTGCCGTGCCGTCGGAGCCGGTGGTCAGCGTCAGGAGGGTCTTGTCGCCGCTGCCGATGTTGACCGTGGATCCGGCCAGCAGCTTGCCGGTCTTGTCGTCCTTGGCCTGGAGGAGGACCTTAGCGGCCTTGAACGGGTCCACGATCGTCAGCCGGGTCGTCGCGCCCGGGGTTACGACGACGTCTTGGTCGGCGACGACCTCGTGCAGCGGGCTGCCGGTCGCCGTCTGCTTAAGCCGGTAGATGCCAGGTGCCAGGTCGGGGAAGGTCGCCTTCCCTTTTGCGTCGCTCTGACCCCGTCCGGCTTCCTGCCCGTCGGAGTCGAGCAGCAGGAACGTGGCGCCGAGCAGGGCGTCCCCGGCCATGTCCTTCGTGGTGATCTCGACGCCGCCCGCGTCCACGGCCGGGGTCTCGGCGGGAGCGGCGGAGGCCGAGGGGGTCGGTTCGGGAGACTCGGCGCCTGCGGCCGGCGCCCAGGTCAGGGTGCCGGCCGCCGCTACGGCGACAGCAGCGGCAGATCGGATGAGACGTGCATACACGAGGAAGGCAACTCCTTGGGACAGGGAACGGGGAAGGTCATCGGGTGTGGCCGGAGTTCAGGGCGGAAGGTGGTAGAGAGACGGGTGTAGTGCCGCCCTGTCGCTTGCCTGTCACCGTGGCGACCTAGAGGTCACGGAGGGTGGAGACGGGGGCGTCCTGGACGGTGCGCTGCAGCGGATGAGGTTTCACCGGCCGCGTGCGGCGTTCGCGACTGGCGCTCCCGGCGTTCTGTGGACGGGGTCGATCGCGCGGCTCTGCCGGCGGGCGGCCCCGGCACCGGGGAACCAGACGGCGGTGTACCTCTCGATCGCGTCGCGCAGACCCGTGAGGTCAGCCCCCTCCCAGGGGGGCTGACCGGGCCTGGCGATCTTGATGTTGAAGGTGTCGGGCATGTTGCGACCGTGCAGCTGTCCCTGCCGGCGGCGGAAAGTGTCGTGATCGGCGAAGCTGAGCGCCACGGTGTCGATCGTGCCCCGGTCGGTGTGCGTCACGGTCAGGCGCAGGCCGCCGTACGCGTTCCTGTACTGCGTATCGGTGAAGTCGATCTGCAGCCGTAGTGGTGAGTCCGGGATGGGCGTGGCGTAGTACGTGGTGCCCACCATGGTGCCGTTGGGGAAGGGAAGTCGGAGTTCGGCGAAGAACTCGGGGGCGTGCAGGGACAAGGTTTCTCCGGTGGATGGGATGGGTCTACCGGCGCGGGCCGGGCAGGGCAGGTCGGCTGGTGGTGCTCCAGCGCGGGACGCTGGCCGCGGGCAGCGCGACCGGGCGGCGGGATGCGACGGCCCGCCGTACGTCGAGCGGTGTGGGAGTCGGCGGGAGGATCGGGGTGGGCTGGGCCATCCCCTTGATGTAGCTGTAGGTGTCCTGCAGCCATCGGGGCAGCGGAGCTGGATCGGCGACGCACTCGGTGACGGCGGTGAGCAGGGCGACGGGGGTGTCGGTGCTGGCAGTGGCGTACCAGACGGGCCGGTCGATGGACTTGCCCGCCCACAGCTGCCAGCGGGCGTCCCGTGTCGACAGCTCGGCTTCCGGATCGAGGTCACCGGTGGTGAACTCCATGCCGGCGAGTCCGTCCGGGGCCTGGATGGCGAAGACGCCCCAGCGCGGGCGGTCGATCTCCCATCCCTGCTTCAGGAGCGGGACGATGGCGAGGAAGGGATCGTGCTCGTCGATCCCTGCGACCGGCCGGGCCAGGTAGGCGTCCGGCCCGTGCTCGTACGCCGTGGCGAGGGCGGTGGTGAACGCGGTCACGAACTCGGTCGGGGTGCGGTCGTTGAAGCAGGCGCC
The DNA here is from genome assembly GCF_042718715.1 of Streptomyces sp. NPDC058576. Classification (NCBI taxonomy): domain Bacteria; kingdom Bacillati; phylum Actinomycetota; class Actinomycetes; order Kitasatosporales; family Streptomycetaceae; genus Streptomyces; species Streptomyces sp. NPDC058576. The sequence continues at coordinate 132,436 of NZ_JBHXPF010000002.1, read as the reverse complement.
CCAGGTCGGAGGGCCGAACGGGTCACGGTAGGCGTTGATGCGCCAGAGCCCGTCGTCCTCTCCTTCGGGCAGGTAGCCGACGCGGACCTTGCGGTCGGGGGCGTTGGTGTAGGCGTTGCCGTGGTCGTCGTGCTCGATGCTCCAGCCGAGTTCGAGGAGCGGGGCGAAGGCGGGATCATCGATACCGGTGGTGGAGGCGAGGTGGCGCGGGGAAACGTAGACGTCGCCGTCGATCTCGTGGTGCGGATCGGGCTTGGGGGTCATCGGTCCGCCTGGGTGGTGACGGTGATCTCGTCGGCGGCGGTGTCGAGGCGTTCGGTGACCTCGGCGGTGGTCCGGCCGGTGACGATGTAGAAGCCGGCGCGCGCGACGTACAGGTCGCCGTCGGGCGGCAGGACGAGCTGGTCGCCGATCTCGCGGATCCACTGCACCTGCCGCAGCCAGGGGGTGTGGGCGGCGAAGGGCTGGTTGATGTTCCGTTCGGTGAGGGTGCCGGAGGTGTCCGGGTAGAGCATGCGGATGCCCGCGGCCCCGGCGCGGGTCGGGGTGAGGTCCGGTGTCCGGCCGCACGCGAGGTCGGCAGCGGCCCGAGGCAGGTCGATACCGGTGGCAAGGTGTACCAGGTGGCCGATCATGTCGCCGCCGATGCGCGCGTTTACCTCGATCAGCCGGGGCCGCCCGTTAACGAGGCGCAGCTCGACGTGCTGCACTCCGTCGGTGATCCCCAGGGCCTTGACCGCGGCAGTGGCGGCCGGGGCGACCTGGGCCAGGAGTGGGTCGTTGGCGTCGACGGTGTGGCCGGTCTCGTCGAAGTACGGTGCGGGGCCCAGGTGCTTGCGGGTTATGGCGACCGCGGTGGTCTCTCCGCGGTGGGTGACGCATTCGACGGAGAACTCCGGCCCGTCGAGGTATTCCTCGACGAGGACGGTGGTGTCCTCGCGGCTGCGGCTGGCGCCCTGTGAGGCGAACGCGAAGGCGGCGGGCAGTTCTTCGGGGGGGTCGACGCGGATCACGCCGATGCTGGCGGCGAACGCGGCGGGCTTGAGGACGGCGGGGTAGCCCAGCGTCATCGTCGCGAGACCGGCCTCCAGCAGGGTCCGTGCCTTCATCGAGCTTGCCGACGGTACGCCGTGGCGGGCGAACAGGGTGCGGGCGGTGGCCTTGTTGCGGCAGGCCCGCATCACCTCGACGGAGGGCGAGGGCAGACCGAGCGCGCGGGCGAGGACGGCGGTGGGGACGAGGTTCCACTCGTCCCAGGTGATCACACCGGTGAGGTCGTGGCGCTCGGCCAGCACCCGGCCGCCGGCGAGCAGTGCGGCAGGGTCGCTCAGGTCGACGACGGCGTGGCCGACGATGAACGGCTTCTCCCACGAGGGCTCGGTGCCGGTGAGCAGGACGACGTCGTACGCGGCGGCCACCTGCTCAAGGCAGTAGCCGCGATAGGTCTCGTCACCGGGAGACACGACGAGTACGAGGGGGCGAGCGGACAAGAAGGGGTGCTCCGTATCGGTGGACAGCAGCGGGGAGAGATGAGAGAGCGGGTGCCATCGGGTCAGGCGGCACGACGGCGGCGCAGCTCGAACGCGGAGGCCCAGCAGGGGTGTTCGTCGATCATCCGGCGTGCGTAGAGGGCGGTGTAGTTGTTGTTCAACCCGGCGACGCCGTGCGGGAGCTGCCGGCGCAGGTCCTCGAAGAGATCCTTGAGGCTGATCCGGGTCGCGCCGGCAGCCAGGCGGCGGGCGGCCATGCGCTCCAGGGCCCGGTACACGTGCGGGTTGTGGGCGTCGAAGGTGCGGAACTGCTCGGTGATGCTGCGACCGGTCGCGCGGTGCGATCCGAGGACGGCGGTGGGCATGAGGTTCTCCACAGGCTGGGGGCGTGCCGGGTTCAGGCGCGCAGGGCGGGGTCGGTGCGCAGGCGGGCGAAGGCGCTGAGCAGGCCGAGGGCCTGCAGGGCGGCGCAGGCGGTGATGACGTGGCCCAGTGCGTCGGGCGGAGTGAGGGCGGTGAGCACGCCGGCGACCGGGAAGGGCAGCAGGAGGATGAGGATGGTCGCCGACAGGGTGCTGCCGAACTTCTCCGGCGGGATGAGTCGGGAGCGCAGGGTGCGCAGAACGACCGTCATGCCGCCCTCTGCCGCCATGAGGACTGCGACCAGGATCAGGTAGGACCGGTAGTCGGGGGCCTGGGCGGCGGCGAGGCAGGCGAGCGAGGCGATGGCCGCGCAGGCGGCGCCGACCGGCCACAGGCCGAGGCGGTCGAGTGCGAACCGGCAGATCGTGACGCTGAGGAGCGTGGCCGCCGCAGCCGCGGACCAGACCAGACCGACGGCGGTGGTGGACTGCCCGAAGTGCTGGACGACGATCACCGGTCCGGCTGCCTGGAGCAGCCCGGTGGCCAGATTGGACACGGTCAGACCGGTCACCAGCCAGCCGAGCGCGGGCAGCGAGCGGATCGTGCGCCACCCGGTGCGCAGGCCGGAGCCCTGCTGCCCCTTCGGCGCACGGGCCGGAACGACGGGCGAGGGGGGTGTGCGCAGGGCGAGCAGCGCGGCGAGCAGCGAGAGCACAGTGACCAGGGCGAGCATCGGCGACGGGCCGGCAAGCAGGAGCAGTCCGGCGAGCGCCGGGCCGGCCAGCGTCGCGGTCTGGTCGATGCCGAGCAGGACGGCCTGGACCCTGTGGGCTCGCCGTCCCGCCCTGCGGGCGGCGGCGGTGCCGGCGGTCTCGGCCGCGATGTAGCTGAACTCGGTGAGCACGCCGGTCGTCGCGGCGAGCACCATCACGGTCACGCTCGCCACGTGGCCGGACGGGTGCAGGTAGAGGACGACCGCACCGGCGGCGAGCGCCAACGCACGCCCCAGGGAGGCGAGGTGGAACACCACCGCAGCCCCTCGCCGGTCGACGACCGCACCGGCCCACCCGAACGCCGCCAGCCGTGGGATCCACTCCAGGGCGAAGGCCAAGCCCGTCAGCGCGGCGGAGTTCGTGGTGGCCAGGACCAGCAGGGGAATGCCGTAGGTCGACATCGCGAGAGCCAGCGCGTCGGCCGTGCGCGGCAGGTAGACGCTGCCCATCAGCCCGGTGGGGTGGCGTGCGTGCCGGGGTGCGACGCCTAGGCTCACGCGGCGCGCCCGTATTCGGGGTCGGGTTCGAGGAGCGCGGTGATCTGCGGATGAGCGTCCAGCCACTGGAGCAGCAGAGCCCGAGGTCCGGACAGCTCCAAGCCGATCTCGGTATCAGCCAGTTCAACGTCCGGCCGGCGGGTGGAGCCTCCTGCCGGGTCCGCGGCGGGGAGGGACTCTACAAGGCTGAGGGTGTGCCGGATGCGGCTCATGAAGTCGCTGACGCGGGTCGGATAGGCGTGGTGTCGGGCCCATCGGGCTGTCGCGTCGTAGAAGTCGGCCAGCTCCACGCCGGACGTCGTGAGTTCGAGGCTGGCGCCGGGCGCGGCGCGGACGAGATCGTGCACGAGGGCAATGTGGTTGATCCGGCGTAGGTGGTGCGTGGAGAGGTCGGGCAGGGTGCTGGCCAGCTTCCGGGGCGGGATCGGCCCGTTGTCGTCGATCTCGGTGATCAGCCGGATCAGTGCCGGTGAGGACAGGAAATCGACGGCGGCGCGCAGGTTGGCGGAGGTGAAGGAGGGGGTGGTCATCGGCGCGGGCCTCCCGCCTGGATGGCCGCCGTCGGGCGGACGGTCGTGGCATGGGAGAAGAGATCGCGGTTGTGCCACGCCGGGGTGGGGTCACCCGTCCGGGTAGGCGGGAGCCCCGCGGGGGCCGGCCGGGACTGGCTGCTGACCCACGGCCTCGGTGCGGGCTTCGCCTGCGGTTGCCCCCACACGGGGTGATTCGTGGCCTGGTTGAGAGGCTGACCGGCGGACCACGCGGACAGGGCGCCGAGCACGGGGCCCAGGCCGTCGCCCGCCGCGGACAGCCGATAGGGCTGGCCGATGCCGTCGGTGTCGACCAGGCCGTCGGCGACGAGCTGCCGCAGCGGCGGGTACACGTTCGTCCAGTCGCTCTCGGGCATCAAGATCCTGGCCAGTGCCCGGCCGCTGACCTCCTGACGGGATTTCAGCACCCACAAGATGGCCGCGGCATGGCGCCGGGTGAGCAGGGTGAGACTGTCCTCGATCTGCTCGATCGCGGGCAGCGGCTGGTCCGCCGTCTCCAGGTGCTCCTCGGCCCAGGTGACGATCATCGGCAGGACCGGCAGCAGGGCGGCTCCGCGTTCGGTGTGGCCATAGGTGACATGCCGGGAGGTGTGCTCGGCACGCTCGACGAGGCCGGCGTCACAAAGGGTCTTGAGCTTGGGGTGAAGCTGGCCGCTCTGCAGCCAGGAGACCTTCGACGCCAGCTCGCTGTACCGCAGCGGCGGGCCGGAGAGAGCCAGCATGATCCGCACGTTCCAGCGCGGGGTGATCATGGCGAGGGCCTCGGTGACCCGGGCGATGTCGGCGTCAGTGTCAGGGGGCAGAGCGGTGATGGCCATGGGAGGAACTCCTGGGTGAGTAAGGAGAGATCGCGTGCTGGATCAGCGGCTGGGTGCCGTGCTCTGAGCCGGAAGAGGAGGAGCCGGAATGCACGGCGAGACAGTCGGCGGGGACGGAGCTGGGGCCGGAACGGGAGCCAGGCTCTGCAGGACGGCAAGGACCGACTTCACCTGGACGTCACGGACGGCGACTGCCTCGGCGAGCCGACGGGAACCGTCGAGGAGGTGGGGAACCTCGTGTCGCCCGATCTGCCGCTCGGGGTGAATGAGACGGGCGATGTGGTCGCGGTGGAAGCCGATGCTGCGCTCGGCGAGAGCGAGGTCGTCGCGCATGCCGAGCAGGGCGGAGAGCATGCCGGGCGGCTGGTCCTGAGCGTGGGCTTCGAGGTCGGCGAGCGGTGCGCCGTACAGGTCCGCGATGCGTCCGGCTATCTCGGTGGACGTGAGGTGGGGCAAGCGGGGGCTTTCACGGTCGGGTGGCCCGGGCCGCCCGGGCCGCCCCGGCACGCGAGGGTGGGGGGGGGGCCGACGGGGGCAGGGTCGCGGTGGCCCGGAGCTGCGTGGTGCGTACGCGACGGGCTCGCTGATCGGGCGGAGGCATGGTGCGCAACAGCTCGCCGAGGGCCGCACAATAGCCGTCGCGCGCATCGAGCGCCGCCTGCAGCCACTGCGCGTCGAAGCCGAGCTTGTCCGCCGACAGCTCGCCCATGTCGCGGTCCGGATCCATGTCCGCGTGCACGCGGTCGCGGACGCGGGAGATCTGGTCCTCGGCCAGAGCGAGAAATTGACGCAGTTCCAGGGCGCTAGTCAACGCCGGGGAGACTTTGGTCCAGCCGGCAGCCTCGTGCAGTTCATCGACCGGCGTACCGAAGACTTACTGCAGACGGTCATCATCCATGCTGCTGGGCTTGTTCCGGCTCATCGGACGAGTCCTCCCGCCCGCCATGCCGACGCCGGCGCGGGTGTACCCACGGGACGACGGGGAGCGCTGGCCGGCACAGCAGGACCGGTCCGGGGGCGAAGGCGGGCGAGGCGTTCGGCGGCGAGGCCCTTCTTGCCCGGAGCGTCCGGGTCGAGCAGCCATCGCACGACCATGGCCCGGCCGTCGCGGGCGGTGACGGCCGCGTTCACCCGGTGGGCGAGACCCATCGTCGGGTCGTCGACCTCGCTGGGCTGGGTCTCCAGCGCGGCGAGAAGGTCGTCCTCCGCCCGCTCCAGCACGGACTGGGCCTGGACGAGCAGGCCGTGCCACTTCACGACGTCGGTGGCATCAGGGTTCGCGGTCGGCTCCGCGCAGACTGCGGCCTTCAACTCGTACATGCCCATGGCGAAGCGCGCTTCGATTCGTTCGGCGAGCACGCCCACGACGTCCTCAACGTCTTCGGATATGCCGTCGGACAAAAGAGAAACTCCTGTTCTGGAAAGGCCGATGCCTGGCGGAATACGAGGGGCAGCCGTGCCCGGGGCGTCTCAGCCGATAAGGGGATCTGCTCTAACGCCTGTCAGGACAGGCACATACGGACGTCGCGATAGACGTACGTGCCGGACACCCAGCCCTTGACGCCGGTCGACTTGTCCGTGATGTAGAGCCAGTTGCCGCTCTTCTTGTGCACGCTGAAGCGGTGGCTCTTGTAGAGAATGCCGACGGCGGTGGACTTCGAGCTGGCCTTGGACCGGATAGTCACGGCCTTGGTGTGGACCTCGTACGGCAGCGGCGGCAGGTGATGGCAGCTGTACGCCGGGGCCGCGGCTACGACGGCGGGTGCCGCGCCGGCGGGAGTGGCGGCCAGCACCGGCACAGCGAGCGCGCCGAGCATCGCCGCGGAAACAGCAATTCGGGTGGAGCGCATGCGAAAGAAACCTCCGTAAAGGCATAGGGGTTGAGTGGAAGAGCGCCGCAGGTGTTGTTCCGGCGGCTGTATAAGAGTCCGGAGAATCCCCGGTTTGGCTAACCGGCGATCGTCGGTTATGTTGCGCCGCCCGCGCTGCGAGGAGCGCTCAGCGCCTACGGCTGGGCGGGCGCGGAGCGGGGGTCGTCGTCGTACCGGTCGGGCGGCCGGCGGTGGCTGCCGGGCGGACCGGCGGCAGCGGAGCGGCCGTACCGCTGTGCCGCTCGTTGCACCACCGCCAGGCGTCTTCGACCCGGTTGAATCCGCCCTCGCGCAAGAAGTAGGTGTCCCCGTCGGCAGCGACCTCCTCGACCAGCACGCGGAAGGGGGAGGGCGCCCGCTCGTCGAGGGCACGCAGTACGACCAAGGTGACCATGTCGTCCGGGTCGTCGTGGGTGTAGGAGTAGCCCATCGCGAAGTGGTCCCCGTCGCTCACGAGGCGCCGTTCCAGGGCCCGGGTGGCGTCGTTCGCGGGCCGGGGCCTGAACTCGTTGGTGAGGGCGATGGCTTCGGAGGGGCAGCCGCGGTGGATGAGCCAGGACTGAGCCATCGGCACCAGCGGCAGAGGGGCGTGCTCGAAGTCGAATGTCGCCCTCTGCTGGTCTCGGCACAGGTGGACGGCGAGATATTGAGGCTCGCCGGGGTGGCCGTAGGTGGCGCTGCGGTCGAACAGCACGTAGTAGCTGTGCGCACCGTCAGGAGTGTGATGCTCGGCGAGCGGGACGAACGAGTCCTGGTTCACCGAGACGTGGTAGAAGAAGTCGCGGTACTTCTCGACATCGGCGTCGAGGTCGTCGACGTGGAAGTCGAATTCTTCCCGGTCCATGCGCTGGTGGTCGGATGACGGATCAGGTGAGGACAACAAGGGCCTTTCACGTCGGGGGTCAGCGCCGCGGTGTTGGGGTGGATGGCCAGGCGCCGCCATCGCCGTCGACGTGCTGCGTAACACACTCAAGCCGCTCGGCCCCTTGGTCCAGGAGGTGCACGACGCGGTGAGCGCCGGGCCGACGCCACCCAACGAGGTGGCCGTCACGTTCGGCGTGCAGCTCGGGCAGGACCTGAAGCTGGGGATCGTGAACGGCAACGGGCAGGCGCACCTGACGGTCACCGCCACCTGGAAGCCCGGCGATGACGCAGGCGCTGGCTCATAGCCACGGACCTCCCCTGCATCTAAGGGCTTGCAGATCATCAACATGGCCTCTTCATCTTGCTGTTGGGGTCGATGCCCAGGGCGATGCCCCGGGCATGGAGAGTTGGAGGGCAGCGGGTGGGGTGGTCACCGGCGGGACGCTTTTGGCGTGCGCATCGAGCGGTGTCCTGATCTTCAGCAGGGTGCGGTACATGGCGGTGCAGCTGCTGCCGAAGAGCACGGCGAGGGGCTCCGCAGCCTGGGCGAGCCGGAGGTGAAGGACGGCCGCCAGGACCTGGTCGGGGAAGGCGAGCAGGGGCGGGCGGCCCGCCGCCTTGCCTGACCGGGCGGAGTGCTGCGGCTTTCGGCGCGGAGGTTCAGAACGGGAGTGTCAGCCCGGGCGGTTGGGGCACCATAGAGAACTCACCGGCGACAGTCTGGTGATGCCGTTTCGCTTATGGGGGGCCTGTGCGCGTACGCATCGGAGATGAGGGGGTAGCCGGGGAGAGCGCGGTCAGCGGTGGTGGTGACCTGACCGGTCGCTTCGCGGACTGGCTTGCCAGGGACCGGACTGTGGGTCGGCACGTCGCGTTGACCCGCGAACGCTCGGGCGCGGCCGACGGCGGGATGTCGGGTGACCTCGTGGAGTGGATCGGCCTGACCCTCAGCGCCGGTTTCTCCGCCGCCGGTCTGATCTACGCCCACCTCAACTTCCGCGCCGCGCTTCCACCGCGCCAGCGGCCCGGCGCTCGTATGGTTGTCGAGCACAACGGTGTGCGCGTCGTGATCGAGGACGGCCACGCGGAGGACGCCGCCCGCCTCGCTCGTCTGCTGGGCACCACGGTGAGCGACGCGGACAGCGCATCGACCGGCCACGCAGGCCCGGTTGGCGGTGACGGTACCGGGCAACGGACCGGGGACGACACCGGAGGGGCGGCGGGTGGCGCTTCCTGATCCGCACAAGAGCCGGGCGGTGCTGGTCGGGATCGGTGACTACACAAACGCCGATCTCACCGCCATACCGGCGGCGGCTACGGGCGCCGACCACATGGCCCGGCTGCTGCGCGACCCGTCGATCTGGGGACTACCGCACAAGCACGTCACGGTCCTTGGCACCGCTACCACGCAGGAACAGATTCTGACGACGGTCAGGGACGCCGCGCTGGCCACGGAAGACACGTTGGTGGTGTACTTCGCCGGCCACGGACTGAGGGACCCAGGCGAACGCCTTCACCTGGCACTGGTCGACGCCGACCCCGACTACCCCCAGATCGGCACCCTGCCCTATCGCCAACTCCGCGACCTGATCAGACAGTCGGGCCACCGGGCCAAGCACCGTGTCACCATCCTCGACTGCTGCTACAGCGGCATCGCCGGCGGCATGTCCCACTCCACGGCCCCTACCCGCGACGAGTTGGCCACGGCCCTGGACGAACGCGCCCACACCAAAACCGCCGGAGACTACGAGGGGCAGCACGAATCGGACGAGGACGGCCACGGGGACTGTGTGCTGACCTCGGCGCCACCGCAGAGCCGTTCCTTCGTGCGCCCCGGCGCACCGTTCCCCGAATTCACAGGTGAGCTGATCGCCACGCTGGAGGCGGGCATCACAGGAGTCGGAGCTGCGATCAGCCTGGAGCACGTCTGGCTCAAGGCCCGAAACCGCATGCGAGCCCGCGACAGTCCAGAACCACAGCTGTTCACCCAGAACAACTCCACCCGCCACATTCACTTCCACAACCGCGCTCCCCACGAACGGCAGCAGCCGGGCCCCGCCGCTCCGGGACCGGATCCCGGCCCAGATGGGAAGAAGAGGGACAAGCCCCGGAAGAAACCGAAGAAGCCCAAGCCGGAAACGCCGCCCCAACAAGCGACGGCCTTCACCGTTTCGTGGACCGGGAACGAAGACCCGAGGACGTTCACCAAGAACGGGCTCATGATCCCCGGAGGTCTGCTGCTCGCAGTCGCGCTTGCGTTCTTCTACTCCGCGATCGAAGGCTCAGCGAAAAGCAACCCGACCATTGCCTACATCACCAGCGCGGTCTTCCTGGTGGCGGGGATCCTCCTGTGCGACAACATGATCCCGCCCAACAAGGTGAAGAGACTCATGCAGGCACGGACCCTCAGCGTCGACGACACCGGGCTCACCACCAGCGACCCTTTCGGCAATCAGCACTTCTCCAGGACCTCGATCAAGAAGCTCTCCATCCACCACACCTCGGAGAAGATCAATAATCGCGCGCCCCTCGCCCTCCACCTTCAGCTCCATCGGTGGTCCCAGGAAGCCCATCGGACATCCTGGCCGCCTGCTGGATGGCCACCCGAAGAAGACCCGCCGGAATCCTTCAAACGCTTGCCCCACACGGCTCCAGACAAGTGGGTGCCGGTGTGTTTGCTAGGCCCGCTGACAAGACCGAACAAGACCGACCTACAGAACGCCCTCGCCCTCTACCTGAAGAAGACCCCGGAAGGCATCTGGTAGCTCGTGCGCATCGGTTGGCGAGGCCGTGCCCACCGACCGTACGGCCGGATCGGCCACTCACCGAACGATTCCTCAGCCAGAGAACGGCCAGCTACCGGCTGTGGCGCGCGCCCACCGAGATCTCGGTCCGGCTGGTCGATTCAGAGGTCGTCTCAACTGGCTTGATCATTAAGCTGACTTCCGTGATGGAGATGGTGGAGCGTCTGGTCCCGGATGGGCTTTGGGAGGTGTTCCAGCGGGTGGTTCCGATTGCTCCTGTGCGGCCCCAGGGTGGGGCCGACGCCGGTATGGGGACCGGCAGGTGCTGGCGGCCATCGTGTTCGTGGCCACGACGGGCTGTACGTGGCGCCAACTGCCCACGGGCTTTGGTCCGTCCGGGCCGACCGCGCACCGGCGGTTCACCGAGTGGAGCCGGGCCCGGGTCTGGGGCAAGCTCCACCGCCTGGTCCTGGACGAACTCGGCGCCCGCGGCGAGCTGGACTGGTCGCGATGCGCCATCGACTCCGTGAACATGCGGGCGGCGAAAGGGGGGATCTGACGGGTCCGAATCCCGTAGATCGCGGCAAGAAGAGCTCGAAGATCCACTTGATCACCGAGCGGGCCGGTCTGCCCCTCTCCATCGGCATCTCCGCTGCGAACACCCGTGACAGCCAGGGCCTGGAACCCCTGGAGCGTGGCATCCCGCCGATCCGCTCCCGGCGCGGGCCACGTCGACGACGGCCCGCCAAACTTCACGCTGACAAGGGATACGACTACGACCACCTGCGGAAATGGCTGCGCTCCCGGCACATCGTGCCGCGCATCGCTCGCCGGGGCATCGAGTCCTCCCAGAAGCTGGGCCGCCATCGTTGGACCGTAGAGCGGACCGTGGCGTGGCTGGCCGGGTGCCGCCGCCTGCACCTCGCTACGAACGCAAGGCCGAGCACTTCCTGGCCTTCGCCGGTATCGCCGCTGCTCTGATCTGCTACCGCCGTCTTTCCAGTTAGACGGCCCACCGCCCATATCCCGTTGCAGTGATCCGTGCCGCAGGACAATCATGACCGTCATGGAACGACCGAGGCAGATCATCAAGTGTGGAGACTTCGCTCTGCGGCGCTGGCGGGGACAGAGCGACTTCGAGCCGATGTTCAGGTTGATTGAGGAGTCTCTGGACCACCTGCGCTCCTGAACGGTCAGATGGCCATCGGCACCGCGCTGCGCGCCCTCGCCGTGGCAGGGCACCTGCGTCACGTGCGCTGCAGGGTCGAAGGCTACAGCCAGTGCCGGTGGGTGACGCTCACTTACTGGTCCCGCACCGCCCACGACAACGAGTGGTGGACCGCCAAGCTCGCGGGCGAGGCCGCCGCCGCCCCGGAGCGGGCACCTGCCGCCGAGCAGGCGGTCGTGCCAGCAGCGCACTGCGGAACGACCCGCAGTGAGCGCACCCGCAGAGCCGCATGGCGAGCCGAGCGCAGGCATCCCCACGGCCGTCGCGGCCCCTCACCCCGCCTACCTCATCCTCGCCGAACTCGGCCGCAGGGGAACCCGCCTGGCTCTCTCCACCGCCGACTGCGCCACGCTGGAACCGCTCGCCGCCGCATGGTTCGCACGGGGCGTCAGCGCCGACTACCTGACCTCGGCGCTCACCGCCGGACTGCCCGAGCGCATCGGATCACCCATCGGCCTGGTACGCCGCCGCCTCACCGACAAGATGCCGCCCCAGCTGCCCACAGCACCCGCACAGGTCCAGGGACCGCGCGGCACTCCCGTGCGCGCTCTCCTGGTCGAGTGCACCGAATGCGGTCGCCCCGGCCCGGCCGAAGCGCTCCCGGACGGCCTCTGCCGCCCCTGCGCTGCCACGCACAAGTCGGCGGAATCGTCAGAGGCACCGGTCCCGGCCGAGATCGAACGGGATGTCCCCGCCCTCGTCGCCGGCCGCCGCAACCTGATGCGCACTCCCTGAACCGCCGACTACGGCCTCAACGCGGGTCCCGGCGCCGGCTGAGTTCCACGGCGGCGTCGAGGATGCGGTCAATGTCGGCCGCGACGGTGCTGTCCGTGTTGTTCAGATACCGCACGATCGCCGCGCCCGCCGCCGATACGCTTGTGGGCGGCACGGGGACCGTCAGGAAGAGCAGCGGCACTCCGTACACCTCACGGAGGACCTCCTCCACGACGAACTCGTTGACCGGTCGTCGCTCGGCACGGTGTGCGGCAGCGACCTCGTCGCTGAAGACCGCGAGCTCCTCGATGCCACACCGGTCGCCCAGCCTGGACGCGAGAAGCACGGCGACGAACGACACCAGGAAGCCGTTGAAGGCGATCCTGTCTGCGGGGGAGAGCGCCTCGTCGAGCGCCTTGGCCCTGCGGTCCTTGAGGACGAGGCACCTGATCTGATCGCGGAACCGGGGTTCGACACGCATTCCGGGCCTCCTACTCCACGTACGTGAAGCTCATCAGGACGGCGAGCACGGCATCCTCGAACGACTCGTAGCGGCCGACCTCGTCGGCCCGCCAGAGCCCCTGCGGGCGGACGACGGCGAAGGCCGACCACAGCCCCCGGTCGTGGCTCACCCGCCCCGCGTGGAAGGTCTCCCCGCCGTGGTCGAGTACGAGGTGCGCGGTCTCCTCGCCGACGGGCACGCTCAGCTGCGGCACGAGTGAGAAGCGGTGGCGTTCGAGGGTCTGCCGGAGTGCCGTGCTGACGTGCGGGATCGTCATGGCGTCCCTCCTGTGCCCGGGGGATCGACGGGGGCCTCTGCCGCCCGGCGGCGGCGCAGGCGGGCGGCGTGGGCGCGGAGCCTGCCCGGGCCGACGGACTCGTAGTAGCGGCGTGAGGCTTTCACGAGTTCCCTCCTGGGCGGAAGCGAGTCGGTGAAGTCGCGTATCACGTACGCCTGTTCCGCCTCCGGAAGGGTTCCCCACTCGCCGTGGGTTCCGCCGCAGGCATCCGCGAGCACATCGAGGCATTCGGCCAGAGCCAGGTGCGCTGACGCCGTGCCGCCCCAGTCCGCAAGCCACTGCCCACGCAGCAGCTCGGTGGCCTGACCGGCGTGGGTGAGCCCTGTATCGGTGGCGTTGTCCGGTTCCTCGACGATCCCGTCCTCCGGCTGTGGGGAAGGGCCGATCCCCAGACGGATGCGCTGTTGCAGCCCGGCCAGGCGTTCCTTCGCCGCACTGTTGCCCCGTCGGACGGCGAGCTCGTACCAGGACAGCGCCTGCCTCTGGTTGCCGTACTGCTCCTCGTAGAGCTGTCCGAGGTGGAGCGGGGCCGCGTGATCACCGGTTTCGTAGGCTTTCGTGTACCACTCGGTCGCCTCCTGGAGCGCCTCGCCGGTGACAGGCTCCGGTTCGATGCCCTGCATCCTCGCCTGGACCCGGCCCTCGGCGATCTGGCCCAGCCGGTTCATCGAGGGCGCGTGTCCGGCCGCGGCGGCTGCCTGATAGCGCAAGGTGATCAGAGGGAGCCGCTCGACACCCCCCTCGGTCTCCAGGCGGTACGCCGAGCGGTAGAGAGCTTCGGGATTACCTCCGGGCTCGGGCGGTGCCTCAGGCGCGTTGTTGCGGGCGAACACCCAGCCGGCGGCATTGTCCTCGATGCGGCGGCCGGGTTCCGGGCTGCCCTTCTCGACGAGCTTGTCGGCGACCACGGGGAAGATGTGATCGAAGGTGAGCCCGGCAGGCCCGCCGGGTACGCCCTCCCGCACGGTGTCCACGAGTGCTCGGGTGAAGTGCGTCTGCGCCTGGTGGACGTCCTCCTTCTCGTACCAGGAGCTCTCGAACGCGCTGCTGCTCATCAGCAGGTAGGTGCCGGACACCGGGGGCAGCCGGTCCGGGGAGAGACGGCCGTAGTCCTGGGCGGCGAGCCCCGCGTTGCAGCAGTCCAGCACCGCGATCTTGACGGCGGCACGGCTCTCGCGGAAAGCGTCCCGTACATCCTCGAACAACAACCCTGTGGCGCTCGTGTAGGCGGAAGCGATTCTGGTGTCCTGCACGGTGAGGCACAGCCGCTCGCGATGGTCGTAGATGCCGTGGCCGACGTAGTAGAAGAACGCGATGTCCGTGGCCGCGACGAACGCATCGATGAGTTCGACATGGGTGGTGCCGAGCGTGGGGCGGTTCTTGAACTCCTCGACGGAGCTTTCGGGCCACGAGCCGCACACCGGGTCCAGGAGCAGCTCCCGCATGCGGTGGTAGCTGCGTTCCACCGCCCGTGACCTCGCGAAGTCCGTGTAGTCCCAGGTGCCCATGAGGACCGCCCGCGAACGGGAGTAGTCCCGGCAGGTCAGGTCAGTCATCGCTGAGCAGGTGGGATGCGATCTCGAGGACTGTTTGCGGGTCGTCGGAGTTCTCGACGGTCACCGTCACCGAACGCTTGCCGCGTGTCAGCGTCACCGTCACGGACGACCTCCGGGACTGGATGAACGCCGGAAGAGTCCGGATCGCGACCGTGAGCACCGCCGCCGAGGGCACGAGCACCTGGAGCACCTCGACGACCCCGAGCTGCCCCTCGCCCGGGCCGGAGCGCATGCGGGAGACCTCCAGCCCCGGGAGGGGGCTGAGGCGGCGGTACAACGGTCCGACTTCAGCCGGCTCGGAGACCGACAGGACCACCTCGAAGGGTGCCTCGGCGTCTCCCGCCATCTGTGAGGAGATCGCTTCAGTCATCGGGGCCTCCCAGCCGATGGTCCGTCCAGTCCGTTCGTCCGTAGCCACGTCGTGCGCATGTCCCTAGTACGGGTTGGCGGGGTCATCGGGGTCGAGGAGATCAACGCCCTGCTTCTCCAGCTCCTGCATGGCCGTCCCGATCTCCCGCAGGCACGGGTCGCACAGCGTCATGCCCTTGTCGAGCCCTTTCGACTCGCACCTCTTGCAGTTGCTCATCGTGTACTCCCTCACCGGCAACAGAGTGTTACCTCACGGGTGTTGAGCGCATCGTGGTAAGCGAAAAATACCAAACGGTCCGCACTCGCGGCAGGGCGTTCGCCTAGCTGCTCTCGGTCAGCGCGCGGGCGAGCAATGGGCGACGGCGGAGGGGCGCAGGGACGCCCGTCCCGGACCGCCCGCCCGGATCAGGCGCCGGACAGTGTGTCCGCCAGCGACTGGAACCAGGAGCCGTGGGAGAACGGCTCGGGCGGGCCCACCTCCATGCCGAGTTCGGCGGAGGCCAGGGCGTAGTCCCCCTCGTCCAGGGGAAGGGCGAGCAGCTCATGCAGTTCGCCGACCACCGTGGATGCCGTGGTCGCCAGTCACAGCGAGGAGAAGACCCGCGACTTCCTCGCGAAGTCCGACGCGAAATGGGACAGCGGTGACGCGTTCAACTACGCCGTCACCCGGAACAGCGCGCTCATCGGCATGTGTTCCACTTACCGCGGGACCGTACCCCAGGGCTTGTACATGGGGCTCTGGTTGCACCCTGCCGCCACCGGCCAGGGCATCGCCACGAGATCGACGGCAGCCATGGTGGCCGAAGCATTCACCCTGCCGAGCGTGGCATACCTGGAAATCGCGCACGACCTGGCCAACGTCTCCAGCGGCGCCATACCGCGCCGGCTGGGCTTCACCGAAGTCCGCCGTGAGCAGGTGACGCCGCCCGCTGCCCCCTCCGACTCCGGCATCGACGTGGTCTGGCGGCTGAACCGCCCCACGCCGCCCATGAGCGACATTCCCACCCGCTGAACTGAACTTCCCGAACCCAACTCCTGCCGCTTCCTACCAAACGAGATCACCTTTTCAGTAAGCCCGCCGTTGCGTGGGGCGCACGGTACGAGATCCGGTTAGTCGACCGGCATGCGCTCCAGCAGTGGGCCGACGAGCGGCGCCCGCTGTGGGAGGTGCTCGGCCATGTCCGGCGGCCCCGGCGTCTGCCCGGTCGCGCACGATGAACCGCAATCTGACCACTGGAGGTGCAGGTCAGCGAGTTGTGTCAACAACCCGCGGCGGCGCGGGCACCCGTCGCCTGCTCCAGCTGGTCCATGGTGCGGGCGATGCGCGTGAACAGGGCGGCGTCGACCTCGAACTCGCCGCTCGACAGTCGGTTGAGGAGCTTGAGGTAGAACACGACGCCGGTCTGGGCCTTGGCCAGCTCACGGTGCACATCGACCAGGTGGGCGTGGGACTCGTCGAGGACACCGCGGTCGCGGTAGCTCCACAGGGTGTCGATGTCGTGGCCGGTGGCGGCTTCGATGCGATGGTCGAGTGGGGAGACCGCACGCCGGGCTGGTGTCGGCGCGGGTTCAGGAGGCATGGGCGGGCTCCGTGGGATCAGCGGGTGTGATGGTGCGCGGGGCGGGGCGCGGGAGGGGGCAGGCCCGGCAGTGCGGTGGGCGGCGGGCCGGGCCGGGGCGCGGGGCCGCGCGTGGTCAGCTGCGGCGGGCGGGAGCGGGCCGCGTGCGTACGGGCGCTCAGCGGCCTGCGTGCCATCCCGAGACGGCGGCCGACCTCGTCGTAGACGTCGTTGCCCGCACGCGGCCGAATCGCGACCACGTGGATCTCCTTCTGATGTGCCGACTGCGCCGGTGCCGGGCGGACGCCGTAGATGACACGCCACTCCTTGCGGGAGTCCACGAACAGCTTCCGGAACCCCTCCAGGTCACCGTCCAGGCGCAGCCCGAAGCGCTTCGCCTGGACGACTTCCTGCAGGCTGGCGAGGGTGAGGTCGCGGATATCGCTGGGAGCCTGGAGGAGGTCTGTCAGGGCTCGGGGATCGAAGCTCAGGCCAAAGGCGGGCTGCCCCTGTCCCGCGCTCATGACGTCGGCTCCTCCGGCCCGGCAGGTCCGGCAGCTTCTGCCGTGGCCACCGTCTCCGTACGCACGGACGGCGGCGGGCCGGGCAGGAGACGGTGCGCGGGACGGTCCGGAGAGGTCATGCAGGCCGACAGCGGGCCGCCCGGTGCACGGATCGCCGCGACGGCGTGGGTGAGGAAGTCCCGGTGCCATACGAACAGTGCGGACAGCCCGGCGTCAGGCTCACGGTGCTGCTGGTAGGCGAGCCACAGCGCGTGGAGCCAGGCCACGACATCGTCGTGCTCCTGCCACTGCAGGCACCAGGGTGCTGCGGTGGTGACCTCCGCCCCGTAGACCGGGAGGAAGAAGTCGTCGACCCAATCGGAGAGCGCATCGACCTCGTCTTCCCGTTCCTCCCCCGCCAGTTCCAGGATCGGACGGGGCTCCGGCGGGGCAGCCGCCGGCGGTCCACCGAGCCCCGGCATCCCGAACGCGGCGAACGGCGATCCGCTGGGTTCCGGGGCGGAGGCGAGGTGGTCGAGCTGCTGGGCCTGCTGCGCCGACTGCTCCATGAGCCGTCGCACGCTTGCTTCGATTCCCTCCAGCTGCTGATCGGGAATGCGGACCGGCTCCAACTCCCCATTGTCCGTTGGGTTTGTAGATTCGGGCATGAAAGGTTTCGGCCTCCTACGAGACGGGGGAAGAAGGGCGGACGGAGGGGCGTCGCGCGGGCCGGTCGGCTATTTAACGGATCTGCCGCACCGGAATGCCGCCTGGGAAGCCGGTCGCCCTCATGGGCAGCACTGTCGCGACTCAGGCGGTGAGGACCACGTCATCCTGCGTGAGGGTCTCGCGGATCGTTTCGGTGAGTCGGTCGGCCGCGATCGAGGCGTAGTGCTGGGTCTTCTCCACGCCGATGAAATCCCGGCCCTCCAGCAGGGCGGCGACGCCCGTGGATCCGGAGCCGGCACAGAAGTCGAGGACCGTGCCGCCCGGCGGGGAGATCTTGACCAGCTCGCGCATCACGGAGACGGGCTTCTGCGTGATGTGCTGGCGCTTGGACCCCGACGGCTGCGACGCGGAGTACATACCGGGCAAGTAGACCGGGTTCCGGGAGCCGTCGATCGGGCCCTTGCTGGCCCACACGATGAACTCACAGTTTTGGGTGAACCTTCCGCGCTGGGGCCTGGCCTGCGGCTTGTGCCAGGCCAGGACTCCACGCCACAGCCATCCGGCCGCCTGGATCGCGTCCGTCGTGGTCGGGAGCTGGCGCCAGTCGGTGAACAGCAACGCCGCCCCGCCGGTCTTCGTGAGGCGGTGGGATTCGGTCATGATCTGCGTCAGCCAGAACGAGTAAGACCTCTGGTCCATGTTCTCGCCGGTGAAGTCGGCCAGGTCGTTCTTGGCGTCAGCGGAGGTGTACTTCTGCTTCGCGGAGCGGGTAGTGCGCTCCTTCGCGGTCCGGCCGCCCGAGTTGTACGGGGGGTCGGTGATGACGGAGTCGACGCATCCGTCCGGGAGGCCGGCGAGAACGCTGAGAGCGTCGCCCTGGTGCAGAGAAAAAGGCAAAGAGGAACCCCAAGTCGGGTGAGGGAATACGGCGGGACTCGCCTCCTCTCTCAGAAGTCCTCGCGGGCCGGAATCGGGCATGCAGAGGCCCAGGGCCACAGACCGAGGAAGGAGAGGGGGAGTCCAAAAACTGTAGAGGCGAATCCATCGACGGCCAAGAAATGCCCGCTGAGGTGCCGGCTTCCGGCACCTCACGCCAACCTTTTTGGTCAACCGCCGATCCGGGCCTACTGTTTTTGAACCGCCCGGCGCACACCGCCGCTGGCCACTCCCCCGCCCCCTCTCACGGAGGCACCCCCTGCCCCGGCACACCTAGCTCACGGCCCGGCCACGCGATACGAGCAGCAACTCGCCCGCACCGGCCGGCCACTGATCGCACACCCCGGCCGCCGCGCCCTTCCGAACGCCCCGTGCACGCGGCATGCCGGACACCGCACCCCGCAAGGACACGTTCATGACCTCTCGCTACCCACCCCTGCCCGAAAACGCTGACCGGCGAGCGGACCGCTCGGGTTGAAGTGGCTCGCCGCCGGCATCAGCGTCGTCTTTCTCGCCCCGATCCCGATCGCTGGCACCAGCATGATGCTGGCCTCCGCCGCCGACGCCGTACAGAGCAACGGCCTCGTCAGCACCTGCCTGCCCGGCATCGACGCCGACAAGGTCACCGAGCAGGTCGGCAAGATCCTCGACGGAGCGTCCGGCAAGGGCGTCCACATCGAGGGCCTGGACCTGCCCGCCGAGCAGATCCCCCACGCCCAGACGATCGTGGCCACCGGCCTCTCACTCGACGTCCCCACCAAGGGACAGATCATCGCGCTCGCCACGGCGATGCAGGAGAGCCGGCTCCGCAACCTCAACTACGGCGACCGCGACTCCCTCGGCCTCTTCCAGCAGCGCCCCTCCCAGGGCTGGGGCAGCGCACAGCAGATCCGCGACCCCGTCTACGCGTCCGAAAGGTTCTACGAGGGTCTGCTCAAGGTGAGCGGCTGGCAGCAGTTGACCGTCACCCAGGCCGCCCAAGCCGTACAGAAGTCCGGCTTCCCGGACGCGTACGCACAGTGGGAGAACCTGGCCACCGCGCTCCAGACCGCCAACGCCAAGACCTTCCCCAACAGCGGTGACACGGACGGCAAGGACGCCGACCAGGGCGAGGAACCGTCGTCCGGCTGTACGCCGGGCCAGGACGGTTCCGAGTTCGGCCGCATCCCCGCTGGCAGCGTCCCGAAGGGCTACTCGATCCCCAAGGACGCCGATCCGAAAGCTCGCCGGGCCATCTCCTGGGCGATGCAGCAGCTCGGCACGCTCTACCAGTGGGGCGGGACCTGCACCAACGCACACGGCCCCGACCCCATGGGCCGCTGCGACTGCTCCAGTCTGATGCAGCAGGCATACGCGCAGGTCGACATCACGCTCACCCGCACCACATACACGCAGGTCAACGAGGGCAAGACAGTCTCACCTGCCCGACTGCAGCCCGGTGACCTGGTTTTCTCCCGCGGCAGCGCCGCCCGGCCCGAGCACGTCGGCATGTACATGGGCGAGGGCCTCGTCATCGAGGCGCCCCGCACCACCAAGCCCGTCCGGATCACCCCGATCAAGGACTGGGACATCCTCGCCGCCCGCCGCGTCCTCTGACGCCGCCCCGCCCGGACACCACTCCAGGGCGTGCCACCGCGGCCACTTCCGCGCCCTGCGCGCACTTCCCCCTCCGCATTCCCCTTCCCGCCGGCCCTCCCCTGGCCCGGGTACGCAAGGAGCCCCCGCCACACCCATGCCCTTCCCTCTCGCAGACCGCGTCATCCAACTCGCCTACGACCCAGGAATCTCGCCCAAGGGCGGCGGACTGCCCGGCCTCGCCGTGCTGAAGAACGTCGTCAACAGCATCAACCTTTTCGGAATCGTCGCCGTCGTCGGCGCACTCGCCGTCTCGCTCGGCGTGTGGGCCTGGGGTCATCACAGCGGTGGTCACCAGGCTGAGGCCAACGGCAAGAAGGGCGCCGTCGTGGCCGCCGGCGCCGCTCTCGGCCTCGGGGCCGCGAACGGTGTGGTGGCCTTCTTCTCCAACCTGGGGTCGCAGGTCCAGTAATGCGAAAGCGATTCCCCTCCCTCTCGCCGTCCTCGTACGGCGCGGGCTGGCCGTCCAGCAAGCGCATCGCAATCGGCGCTTCGGCCGTCGCCGTCCTCCTCGCCATCGCCGTGGTCGTCGCCCTGCTGACGGGCGGCGGCAACGGCCACCGGGCTCCGGAAACCGCCGCGCCGGCCTCAACCGGTAGCCCGTCTCCCTCCGAGGCCGCCCCGAAGCCTTCCTCCGGATCCGGGGCGGTGCCCCACCCGCCGCAGATCGCCGAACCGGTCGCGTACGCCACGGCCGCAGCCAAGATGCTGTGGTCCTACGACACCCGCGCCACCAGCCGCGACCAGCAGCTCGCCGGCCTGCGCGCCTGGATGACCACCGAGAGCACGTACGCCGACTGGGCCTCAGTCTCCGGGCAGGTTCCTGATCCGGTGCTGTGGTCGCGGATGGCCGACCAGGACCAGCACGCCACCGCCCACGTCACCGAGGGCCACTACCCGTCCGCCTTCAAACAGGCGCTGGCCGACGACCCGTCCGCGATCACGAAGGCGTACATCTACGTCGTCACCGTCAACGGCAATCAGCAGATCGCCTGGAAGAGCGGTGGGGGCGGTGCCGAGGAACGGGCCGTGACCCTCGCCGTCCAGTGCCGCCCGAACCACGACTGCACTCTGGCCGCCATCGCACCGAGCGTCACGCAGTGACCCGGACCTGAGAGAAGAAGGGAGGGGGCAACTCCTCGTGGCTTTCTGTGATTTCCCCCTGGCAGACAAGCTGTGCTCCGTCGGCGACGCGGTCGACTTCGCCTCGGACCCGGGTAAGGCCATTGGCGACTGGATGGCGAAATCGGCCGGCGAGCTCGCCGCCGCCGCAGCCGACCTGGCCGCCGAGGCAGTCGACAGCACCACGAAGGTGGATCTCAATGCCGCCTGGTTCGTCGACAACTACGAGATGCTCCTGCCGCTGGGTCTGGTCCTGCTGGTCGCCACGTTCTGCGCGCAACTGGTGAGGGCAGCCGTCCGGCGCGACGGCCAAGCCCTGACACAAGCATTCACCGGCACCGCGTCCGGTGTCCTGTTCGCCTTCTGCGCCATCGCCTTCACCACGGTCGCGGTTGAAGTCGTCGACGCCATCAGCGCCGGCCTGTTCAAGACCGCGAACCTGAGCATCGAGAGCGCGGTGCGACGTGTCGTGAGGGTGAACCAGATCGCGGCCCTGACCAGCCTGGGCTGGCTGATCCCGGTCGTCGTCGGCCTCGGCGCCGCCACCGGAGCCTTCATGTACTGGTGCGTGATGATGGTCCGCAAGGTCGGCATCCTCGTCATGGTCACCTTGGCGATCTTCGCATCGGCCGGAGGCGGCTGGGAGGTCGCCCGTCGCTGGCGCAAGGGCTGGATCGAAGCCACCGCAACCCTCGTCGTGTCGAAACTTCTGATGACGGTGATCTTCGTTCTCGGTATCGCCGCCATGGGCAAGACCGAGGCAGACGACGGCATCGCCGCCCTAGCCGACGTCATGTCCGGCATCGTGATCATGGTCCTGGTGCTGCTGTGCCCCTACGCCGTCTTCAAGTTCGTCCACTGGGCCGCCGACGGGACCGACGGCGAGTCCATCCACCGTGCCGGAGGCGCTGGTGCGCAGATCGCAAAGGCGCACGCAGAGAAGGCCGGACGCAAGGCCGCCTCGGCGGCGGCCACCGCCGGAACCGGTGGTGCCGCGGCCGGTGCCAGTGCCGCCCCGCAGGGCCCCGACGCCGGCGGGGGTGGATTCCCCGGCGACGTCGCCGCCAACCCGAGCGGTGGAGGCGGAGGCGAGAAGGAAGGTTCACAATCCGGCGGAACGGGCCTCTCGCCCGGTGGCGATGCCCTGGAGAAGGCGGTCCAGCCCGCGCCGACCAGCGTGTCCGACGACACCAGTGGCCAGGTGGGCGGCAGCCAAGGGCCCGGCGGATCCGGCGCGAACGCCGCATCCGACCAGGGCGGCGGATGGCAGTCCACCCCGCCGAGCACGACCCCGCCGCCCCAGGGCGCACCGTCGTCCTCCGGCTCACAGAACGCCACGTCCAGCGGGCCGGCCACGCCGCCGCCCCCGACCGGCCTCTGATCCTCTGCCCGACTCCCGGGGGCGGGACGTGCACGCCGCACCCTGCCCCCGGGTTCCACCCGCGCCTCCAGGACCCGCCCCTTGACTGATCTCTCCGTCGCGCCGATCACGGTGAAGTTTCCGCACCGGTCCCGCCGCGGCATCCTCCTCGGCCTCTCTCTCCCTCAACTCGTCCTCGTGTCGTGCTCGCTGGCCTTGCTGCTGATGACGGTCATCTCCACCGGGCTGCTCGGCGCCATCGCCCTGGCCCCACTGTGGGCGGCATCCGGGGCACTCGTCGTGATCCGCCGCCACGGCCGGTCCCTCATCGACTGGGCCCCGATCATCATCCGCTACGCGCACCGCCGCCGTACCGGCCAGACGCTCTGGCTCGCCCGGCCCCTCACCCGGCCGCGGCAGGACGGTGTCCTCCATCTCCCGGGCACCACCGCCTCGCTGAAGGTGGTCACCCCCGGCGATTCCGCCAACGGCGCCTCGGCCGTGCACGACCCGCACCAGCAGACGCTGACCGCCATCGCCCGTGTCACCAGCCGGGCATTCGCACTCCTCGACCCCGCGACCCAGAATCACAACGTGTCCAGCTGGGGGCGTGCGCTGGCGGGGATCGCCCGCACCGGGCACATCGCCACCGTGCAAGTGCTGGAGCGCACCGTGCCGGACAGCGGCGACACCCTGGCCCGTCACTGGGCCCAGCACGGACAGCCCCAGGCCCCTGTCGCCGGGCAGATCTACTCCGAGCTGGTCGCCTCGGCCGGTCCCGCCGCAGCCCCCCACGAGGTCTACCTCGCCATCTCCCTCGACCTCAAGGCAGCCCGGCGCCTGATCTCCCAGGCCGGCGGAGGGCTGCCAGCAGCCTTCACCGTCATGGAACAGACCACGTCCAGCATCGCCCAGGCCGCCCGCAACGCCGGTCTCCAGGTGACCGGGTGGCTCACCTCGCGGGAGATCGCCGCCGTCATCCGCACCGCCTACGACCCGAAGGCACTCGCCGCCCTCCAGCAGTGGTCCGAAACCGGACGTGCCGAAGCGGACCCCGCAGCAGCCGGTCCTGTCGTCCAGTTCGAGGAGTACGACCGCCTCACCACTGACAGCGCACAGCACACGACGTACTGGGTGGAGAACTGGCCACGGACCGAGATGGGAGCCGGATTCCTCCACGGAATCATGTTCACCCCCGGCGTGCGCCGCAGCCTCTCCCTCATATACGTGCCACAAGGGCTGGAGTCCGCGCTGCGCGACGTCCAGCGGAAGAAATCGGCGATCATCGCCGACGCCAACGAACGCGCCCGCCGCGGACAGGTCGACTCCGAAGAGGACTCGGTCGAGTACGCCGACGTAAAGACTCGCGAACGCCAGCTCATCGCCGGACACGCGGACGTGGCCCTGACCGGCCTGGTCACCGTCACGGCCGAAACCGACGCCCTCCTCGACGCCGCCTGCGCCCAGATCGAGACCGCCGCCATCACAGCCGGAGTCGACCTGCGAAGGCTCAACTACCAGCAACCCAGCGCCTTCACCCTCGCCGCCCTGCCTCTTGCCCGCACCGAGGCACAGAAGAAGTACGGTCTCGCCGCCTGAACCGGCCCACCCGAAAGGCCCCCTTGATCCACACGCCTTCCGCGCACGACGATGCGCACCCCTACCTCCGCGCGGCGACCGCCGGAGTACGTCACCACACGCGAGCACTGACACCGTCGGAGACGAAGCCGCGCAAACCGGCGGACCGCCCGAACCTCGACGTGCTGCACGCCCACCTCGCAGCTCTGCTCCACCTCCTGGACCGGCTCGCTGACAACACCCGGCCACCTCACCCCGCCGCCGGGCGTCACCTCGCCACCGCACACACCCGCCTCTGGCAGGCCACCAGCGAAGTCCACGCTGCCTTCCACCTGCTGCCCAGCACCACCGTGGCAGAAGCGGAGGCGAGCGTCTGCCACCCGGAGCAGCTTCCGGAGGGGCCACCCGTACTGACGATCTGCCAGCGCCACCTCGCCGCCGGGCACGTCGTCCGCCGCAAGACCACCCCCACCAACCTCCGTCCACACACCACGGCCTGCGTGCGATGAGCACCGTCCGCAGAAGCGAGGGCCTCCGATGAGCCACCGGCCCGGCCGCCGTGCCCGCCGAGGATCCGCCAGCCCGCTGTTCACCCCCCACGGTGCCGACCGCGCCAGCCGCAAGGTGGCCCGCCAGCAGCTTGCCGAAGCCACCGCCAAAGCACGTGCGGAAGCCGGCGCCCACCAGAGCGACACCACGTCCACCGAGCACGAGATGCCTCCAGCTCTCTATCCACCCGGCGGACGCCCCGGTCCTGCCTCCGCCCGAAACAACCGGCTGAAGCTGCCCGCCCACCGCATGACCACCGCGGTCGCGGCAGGTGCCTATCCCTTCCTCGCCGAGGGCGGCCTCGGCGCCGAGGGCATCTACATCGGCCGCGACATGCACGCCGAGGCCAGCTTCGTCTTCGACCCGTTCGAGCTGTACGGCCGCGTCGAGGGCTTCACCAACCCGAACGTGTTGCTGGCCGGGGTCATCGGCCAGGGCAAGAGCGCACTCGCCAAGTCGATCGCGCTGCGTTCGGTGGCCTTCGGGGTCCGCATCTATGTGCCCTGCGATCCCAAGGGCGAATGGACCCCTGTTGCGGAATCGCTCGGAGGCCGGTCCGTCGCACTCGGTCCGGGGTTGCCGGGTCGCCTGAACCCCCTGGACGCGGCCCCACGTCCACAGAGCGTCTCCGAGGCCGACTGGGTCGGGGAGATCCGCAAGCGCAGGCTCCTCCTCCTCGGCTCCCTGGCCCGGACCGTCCTGGGCCGGGACCTGATGCCCATGGAGCACACCGCTCTGGACGTCGCGCTGGACGCCGTCGTCACCCGCGCCGCCGACA
The DNA here is from genome assembly GCF_042718715.1 of Streptomyces sp. NPDC058576. Lineage (NCBI taxonomy): Bacteria > Bacillati > Actinomycetota > Actinomycetes > Kitasatosporales > Streptomycetaceae > Streptomyces > Streptomyces sp. NPDC058576. The sequence continues at coordinate 107,109 of NZ_JBHXPF010000002.1, read as the reverse complement.
CACACCGCACCCCGCTCCTCGGAGACGTCGCCGCCACCCTCAACGACCCAGCCGCGCTCCACGAGGCGGCCGGCATGATGTCGGGCCAACTCGGCGACGCCGCCCGCGACCTCGCCCACGCCATGCGACGCCTCGTCCATGGCGATCTCGCCGGAATGTTCGACAGTCCCTCCACCGTCGCCTTCGACCCGACCGCGCCGATGCTCACCATCGATCTCTCCCGGCTCGGCGGCTCCGGCGACGACACCGCACTCGTCCTCGCGATGACCTGTGCCTCAGCCTGGATGGAGTCCGCCCTCTCCGACCCGACCGGCGGACGGCGATGGATCGTCTACGACGAGGCGTGGAGGCTGATGCGACACGTCGGTCTGCTGCAGCGCATGCAGGCCCAATGGAAGCTGAGCCGCGGCCTCGGCATCGCCAACCTCATGGTGATCCATCGGCTCAGCGACCTGCTCACCGCCGGCGACGCCGGATCACAGGGCCGGGCCCTGGCCGAGGGCCTTCTTGCGGACTGCTCCACCCGGATCATCTACCGCCAGGAGACCGACCAGCTCCACGCCGCAGCCTCCCTGCTCGGCCTCACCTCGGTTGAGATGAACGCCATCGCACACCTCAACCGCGGCAGGGGCCTGTGGAAAGTCGCAGGTCGGAGCTTCATCGTGCAGCACCTCCTGCACAGCTACGAGCTGACGCTCTTCGACACCGACGCCCGTATGCACTGAGGAGAAAGAGGCCCGTGAAGCCCGACTTCGAACGCGAACTGATACCGCCCGACGACGCGCTCCACCTTATCGGCGCGCTCAACGTGATGAAGGACAAAGCACACAACGCCGCCCACCAGTGGAAGCTACTGGACGAGGACGGCCACGTACCGGCCGCACCGTCGTACACCGTGCTCCTCCAGCACGCCAACGACGCACAAGACCTCTCCTGCGACGTCCTCCGGCTCACCACCGAATTCGCCCGGAGCCCCCACCACACCACCCGCGACGGCAGCACCGTCCTCAAGAAGCTCGCCTGGGCGACGACCGAGTCGAGCCACGCTCCCCCGTACTTCGCAGAGACCGCGAAGTACGCCCTGTCACTGCTCCGGTCCACCAACCCGGACGACCGGCAGTATCTCTCGAACAACATGGTGCACGACCACGCCACAGGCCGTGCCTACCTGCGACGTACTTCGGAAGTTCTTCGGGACGCAGCCGAGGAACTCGGCGCCCACCTCGGCTTCCAACGCTTCCTCGCACAACTCACCCGGCAGGAAAGTCCGCCGACGCCTCCGCCCCCCAGGCCAGGCGGTCGACCCCACTAGCCGCGCCGAGCCCGAAACCCGATCCACCCACATCCCCCAAGGAATCCTCTGAAACGCCCACCTCACTTCAGCGACGCCGACTGGGCCGAGTACCAGCAGTGTCAGGCTGAGCATGACGACCTCATGGAGCAAGTCGCGGACCGCGAAGCCCAGCTGGAACGCGAACTGATTCCGACCTACGACGAGTACGAACTCGACTTCAGTCCCGTTCCGACGCCGGACGCCGACCCCGCCAGCCGGATTCCTCCGCCGAGCCGATCTCCGGCCTCCCGCAGGAGAAGTCGTGGCCGCTGACGAGGAGAACACACCACCCGCTCACCAGGCGGTTTCGCTCGCGCCGCTTCCAGACCACCGCAACGTGAACACTTCGTGGTGGCAGGAGCTCTGGCGCCGGCACGCCCACATCACCACGCCATTGCGGGCACGCGGATTGACGTGCGACATCGAGTTCGGCCTCAGCGCCTACATCGTGCGCGTTCCGCTCCCCGATGCCAGCTACCTGATCATCGGCCCGCATCAGGAGCCCGCATCCGACCGTCCACCGGGAGACCCGGAGGGATGGATCGCGACCCGGGAACATTCCCTCGACCAGTCGGTGTTCGAGATCGTCTACGACTCTTCTCGCTCCGACGATCCCAGCGCCCCCCAGCGGCCCGAGGCCCGTCGCGGCGACAGTGCCGAGCCGCTGATCGCGGCGATCGAACATCGGCTCGCCCAGCTCGGGCTGCTTCCCAGCCCGGAGCTTCACACCTTCGAGATCACCCAGGACGCCACGGTCAGCTTCACCCTGCAGGCCCGGGACCTCGCCGACGCCACCGAACCCATCGCGGACCTCGAATCCACGGAAGCCGCAACCGACACCGCCCTCGACGGTGGCACTCGTCTGACCCACATCACGTACGGCAGCGTGCACGACACCGACACCACAGCCGGAAGGAACACCAGCACCACCACCGTGTCCACGGCATGCAGTGACGCCCTTCTGGAACTCACCGACCAGATCAACGGAAGCACGTCCCACGTACAGGCCGCCGTTCTGCTGCGCCAGATCTTGGACCCGGATGACGGGGTGCTGGCACGACTGGCCGATTCCCTCGAAGCTGCGGCGGACAAGGCGAAGGAAGCGGAACAGGACGACGGGTTCGACCTGTCCCACGACCTCGCCGGCGCCGCCGCCGAGGTACGCAGCCTCGGAGAGGACCTGCAGACCGCCGAGGCGCGGATACGGACGCTGACCTCGCTCGCGCCGGGTCCTCGTCCCCCGCTCTCCCCGAGCCGTACGCCGTCCCTTCCTCCTCGCGCCCTCCCGACGGCACCGCCACGGCACACACGCTGACCCGGAACGAAGACGTGAACGAACAGCCAAAGCAACCCATACCTCCAACTGCCCATGGACACCAGCTCGTTGTCAAAGCCCTCCAGAAGCAACCGAATGCGCTTCGGACCCTCCACTCGCCCGGCAGCGCAGAGAACGAACTCGCAGAACTCGTGGTGCGTGCCGCACGGCATCTCGACAGCGTGCAGAGCGAGCTAGTCGACCGCTGCACCTGGGCCGCCGCCGACCTGACCCGTGTCGCAGCCGGGGCCGCCGCGGCGAACCCCCTGGGCATCCTGCAGACCTCGGGTACCCAGATCGACATCCTGGCTGCACGCCGCGCCGACGCCATCACCCACCTCAAGTCGGCGTTGGCCGCGTACCAGCGCGCCACCACTACTCAATCCCAGCCCGCCCTTCCCGTCCCGCCCTTCCCGTCCCGAACATCACGACAGACGCACTGAGGCTCCCCCGGGGCCATCGCCCTCACGAACCATTCCGCAGACCGGAAGCCCCTCCTTTGCCGCACACCACTCTCGAAGCCCTCGCCTCCGGTATGGCCGCGCGCCTGCCCGGCGGCTGGACCAGCACCTACCAGCACTACGCCCTCTACGAGGACCAGTTCCCCACCACCAACCGTCTCTGGGACTCCGGACACGTCGAGTACATCGCCAGCACGTACGTCCTCGGACACGGCGCCGTCCTCCGCGGTCCCGAAGATCAGACGCTGTACGTCACCGACCGGCCCCGGTATCCCCACGAGGTTGTCGTCGCCCCACTCGAACCGGACTGGGCGGGGATCGGGCCCCACCACTTCGACGGCGTCGAGGAACCGTCCGGCATCGCCGTGCCCACCGACCCCGTACGCGCAGCCGCAACCGTCGCCCGTCGCCTCCTCCCCCGCTACGAGCAGGCCCTGCTGCAGGTCCTCCAGCAGGTGGAGGACCTGCCAAAACCGCCCGCCAACCCCAGCCGGGCCCGCACCGACCCGGTCACCACCGGCCCCGGCAAGCTGGAGGCCGGGCTGCCCACGACGGCGCTCGCCCGGCAGACAGCTTCCTCCCCCGCCGGCCGGACCCCGACCCGCAGGTCCTGAAAGCCTCCGCGGGCACGATGCACTCATCCCTGGACGACACTGCCGCGCTGCTCAGCATCGCCGACGAGCTGTACGGAGCGGCAGCCGAGATTCCGATCTCCACGGCCACCGGGTACGGCATCGGACTCGCCGAGGACGTCGAAGATCAAATTCGCCGCCTGGGGTTTCTGCTCTCCTCCTTCGCCAACACGGTGGCTGTGCAGAGCCGGGCACCACGAACCCATGGCGGCCCGCCGGCCAGAACACACCGAAGAGTGATCATGGAGGCTCACGCGGCGGGCACCGTTGGAAAGGCGCTCGCCGAGCTCGCAGAGGCCATGGTCCAGGTCGCGATCCTCCAGGACCGCCCCAGCCGCTACCACCCTGCCGTCCGCGCGGACACCATCCGGTCAGCACACGCCACCCTCGACAGCCTGTTCAACAGCGCCCGGCGACGTCTTCACCACGCGGCGTGCCAACTTCACCGCAGCGCGGATCACCTCTACCGCCCCGTGGCACCGGCTACCTCCAGCACCACAGAACCCCGCCTCCCGCCCAGCCCTCCTTCCGTAACAGCGCGCCGGCCCAACAACCGCTGATCCGCTCGCGGTCAGCCTGGCCACACGGCTCACCCCGTGACGGCCGCCGAACGCCCGCTCAGCCCCAGGCTCAATCTGGAGAAGTCCCCTGCACACCGCCCCCCTGATCACCGTCGTCATCGCCAGCCAACTACGCGATGACCGGCTCGACTACCTGACCGCCATGCACGCCAGCCTCTCCCGGCAGTCGGTGCCGTGGGAGGCCGTGATCGCGCTCGACGGCGCCTCACCCGACCGACTCCCGGCCCCGCTCGCGCAGGACCCCCGCGTCCGCACCCTTGCCCTGCCCCGGGCCGTGGGTGCCGCCTGTGCCCGCAACCTCGCCCTCAACCTGGTCCGGACGCCGTACGTGAACTGGGCAGATGACGACGACACCTTCCCCGACCACGCCATGTCCACACGGCTCAACGTCCTCCGGACGACCGATGCGGGGTGGTGTGCGGGGTGGAGCGAGGACTTTCACCCGGACGGCTCGACAACGCTCTGGCGCTGCTCGACGCCGCCCGGACACCACGCGGCCGGGGACGTCTGGACGTACTGGCTGAAGCCCTCCGACACGATTCCGATCGGCCCCACCACCATCCTCGCCCGCACCGACCTGGTCCGCGCCGCTCCCATGGGCGGTCTCGTTCAAGGCGAGGACTACTGCGCGGCACTCGGCATCACCACCCTCGCCCCCGGGGTCCTGCTGCCGGTATCCGTCTACCGCTACCGCAAGCACGCCGGGCAGCTCACGAAGAGCGCCTCGTACGACGAACTGGAGGCTGCGGCGCGAGAACACGCCTGGCAGTACGGCCGCCACTTGCGTGCAGTCCTGCGTACCGGCGCAGGAGCAGCCGCGTGATGGCCGCAGCCTTCACCGCCTCCGCCTGCGCCGGGCTGGCCAGGCAGATCGATGCGCTCGTCGCGGAGTTCCCCGCCGTTGCCGCCGAGGTGTCCGTACCCGATCTTCTCGACGATATCGGCATGCTGAATTACCACCTCAACCACATCGCGGAGCGCATGCGGGAGAGTTTCGCCGAGCCGGACAAGGTTGGGCCGGCCGAGCGTACGGTGCTCGCCGGCGTCGCCGAAGCTGCGGAGCAGATCGCCAGCGCACAAAGGCACCTGACGTCCGCACTGGCACATGTGACTTCGGGTTTCCGAAAAGAGCTGATGCTCCACACCCACCCGCACCTGGTGAACGACCCCGCGCTGGCCCGCACCGTAGCCGCCGAGAAATACGCGGAAGCAGGAGAGCGTCTACGCAAAGCCTCCCGTCGGCTGGACAGCACAGCCCGAGTCGGGCAGCGCCCGTCAACGGCTCGCCCACGCGTCCGCGCCTCTCGTGCTGTCAGCGCAATTCCAGCCCGGCGCCGGTGACCGGTGTCCACCACGCGCTTCCTGTAGCACCAATGTCCGCTCCCCCACCCGACGCCGCTGGTCTCTGCCCCTATCAGAGCGTCCCCGATTCGCTCCGACAAGGCCGGTGCCTATTGACCGCCTTCCGGCAGTGTCGGCCCGCTCGGCATTGGCGGGGTGAATGGCGGCGGAGATCGCGGCCATCGCGTGTTACGCGCGAAGGGTGGTTGACGTCGGCCGCGTTGCCATCACGGCGGCGCAACATAGCCGGGATTCGCCGGTTAGGAAAACCGGCCTATGTCGCGATGATTTATGGATTCCACCGACCAGAAGGAGGACAACACGCCTGCCCCGAACCGCTCCGATCACCGCGGCATGACGCCGACACGAAATGCGGAGCATACCGAGGAAATGAGCCATGGCTGAGGCGCAGATCATCCTGGCGCACGCCCGGGAGTCCGGGATCGTGGCCATCGCCCAAGGGGAGCAACACAAGCGGGCGCGCACCGCCCTCGCGGAGACCGGCTTCCGTCGCGACGACGACGGCGTCTACCACCTGCCTGTGGACGGCACCGAGACCATAGTGGCCGACCTGGTGGCGTGCGCGAAGCGGCATCGCGTCGCCGTGCACCCGAGTGGCCGCCGGTTCATCGGCGACGCCGCCCGTGACCTCGCGAGCCAACTTCCCGGTCGGTGGCGCACCTCCGTCCAGATCTACTCCCACCCATCCTGGCAGGAGGACCTGGTGCCCTGGATTTGGGACAGCGGCGAACTCGGCCGCGCCATCCAGAGCGAACGGATCCCCTACGCCGCCACGCTCCGCGACGCGGAGCACGGCACCACGCTGTTGTTTGTCGAACGCCCCGGCCATGACCCGGGCTACGTGGTAGGCGCGTTCGCCCCGGAAGGGCTCGAAGAGGGCTACGCCGATCCGCACGCGCCGCGCAGCATCGTCGTGCCGCCGTTCTCCGGACGGGCGGCCCGAGCCGTCGCCGACCGGTTCCTGCCCGCCTACGAGCAGGCCGTCCACGCGCGCCGCACGGCGGTCATCGCCGCTGCTCTCGAAAGTATCCGCGCCGATTACGGTGCCTGGCAGACCGTGGTGGCCTCCGGCCGATTCAGCGACGCCACCCCTCTCAGCGCTGCCGCGCTCGGCGCCGCGTCCGAGGAATTCCTCGACAACTCCTGGCGTAGCTTCTTCACCACCCTCGACCATGCCCCGGCACTGATCGACCGGTGCCGTCCCGCCAGCAGCCCGTGGCCCGCCGATGCCGAGACGCTGTCCCGACTGGCCGACGCCGTGATCGCGGCCGAGGACCTGGGCGTTGAGGTGGCCCTCGGAGGTTTCGTGGCGCCGCAGGAGCGCCGTGCACGGGCGTGGCCGGCCATTGAGACCTGGCTCGTCGGGGGCGAGACCTTCCTGCGCCAGGCCCGAGTGAGCGCACCCCACCGCCGCCCGGCCCTCCCCGTCTCCGCGCCGATCCGATCCCTTGCCGCTGGCCACTGCCCTGGCCGCAGCCGCTGATCGCTCCACTCCGACAACGTGAGGAGAATCCCGCCCCCTTGCAACCCGGCACCCATTTCACCTTCGGCGACCACGAGGAACACGGCCTCGTCGCCTCCTATACCGCCACCATGCCCGCACACCTCGCCCACTGGTACCTGGAGCGCGAAACGTTCGAGCCCGTCCCCGGTGAACCAGGGCTGTACCGGCTCAGCGAGCCCGAGCGCGACGGTCCCCGCCGCGTTCGACAAGCTGTGCACGATCTTCGCCGCCAGGGCTTCACCGTGCTGGCCGACATCCGCCTCGACCCGGCCCGCTCCGCCAGACCGCCCCGCCCGACCCGGCCGAACGGACTCGCGGAGCGCCGCACCCGTCTCGCCCAGGCCGCCGCCGCCGCAACGACTCAGCGTCGTGCCACCCCTCCCACGACCTCCGCGCCAGCAGCCCGGCCGGTCCCGCCGAAGCCCGCCTACGCACCGACCGTCCACCTCACGGCTTCGAGCAGTGGGCGGTCCCGATGACACCGGCCAGCAGCCCGGCCCCCGGCGGCCCCCGGCCGAGCGCCGCCGAACTCTCCAACGCCGCCAGCAACTTCCGGCTTCGCATGTCGGTGATCGACTGTGAGACCGACGTCGCGCTCGACAGGACGCGTGATCGCCATGGCCGTACCGTCCACCCTGGTGCCGCGGAGGCCGCACGGGCATACCGCGACAAGGCTGCGGTGGAGGCGTACCGCACCCATCTCGCCCCGCACGCCGAGGCGCTCCTCGACGTCGCCCGCCTCGTGCTCGACGAACTGCCACCGGCCCAACATCTGGCGGGGTGGCAGGCCGTCTTGGACGTCCTGCACGCCTCCACCGCCAATATCCGCTGGATCCTCGAACGACCGGCTGACTCCGGCTCCGCGGACGAGCGCGCTCAGCACGCGTCCCTGTGGCCTCACCTCACCGCCTGGGCGGACCACGGCTATATCGCGAGCAACCTGGCCGACCAACGTGACGGCGGTCAGCACCAGAAGAGTCCGCTGACCGACGAGGAACGGCAGAGGTGGACCGAGATGGCCGTGGCGGCGCAGCGGCGTGGTGCGCTGGAGCTGACCGAGTCCTGGTACGCAGCCGACGGGCAGCCGATCACCCTCGCCTACCTGGTCGAAGACGACGAGTCCATTGTCGTCGCGCTGCGCGGCGACCCGGGGGCACCCGGCTGGCAGGTGATCGGGCACTACGAACACGAGTACGAGGCGGGGAAGGACCTTCCCTCTCCCGTTCCGCCCGGCGTACTGCGACGGAATCTCTCCCGGTTCAACCGCCCGCTACCAGCACCGGAGATATCCCTGCAGGATCTCATCCGCGATGTCGTCGAAGGCCGCGCTGCCGGTGACGCGTCGAACGCTCTCCTCGGTGCCGTCCAAGGTGGTTACGCCGCCGGTCCCATGGTCCGGCTGCAGGAACTCGTTGAGACAAGCGGCCAGTTCGCCAGCGCTCTGGAGACCGTCCAAGGGCAGCAAATCGCCGCCCGGCTCTCCGCTCTGGGCCGCCAGATCGAGTTCCTCACCCACGAAGTCCAAGAGGCGGCCGAGGACCTCGGCGCGACCGTCGCCGTCCTGCCCCCGCACCGCACCCCCGTCCTGCGCGTACGCCCGCGACCCGCAGTGGACACCTCGCCACCCGCGCCGCCGCCCCTCGCCGGTAGGCCCGCCCGCCACCGCTGAGACCCCAGAAAGCACCCGTTGTCCCTGATCGCACCCCCCGCCCCGGCACCGCGCATCACGTACGGCGCGGTGCTGGGCAGCCCGTACGTCACCCGCCTCCTCGGCGGCACCCTCACCGGCCGGCTCCCCAACGGTATGGCCCCCGTCGCCATCCTCCTGTGGGCCACCGCGAACGGAAGCAGCATCGCCTTCGGCGGACTGCTCAGCGCCCTGTACGGGCTGGCCTCCGCCCTCGCCCAGCCGGTCAAGGGACGCCTCATGGACCGCCACGGCCAGAGCGCGGTGCACCTCCCGGCCGCCCTGCTCAACTCAACCCTCCTGGTGGCCCTGCCTCTGGCCGGGCCGTACGGCGGACCCGGCCTGGCCACGGCCCTCGTCGTCGTCGGCGGGCTCGCCGCACCGCCGCTGGAGGCCGGGCTGCGTGCACTGTGGCCAAGCGTGCTGCCCGACCCCCGGCTGCGGCACGCCGCACTCGCGCTCGACACCGGCACGCAGGGCCTGCTGTACATCGTCGGACCCCTACTCGTCGCCGCGCTCGCCTCCGCGTACAACCCCGCCGTCGCACTCGCCGTCACCGCGGCCCTCGGCCTCGTCGGCACCGCCGCGGTCGCCCTGTCACCGCCATCACGGCGCTGGCGCCCCGAACAGTTCGAGGACCAGGACGCTGCCCCAGTACGGCGGCTGGCCACCCCCGGCGTGACACTGCTGTTCGTCTCGCTGACGGGCATCGGCTTCGCGATCGGCGCGATGAACGTGTGGTCGGTCTCGGTGGCCGAGCACTACGAGCAGGACATGCTCGCGGGCATCATCCCCGCCGCGTTCTCCACCGGCAGCTTCGTCGGCGGCCTCATCTATGGACGCCGTACCTGGTCGGGCACCGCCACCAGACGGCTGATCGTCGCCACCGCCGCGTTCCTGGGCGGGTGGCTCCCGCTCCTTGCTCTCCCGGCCCCGTACGCGGCCACCGCCGCGGTCGCCCTTCCCGGTGCGTTCCTGACCATCGTGGTCGCCTGCGCCTACCTCGCCACCGACGCCCTCGCCCCCAAGGGCCGTACCACCGAGGCGTACGCGTGGCTGATCCTCTCGATCGGCGCCGGGCAGTCCGCCGGTACCGCCCTCGCCGGACGTCTCGCCGAGCAGCCGCTCGCCAGCGCCGCGCTCCCCGCCGCCGGCGCGGCCTTCGCCCTCACCGTCCTCCTGGCCGCACGTCGGTGTCTGGGCCCGGCCAGACACCGCCGGCGAGGCCGTCACCGCCGCCCGCTCCGAGGCCGGCACAAGACGCCCTGATTACGGGCGCATCCCCCAACTTCCCGTACTTCCTTGAGGAGATCCGTCTTGCCCGAAGCGCCAGGAGAGCCGTTCATGACGATCCGGCACTCCATCACCGGCGAGGTCACCACCACCGGCTACAACGCCGCCGCCCGGCGGATCCTGCTCCAGGACGGCTTCGAAGAGACGCCCGGCTGCGCCTGCCGAGCGACGGAACCCGGTACGGAGCCAGCGAGCTGCTCGTTGGCGGGCATCCCCTGCACCTGGACCGATCCCTCGGTCGGCCGGTGAGCGCCGACGGTACGCCCCGGTTGGCCCGGTCGCCGATGTCGGCACAGTCCGTGATCCGCTCCGAGAGCGGCCAGCCTCTCCAGCGCATCGCCAGCCCAACCCGCACCCGTACCCGTTGAAGGACCCTCGTCTTGACCACACCCGGAACGTCTACCAGTCCAGCGCGCACCAAGGGCGGCGAACTACGGGCAAAGGTGGCCCGGCTGCTGGCCGACCGGCCGGCGGACACGCTCACCATCGGGGACATGGCCCGGCAGCTGGGCCACTCCCACGGCGCCGTCCGCAACGCCGCTCTCACCCTGGTGCGACGCGGCGAGGCCGACCAAAGCGGAACCGGACAGCCGGAGTTCCGGGCGAACGCGAAGACCGTCACAGCCGCGCAGACCGCCGTGATCAGCCCACCGGGCACCCACGCTCCCCGCGCCCAGGCGGCCACGGCCCGCACGACCATTCCCGCCTCAGCCACGCCCAGACAGACCGGTCCGATCCGCCGCGCGGGGGGCCAGCTCTACCACCCCCGGGAGCTGGCCGACCTGCCCGACGTCGAGGCGCTGAATCGCCTGCGCGACGCCGACGTGCCGGTGCTGCTCTACGGCCCTCCGGGCACCGGCAAGACGTCGCTGGTGGAGGCGGCGTTCCCGGACCTGCTCACCGTCGCCGGCGACGGCGACACCACGGTCGGCGACTTGATCGGCGAGTACACGCAGGCCGACAGCGGAGGTTACGTCTTCCAGTACGGTCCGCTCGTCAGCGCGATGACCGAGGGCCGCGCACTGCTGATCGACGACGCCACCCTGATCTCACCGAAAGTGTTGGCCGCGCTGTATCCCGCGATGGACGGGCGCAGGCAGATCCAGGTCAAGGCCCACAAGGGCGAGACCATCAAGGCCGAGCCAGGCTTCTACGTGGTGGCGGGCCACAATCCGGGCGTACACGGTGCCGTTCTGACGGAGGCGCTGTCGTCCCGGTTCAGCGTGCAGATACAGATCGGCACGGACTACGACCTCGCCACCGCGCTGAAGATCGATGCCAGGGTGGTCCGGGTCGCACGACACCTCGCCCACCAAGTCGACCTCGGCGAGCTGGGCTGGGCCCCCCAACTGCGAGAGCTTCTCAGCTACCAGAAGACCGAGGCGGTCCTCGGTACCAATGCCGCGCTCGCAAATCTGGTCGGCATCGCTCCTGTAGAGGATCGCGACGCCGTCGCCGCCGCCGTCATCAAGACCGTCGGCGTCACGAAGATCGCGCCCCTCACCCTCGGCAGGCAGCTCCCCGCCTCAGCCGCCCGGCAGCCCCCGAGCACTGTCTCCGCACACCGGGGCCGCTCGCGATGAGCGCCCACCACCACGTCCAGTCCCCCGCCACCACCCGGGACGACGACGCCGACCTCGCGCGATGGGACGACGACGGCGCCCCGCCCGCGCAACCCCGTTCCTCCCCGGACGCGTGGCTGCGCGTTGGAGCCGAACTCGGCGACCGGCTGGTCGCCCTCTCCGGCCGCCAGGACCTCCTCGTCACCTGCCGCCCCGGCACGCGCAGCGGCGCCCCGGCCGCCTACTTCCCCACTCTGGGCGAGGTCGAGTTCGACGCCCGCCTGTTCGCCCCGCTCCAGCCCCACGAGATCCATCCGCGGATCGTGGGCGACGAGGAGCGGTATCCCGCCGCCTGGGGCGTGTTCGTCCACGAGGCCGCGCACGCGGCCCACTCCGTCTAGACACAGCCTGCCGGAGCGGACCCCCGTGTCGTCGAGGCCGCGCTCCTGCTGGAGGAGAGCCGTGTCGAGGGCGCGCATCTGATCGGGCGGCCCACGGACCGCACGTACCTGCGCACCAGCGCCCGAACCCTGGTGATGCCCGACATCGCGCACCCCACCGTCCAGGGCATCGAGCAGGCCGCCGGCGTGGCGGCCCTGGTCCTCGGCCGCCGTGACGTCGGCATCCTGGATGCTGGCGAGACCCGGGCCGTCGCCGATCTGTGCGAAAAGGTGCTGGGCGCAGACCTGCTGGCCAGCCTCACCCGCATCTGGGCCGCAGCTCATCAGTGCGCCGACCACGACGCCACGACCATGCTCGCGCACGGTCAAGAATGGTGCGACGCCCTGGACGCCGCCCCCGCCCTGCCCGTGCCGGAGAACCTCACCGATCTGCTGTCCGGCGCCGTGCGGGTCGTCATGGACAGCACGGCCGCCACCGACGCCGCCGACCTCGCGGCACAGGCCGCAGCTGCCAACGCCGTGGCCGCGCAGTCCAAGGCGCAGGCTCAGGACCGGGCCCAGAGGGCCGGCCAGCGACGCAAGGCCGCCGCCACCGCCAAGTCGGTCTTCAGCGCCCGTGGCACCACCGTCGCTCCCGACGGCAGACCGGTGCCGTCCAGCAACCCGATCACCGGTACCCGCAAGCCGACCGCCGCCGAGCAGAGTGCCGCCGCTCGCCTGAGCCGTGCCCTGCGCGCCGCTGCCTACCGCGAGCGGACCGAGGAGCGGACCACCAGCCCCACCCCGCCCGGCCGCCTCAACATGGGCCGTGCCCTCGCCCGCGACGCCCAGCGCGCAGCCGGGGCTATCCCCAGCGCGGAGCCGTTCACTCACACCCGCCGGCGCCACTCTCCCACCCCACCGCTGCGTGTGGGTATCGCCGTCGACGTCTCCGGCTCCATGCGTGCCGCCTGCGCGCCCGTCGCGTCCGCTGCCTGGATCGTGGCACGCGCAGCAGCCCTGACCGACCCCGACTCCCTTACCGCCACCATCGCCTATGACAGGCACCTGACCGCATTGACCCGCCCCACCCACCGAGCACCAGAGCGCGTGACGACTTTCGATGCAACCGGCGGCCACCACAACCTCGGCGACGCCATCGACGCACTCGACCACGGCCTCGAACTCAGCCGCCCCGGCGCCGGCCGCCTCCTCGTGATCGTCACCGACGCCCGGTACGTCAGCGACGAAACCGCTCACGCCGTCACCCGCGTCACGCAGCTCACGACCGCCGGCTGCGCCGTACTCCAGCTCAGCCTCACCGCGGAGTCCCAGCACTTGCCGGGGACCACCTTGCTGCACCTGCCCCGGCCATCAAGCGCTCCCGTCGCCATCGCCACGGCGGCAACAGACGCCATCCGCAGGACACGGTGAGACGACGCAGAAAACAGAGAGCAGGAACAACCACATGGCAATTGTTGGTAAGTTCGGCTATCCGCACATGCGGAATGCCGCTCAGTGATTTGCCGGGCGAACGAGCACGGCCTCCTGCGAAGAGCGAGACCGCAGGATTGGGCTGGGAGCGCCCGCAGTAGCACCCCCGCAGCCATCGAAGCCGCCTTGGCGTCCTCTGCCTTTGGTTACGAGTCATGGCTCCGACGCAGCTGTGGGGATCAGCCGCGAATGCGAGATCTGGCGCATCAGCCATATGGTCCAGCGCTTGCTCACCAGCCGAGCAGGTTTGGTCCGAGCGGATGAAAATGACGCTCTGCGACCTTCCGGGTGCTATCAGTTGCGATACTGGTGTCATGGCCAAGTACCCCGAAGGCAACTTCACCATCGTCAACAACGAGACCGGCCGGGCCGTACGTGTACGCCTGGGAGACACACACAACGTCAGCGACCACAAGGAGGGCACGGCTTATCTCCAGTACGTGACCGAGAAGCCCACCCTTCGGTTGAGCGAGGCCGATAACACCCCCGCCACCGTCTGGTGGCACAGCACGATCAAGGACTCCCAGCAGATCGTCAGCTACGCCGTCGGCGAATACCAGAACATCGGCGACTACTGCGTGTGGATGTACGCCCAGACGAACAGCAGTGACCGCTTCAACACCCAGAAGGCGTTCAAGGACCGGCTCAACGACATGCCCGCCGACGTGCGCAGCCGTCTCGCCCCGCTCATCCCCGCCGAGTGGACGACCGTCCGGGACCGCTTCCGCGCCCGCCGGGCCAAGCGCATGCAGTTTGAGGAGCGGGGGAAGGCCCTTGCGGACGCCGAGCTGGAGGCGTGGAACGGCCAGGACGACCCTCCCAGCGCCGGGGACCTCGCCACGCTGCGCACCTACCGGTTCGCGGTCGCGGACGGCAGCTCACCGGACTGGCTGGAGCTGCAAGCAGTCATGTACGAGGTCGGGACCGACCAGGTGGAGAAGCTGCTTGTGCTCCCGGAAGCTCAGGTGGAGTTGCTGTCGGAGGGTGCGCGGCATGCACTGCACATGCTGTTTTCGATCATGAAGAAGGTGCCCAGCATCGACTGGAAGACCGTGGAGCGTCTGGAGAACGACCCACGCGCCGCGAAGGTAGCCGCCCGGGCCGCTGAGCTGCTGCCGGGGTTCGAGGAGCGCCGCGCGGCTGCCGCCCTTGCAGCCATTGCGTCGGACGACCTGCGCGAGTGGCACTCGCAGTGCGCTTTCCGGAAGACGTTTGGCGAGGACGCCGGCTTCCACTTCACGGACGGCGAGTTCGACACCCCCGAGGACAAGCGCATCGTCGCTGCGCTTGACGCCTATCTGAAGGCGGCGGCCAAGGAGCGCGTGATCCCGCCGGTGATCGCGTCCAACGCCGCCACTGAGCTGGACGGCTGTGGAGCCAGCCGGGGCCAAGAAAGCACCTACGGGTGGACCTACGACGGCACCTACATCTACAGCTCGGACAGCAAGACGGTCTCTTACGAGCGCACCTACTGGACCGACGAGAACGGCTACCTCGTGGGCAAGCCCAAGGGCGGTCCGGGCCAGACCTGGTCGATCAAGAAGTGGACGCCCACCAAGTCCGGCGGTCCCAGCCGGTCCGACATCGCCCTCACCGGCCTTTTCGGGCCGATCGGCCGCGCCCTGGGTCTCTGACTCAACGCCAGGCTCAACATCAACCGCAAAACCATGCGCACGCAGCCGACGGAGCGCATGCCCGCCGAGACGCTTTGCAGCCAGCCCTCCGGGGCTGGCCAGGGTCATTCGCCGCTGCCGCGCCTGGCGATCTCGGCACCGTAGGCGGAGCTGTAACCGCGTGCGTCGGAACCCCAGTTGTCGGCGGTGGACTGGCTGAAGCCGAGAAGCCGGCTGAAGACGGCGGCGGGCAGCTCCGAGGCGATGTCCATGAGGGAGGCGTTACGGGCCATGCGGGGCCGGATGCCGAGGTTCTTCAGACGCCGACCGAGACTGTGGGGCTCCAGCGGCCGTCCAGTGTAGGCGCCGGGGAACAGCCACGGTGGCTCGTGTCCATCGAGGCGTGGTGCGCGGCCTTGCCCAGGCATCAGCGGCTGCGGTGAGCCCCCGACGGCGGTCACGCGACCGCGCGGGCGCGTCCCTGGATGTGGGCGAGAACGGGCTCTGGTTCTGCTTCTGTGATGGTCTCCGACCGCTTGGCGCATCGGTGGTGGACGATCGGCATCCGACTGCAGATGATCTACCACGCGTGCCAGCCATCGTGGTGCCTCTGATGGCGCTCGACGAAAACGGCCACCCGGTGATCTCTGGTGACCTCAGACCTGCTCGATGGATCTCCCCACTCAAACGGCACCCGACCCGGGACGGGCGTCACGGGCCGCAGGCTCCACAAGCGGATTGGGGAACATCGGCACAGCGGTACCGGTGCGCCGAGGGCCGGTCTGGGGGTGTGTGCCCCGGCGACGCCGGCGCCGCCCGCGTCGCCGGGTGCCGCTGACAGGGCTATGCCTCGCAGGTCAGGTTGTGCGCGGGGAGCCGGCCCGTGCGCAGGTAGGCGTTGACGCGCTCGTCGACGCAGGCGTTGCCGTACTCGCCGTACAGGCCGTGCTGGCGAGCGCCCTTCACGGTGAGCAGCCGGGAGCTGGGCCACTGCTCGCGTATGGCCTCGGCGCTGGCGTAGAGGGTGCGGGGGTCGCGGGTGGCGGCGACGAGCAGGGCCGGGACGCCGTTGTCGAGCTCGGTCGGCGCCTCGGCGGGCCGGTCCCAGAACTCGCAGGGGGTGATGTTGTTGGCCAGCGGTCCGGTGAGGGGGTACCGCTCGCGGGACGCCTTGACCGCGCGCCAGTAGCTGCTGACGCCGCGCCGCTCGGCCACGTCGCCGCAGACGATCGCGGTCATCTGGCTGGCGGGTGCCGAACCTGTCCTGGTCAGTAGGAACTCCAGCTGCCCGGCGAGCTCTTCGGACGGCTCGACCGGCTCGCGGTCCGCAGCGTGCGCCAGGAGACGTACGGTCGCGGCCAGGTCGGCGCGCTGCTTGTCGAGGTCGCTGCCGAGGCCGCCGATGAAGAAGAAGGGAAGCACGTGCTCGTCCAGCAGGTACGTGTCCCCGATCTGCAGTGGCTCCTGTGCAGCGGCGGCCAGGATGTGCTTCACCGTCGCCAGGACCTCGGCGCGCGTGGGGCCCAGCCCGTAGGTGCTGTGCCGTGCGGCGGCCCAGGACGCCCAGGCGCGCAGGGCCGCCTCGTTGGCCGCCTCGGCGCCGCGCAGCAGGGTGTGGCTGTAGCGCTCCGGGGAGTTGACGCCGTCGAGGACCATGCGGTCGGTGCGGCCGGGGAAGAGCTGGGTGTAGACCTCGCCGAGGTAGCTGCCGTAGGAGTAGCCGAGGTAGGAGAGGGTGTCCTCGCCGAGGGCGGCGCGGATGACGTCCATGTCGCGGGCGGTGTTGCGGGTGGTGACGTACGGCAGCACGTCGCCGTGGGCGCGTTTGCACCGCCGGGCCAGCTCGCGGGCGACGGCGACCTCCTTGCGGTACGCCGCCAGGTC
Source organism: Streptomyces sp. NPDC058576 (assembly GCF_042718715.1). Taxonomy (NCBI): domain Bacteria; kingdom Bacillati; phylum Actinomycetota; class Actinomycetes; order Kitasatosporales; family Streptomycetaceae; genus Streptomyces; species Streptomyces sp. NPDC058576. The sequence goes on along the minus strand of NZ_JBHXPF010000002.1, from coordinate 90,008 downwards.
GGCGCCCGCGGAGCGCAGGGGTGCGGAGCCGAGGTCCCAGCCGCAGTCCAGCGGGGTGCTCCGGCCGACGAAGCGCGGGTCCATGCCGATGAGGTCGTAGCGGTCGGCGACCTCTCCCATCACCTTCGACTTGGTCAGTGGCATGTGGAGGCTGGGGCCGGCCGGTCCCCCGTCGTTGAGCAGCAACGGGCCGATGCGGTGGGCGGTGTCGGTGGCCTTCAGGCGGGATATGGCGACGGTGATGGTGCGACCGCCGGGGTCGGCGTAGTCGAGCGGCACGGTGATGTCGGCGCAGTCGGCACCGGCGGCGTCCAGCTTCTGGCCGAGCTCGTCGTCGGCGCCGAGGGCGCAGGCGTGCCAGTCGACGTGCTGGCCGTGGAAGCGGGCGAACGGGTCCGGGTCGGCGGCGGCGGGGGGGGGGGGGGGGGGGGGGGGGGCCCCCCCCCCCCCCCACGACCACCGCGAAGACTTTGATGTGTCGGGAAGTTGACATACCCGCACGCTAGGGCGGCGGACACCTCAGCACACTCAGGGAGAACCCCGAAACCGGGTGGGATTGTCCCCCGAAAAGACTCGCACCCGGACACCCGCCCATCCCGCCACAGTTGCCTTAGGCGCCTCGCTGGGGAACGAAGAGCCAAACTGGTCGTTTACAGGAAGCCTCATCACCTCGGGGGTGGCCGCTTTGACACCAGCGTGGTGAGTGGCCGGGACTGCCTCCGGCTGGGGTGCCGGAGACAGGGCGGCGTGAATGGCGTGGGTTACAGGGTGTGGGTCAGCCCGCGTCGAGGGAGTTCAGGACCGCACTGGTGACGAGGTCGGCAGCGTTGCGGTGACCCGCGGCGTTGGGGTGGACGAGGGCGAGCTGCTGGTTGTCGGTGAGGATCCCCTCTGCCCACTTGCCGGCGTCGCAGACACTGTGGTTCACGGAGGAGTCGTAGAGGTTGACGAAGCTGGTGGCGTCGTGCGAACCGGCGGACTTATCGATGGCCTGGTTGAGGGGTTCCAGGACGTCAATGCGCAGCCACGCCAGGTCTCCGGGGGTGATCGAGCCGAACTGCTCGAAGTTGTTGTAGCTGCACTTGGAGGTGTCCTTGGGGATGACCGCGGGGTAGCCGACGGCCAGGATCTTGGCCTTCGGGCTGCGCTCGTGGAGCACCGTGAGCATCTTGTCGTAGTCGCTGCTCACCTTGGCCAGGCGGGCGGGAATGCCGGCGGTCAGGTCGTCCTTGCAGGGGGTGCCCTCGCCTTCGCTGCCCGACCCGAGTTCCAGGCACTTCCGGAGGATGTCGGCGAACCCGAGGGTGTTTCCGCCCACGCCGACGGTGACCACGTTGGTGCTGGCGCGGACCGACTCGGACTGAGGCGGCACCGGCGGGAAGGGGTAGTCCGGGTCCTCGGAGAACGGCGGCAGGTGACGCCCGATCGGCTCCTGGGCACGGGAGGTGACGTTTTCAATCGTGGCGGCACCGCAGCTGACGTTGGTCAGGTCGAGGAGCGATCCAAGGTCGCGGTCAATGACCTGCGGGTATGACCGGTCCGTGCGCTCACAGCCGTCACGCGGAACCTCGAAGGTGTCGCCGGCGGCCGGGATGACGCCGGCGGTGTAGGAGTCGCCGAGCGCGACCCACTCATACGATGCCGCCGCCGCCGGGGACGCCCCGGCGATCTGGCTGGGAACGATGGCTGAAGCGGCGAGAGCGGCGGTGGAGCCCAGCAGGGTCAGGCGCTTACGGAGATGCGTCACGGGTCCTCCAGAATCGGCAACGAAGATCACCTTTCGTAGCTTCGCATTACAGAAAGTAGCCAACTGGCTCGACACGCCCTCTCGGCGAGCCAGCGATCATCAGCCTCGAACCCACTCGGGTTAGCACTGCCGCTGAAAGCTGTGAAGCTCTCAGGACCCGGCTCCGCCCACAACTTCCGTGACGGCCCGTCGCTCAACGGATCGGCGCTCCAACGATTGCCCAACGCCGGGAGCCGGGTACACACCGCAGGCGAGCGTGCGCCGCATCGCATCACAGAAGTCGAACCAGAGCCCATCCGAGTGAAGTGCAGAGAAGCACCAACTGCTGGAAGGCGGCGCGCGACGCCGACACCGGCTCGAAGGAGGAGTGGCTCGCGGCCAAGCGTGCCGCCGAGCAGGAGGAGGCCGCAGCGTGGGCGAAGCAGTTCGACATGCCGCCGCTCGAAGGCCCGGAGAAGGTCCTGGACTGGGGCGAGCGCTCCCGCCACCAGCTGATGACCGCCGCCCACACCGCGCTCGCTGTCGAGGGGAGTTGAGACGAGGCGGACTGGGCAGAGCTGGAGATTAAGGCGCGCGCGATCACTCGCGCCGGGTGGTGGATCGACCAGCGCGACGCCGATGGCTCTGAACTGCTCGAACTCCTCAACGCAGCCGGTGAAGGTGACCGTGCGACGGAGAACCCGTTCCGCTGATCGCGGGGAACATAGCCGGGAAACGCCGGTTAGCCAAACCGGCGTTCCTCCGGACTATTGATGCTCCCACCCCGCCACCTGCGGAAGGACCTCATGTCCCAGCCCCCTCGCACCTCAGCGTTCGCACCGACGCCCGACCCGCTCACCCCCAACCGGGACGTCACACACCAGCATTTCCGGGCCGGTGACACCGTCGTCGTCCTCAAGGGGGTGGCCGGCGGTGAGCTGTGGGGCGACTCGATGCGCGTTGTCGCCCCGTCCTGGCACACCCCGACCGACGAGGACGGGTGGCGGCTGCGGGACTCGACCGGCGGAGCCCAGTCCTACGTCACCGCCCACCCCCGCTACCTCGTGCACCTCTCCCGTCGCTGCCCGGACTGCCTGATCCACCTGCGCGCCATGGAGGATGCGCTCCTGGCGCGGTTCGCCGGCCGGGAGGAACTGATCGACTGCGGCTGGTACACCACCACCGCCCTGGGCCAGCTCGTGCACATCGCCGACATCCGGGGCGGCCGGTGATCCCTCACCTTCATGAACGGGCCCCCCAGCCGCAAGACCCGCTCGAAGCGGCCCTCGGCCGACCGGTCTCGCTGGACGAAGGGCTCACGGAGTACACGGTCGTCGCCCACTGGCCGGGCCTGGACGAATTCACCCAGGACGATGAGGACAGGATCTGGACGTCCGTCGAGTGGGCCGAGCACCTCGACGATCCCCGTCTGAACCACCCGTTCCCCGCAACTCCGCCCGACGGGCAGGCGTTCTTCCACATCGAGGTGCGCCTCGCCCCCTGCGACCGGGAGTTGGCGCTCCAGGAGTATGCCGAGGTAGCTCACCGCCTTGCCCGGGCCGCCGCAATCGAAGTTCCCGGCAAGGAACAGGGCGCCCGGTGGATCGCAGTCCAAGCCCAGCCCGGGCGCCTCGATCTCATCGCCAACCTGATCCACATCGACGGCACGTGGCACGCGCCACCCGGCAACGTGGCACGGCGTCTGGCGGACGAGGCTCGCCGCATCGAGCAGGACCTCCACCTCGCCTCGCCATCGCGTGCCACTCCCGCGTCACGTCCCGCCGCCCGTACGACGCCGACGGCATCGGATCAGCTCGCGGCCGTTCTCACGCAACTGGCTGACGAACACGCCGGCCCTCTGGCCGCAGTCCGTGGACTCATCGAGCACACCGCGCACCGGACCGCCCATCAGCCCGGTGCCGCCGGCACCGCCCACAGCCTGCTGCTGCTCGCCCGGCGGGTCTACGCCGTCCAGGAGGACCTGCACCGCGCCGCAGCCGGGCTGGCCCGGTCCCCGGTCGCCGTCGAACCACCCGCCGTCCGGCGCTCCGCCCACCGTTCACCGTAGGAGAACAGCCTCTGCTCTACCTCAACCGCTGCGTCGAGATCCGCCGCGACCCTGACTCCGAGGAACTCCTCGCCCGAGAGGGCGACGCCCCAGCGCACAGCATCCTCCAGCGCGCAGGCTTCGTGCCCGTCGTACGCGTCCACGAGAGCTACCACCGCGCCCCCAAGGGCCTGACCGCCAAGGACGAAGACCGTCTTGCCACCGCCGCTGTCGCCCGTCTCCGGGCCCAGGGCTACCACGTGGACTGCGACGAGGACTTCGACACCGACGACCGCCCGGCAAGCTACCCGCCGTCCAGCTCCTCCGTCGCCCACCTCGCCAGCCGCGTCAGACAGGCCACCACCATGGAGGAGACGGCCGCCGCACTGACCGAGCTGACCGTTCCCCACGACGGTGTCCTCACCGCGATCGAGGAAGTCCTCACGGCCACCGCCGACTTCTACGACGTGCTCGGCGAGCCATCCGACCCGCACATCGCCCGGCGGCTCCGCTACCTCGCCGACGAGGTTCTCCGCAACATCCGCACCGACCTCTCCGACACCCGCAATCAACTCGCCGACCGGCACGCCCCGCACCCCCGCCGCAGCACCTGCGCACAGGCGGTCCCGCCCAACGAACGCGAGCGCTCCGCCGCGTGCGCCTGCCCGCCCCGCCGCGCACGCTCCCGGCCCCGCCGCCCCCGGTGGCCGTCGGCCTGCGCCGCTGACTCCTCTCCCGCCCAAGGACACCATGTACGACCCCCATGAAAGCTCCGATCGCCTCGCCTCGTACGCCGACGTCCTCGCCGGCGAACTCCCCGGCACTTGGACCAGCTCCCACATACCGGCGGACGCCAAGGACGACCTCGCGGAACTCGCCGACCGGATCTGGGACCTGGACCTGGTCGCTGCCGCCCTCGCCGATCACCCGCTCCAGGAAGCGGCCCTCCTTGCCCGCCCGGACGGCGCACAGCTCGTCCTTCTGGACCGGTACGACGAACGCGACGGGTTCCTCATCGCCGCCGTCGCCCCGCGCGCATTGCCCGACGAGGCGTACCGCTCCGTCCCCGAGCCCAACGGAATCGCCCTGGTCGACGACCCGTTCCTGAGCGCCGAACACGTCGCCGGTGATCTCCTCGCCCGCTACGACAGCACGCTCGCCCAGGTCCGCAACAACGCCCTGGGCGGCCTCCAGCCCTCCCAGGCAGACCGGGTCGTCCTCACCTGGCAGCCGGATGGCAGCGTCGCCACCGCGCCCGTCGACCACCGCGCCGGTGAGATCCTCCTGGCCCACGGCTTCGTCCAGGACCCGCAGGACGGCATCTATCGTCTCAACGGCGACGACACCCAGGCCCAGGCCCGCGCCCTGCGTGAGATCGGCCCCAGGCTGGAGGCAATCGGTATCGGAACCGGCCTGCAGCACCCCGCCGGCCGGACCGCACCCACCGCCACCCCCGCGTCCACCCCGCCAGTCCTTGCGGGCAACCGCACGCCGCCGGTCCGCGGGCGATGAAGCAGCACGAACCCGACTTCCTGGCGCTGGAGTACATCACCATCACCAAGGACCCCCGCACCGGCCTGGTCGTCGCCATCGGCGGCACCGAGAAAGCCGCGGACATCCTCCAGCGAACCGGTGGCTTCCTCTCCGCCGCCGGACACCACGGGAACTACCACCGACTGCCGCACGGACTGCCCGTCGAGCAGCAGCGTCTGAAGGCGACCACCGCCTCGCACGCCCTGCTCGCCGCCGGCCACAACGTCCACCTCGACCCCGCCCTCAACATGCTGACCGTCCCGAACGGGGACCGCGATGCAGCCCTGCGCTACCTCGGCCATCTCGCCGAGCGGGTCGCTGCCGCCGAAAGCAGCAGCCAGGTGGCCGAGGTACTGACCGAGATCGCCGCCCCGGTCAACGGGCTGTTGCCTCTCACCAGAGAAGTCGTCGTCCGCGCTGTGCTCGCCGCCACCGCCCTCCATGGCACCGCCCCCAGCGACGAACCCGGCCCCATCGACCGTCTCGGTGACATCACCCACTCCATGAGCCTGGCAGCACGAGTCATCCTCCACGCCCGTGATCACGCTGCCCGCGCTCCGCAGAAGGCCCCCACACCGCCGCCGAGCACACTCCAGACCCCGGCCTCCCGACGCCGTTGACCCGGAGAAACGCATGACCAACCTGGCCGACGAATGCGGCACGGACGCCGAGATCTACATGAGGCCCTTGCCGCCCACGGTCCACGTCGACACCCGTACCGGTGCCCCTGCCGCCCTCTACAACCTGCTTGACCAGCTCGGTCTGCAACGGCACCCCGTCCAGCAGGGCGACCAGACCCTCACCTTCCACACCGCGCCCCTGCAGCTGGACTTCGACGAGCAGAAGCACGTGGCGACCCGGGCCATCCCCGACCTGCTCCTGGCCGGATACAAGATCAACTCCACGCCCACCGTCTTCGACGAACCCACCTACCAGCAGGCCGCGCACGACATCCGCACCCGCAAGGCGAACCCTGCGGCACAGCCGCCGGCACCAGCCGGCGCACCCTCACGGTCCGCTCCTGCCCGCCGTACCCCATAGACCCCAGGCGGCCCCGGCTCCGCCCCGGGCCGCCCACCCAGCCCCGATCCCGGAGTAACCCGTAACACCCCGCACACCCCCACCGATCAACAGCCGGCTCAAACCCCGCCTGGCTACCGCTCTGTTCCGCCGCTACCTGCGCGCCTGCATCCCGACCAGGCCCGACAGCGGTTCTCCGTTGGCCGGTGCCCAGCCGGAGGCCGTCCTCGCCGAGTCGCGTCGCGTCGGGCAGCGCCACAGCCCCTGACCGTCCACCGACCCGGAGGAGCATGTCCCACCCCGCCCCCTACCCGATAGGGCTGGCCGACGAGATCACCCGGCAGCTCCATCTGCTCGCCGAGCACGTCGCCGTACTTCCACCTCACCAAGCGACGCAGGTCATCGCACACATCCTCAACCCGGACGACGGGCTGCTCGACGGCGTCACCGGACTCGTCTCCGTGAGCAGCACGTTCGCCAAGGTCCAGGCTGAACGCGGCGTACTTCCAGCCGAAGTGTGGCTCGCGCTGGGCCGGGCCGCCAACGATCTTGACGCCGTCGGCGGAGACCTGGACGAGCACCGCGCCACCCTTCGGCGTTTCGGCGCTCAACCTGCTACCGGCGCGGCAAAACCTCCGGCCCCCGCGCCGCTCGTCGTACGGCGGCGCCGATGAAGAAGAAGCAGCGGCACGGCTGGGGTACCGGTGACCAGGCCGAGCAGCACTATCTGGTCCAGCCCCGAACCCTGGCCGGTGGCGGCGACATCCGGCACGTCTCGGAGTTCCTGCGCGCCTCGGGCTGGCGGGACAAGTCTAGGACGGGCGGTCCCCTGCACATGGAGAGCCCGGACCGCACGCTCCGTGTCGCCTACGACCCCTACGTCCTGCCCGGCGGATGGACCGTCCACGGCCGGGCAGAGAGGCCGAACGGCGAATGGACGGCGCAACTGGGCATGCAGACTCCGGTGGAGATCATCGCTGGTCTGACCGACGCCCTCACCCGGCCCCGCACCGCCCACGCTCCCAATGTCTGGGCGCCGCTGGAGGAACAGAAGTGGGAGATGCGCTTCGAGGGTGAGAACTACATGGCGACCAGTCCCGACGGCACTGCGTGGATGCAGTACCACCAGAGCACCGACGGCTCGGCGATGTGGTGGACCGGCGCGAAGGACAAGCGGGGCAACGGCTGGGCAGCCCACTTCACGCCGAACACCCCGATGCATCTAGTGCAAGCCTTCTCAGCCGAACTCGCCGGCCCCGAACCCGTGATGCGCCCGCGCGGACACTTCCCTCTCAGCGCCCAGATCCGTACCTGGTCGGTTTCCGTCAAGCCCTCCCAGCTCAGTGCGTGGCAGCAGGCCCGCATCACGGCCGCCCGCGCCTCCACCTGGGCCCGCAACAGCGCCAAGGGCTCCCGGCCCCGCGCAACCGCTCCTCCCTACACCCCGGCCGGCGGTCTCCGGACCCGCCGCTGAACCACCGATCCATTCCAAGGAGATTGATGCCCGCACTCACCCCGGACACCATCCGCACCCTCACCGAAGCGCTGGCAGATCTCACCGACTATCTGCGCGAGAACCCCGACCTCGACGAGGCCCTCGCGCTCGTCGAGCCCCTCCTCGACGAGTACACGGGCCTGCCCGTCCAGTTCGCCGACACGCTGCGCGCCCTCGCCCGTGCCGTACAGGAGCACCCGGACGTCCCGCGCACCGCGCAGGTCGACCTTCTGGTCACCGAGTTGCGTACGGCCGCGTGGGAGCAGGCCGACCAGCACACCCTCCACTACGTCCTGGACGATCTCCGCGACCTGCCCGCCGACTCCGTGGCAGGCGAACCGGGGTGCTGCTGGTGCCGCTGAGCGAACGGCAGCTCGCCGCGTTCGCGGACGAGCACGTCTGGAAGATCCCCTTAGACACCAGCCCCCGCCACCTCGCGGGCCCGGGAGATGCCCGCCACGTCACCCACGGTCTGGCCGCCGCCGGATGGAGCAGCGTCTCCGACCCCCTGAGCGCCGAGATCGTCCTGCGCAGCCCTGACCTCCGTCACAGCCTGCAGTTCGACCCGCAGTCCGCCACCGGAGCGTGGTGGCGGCTGCGGGCCGAGCCCTCCGACGACGGTCCCGGGTGGTACGCCGAGTTCGGCGAACTCGTGCCCGCCGAGGTCCTCGCCGCCCTCACCGACGCCCTCATCAGCGCACCGCCGCAACCGGCCGACCTGTGGCAACCGGTGACCTCGGCGGGGTGGCACCGGGACTCAGAGAGCACAGCGCGCTCCCCGGACTCCATGTGCCATATCGAGCTGCGGCAGTTGAGCGAATTCCAGGACCTGCCGTCCTGGCACATCGAGACCAGCGAGCCCCGCGGCGAGTTCTCCGGCCCGCGCATCTGGCACGCCTACCTCGACGAGCTCACCCCACCCCACCTCATCGCTTCGTTCCTCACCGCGCTGGCCGACCCCAGTCCGCTCCAGCGCGGCATGTACGAACGCACCGCCCACTACCGCGCCGTACAGAAGCCGAGCCCACTGCGCCCACAACAGGTGGTCGACGCCCACACCAACCGCATCAGCTCTCTCCGCGCACAGGCACGCTCCGCCCGCCGGCCGCAGACGAAACCCGCGACAACCCCGGCGAACACGAACCCAGCCCGTCCGGCAGCCCGCCGCTGAACCGACAGGACCCGTCCATCTCCACCGACCACCACGCACACCGCGCCGCTCTCCGCCACCTCGACCACTACGTGCGGGACAGCAAGAAGATCCTCGACGCCTGGGACGCGTACTCCGAGGAGCACACCGACCTCGACGGCTGGCCCCACGACGAGCACGCCTACGGCGTGCGGGCGAGCCAGCGCGACGCCGACACCGCCGAGGCGTTCGAACCGCTCCGCTTCGGCGCCCGGCATCTGCTGGCCACCGCCGAGACACAGCTCACCCGGCTGTCGGAGACCACGGTCCAAGGCCGCTGGGTCTACCAGTTGGGCGTCCTGCGCAACGCCCTCGACCAGCTGGACGAACTGCACGAGCAGTGGCTGACCACCCGAGACGCCCTCCCCGCCAACGCCAAGGCCGGCACCGCTGGCTTCGACGACGCCCTCGCCGAGCATCACGCCGAATCGTGGAGCTATCTCGACGACTGGGCCACCCACGGCAAGGCCGTCCGCGAGATCAATGCCTGGGCTCGCACAGCCCGTTCGATCCTGGCCCCCGCGCCCGCGCCCGCCCGGCGCCCTGCGGCACGGAAGTGAACATGCCCCCGACTCCCCAATCCGTTGAGGTCGACTTCATCACCCCGCGCCACCTCGCGGGCGGCGGCGATCCCGCCTGGGTCACCGTCCCGCTCCACCGTGCCTGCGGATGGAGTCACGGCAACGACCTGCTGAGGCCGCGCGTCCTGCTCTCCAGCCCCGACCAGAAGGCACTCCTGTGCTGGAGCCCCTCCTCGACGGACAGTGGTGGACGCTTACCCACGCACCGAGATCCGGTCGGCCGGCCTGGTACGCGAGCTTCGGCGGGCACACCCCGGTGGAACTGATCGCCGCCGTCACCGATGCCCTCGCCGACCCAGCCGTCGCCGACACACCGCCCGATCCGTACGAACCGCTCGCGGACGCCGACTGGTATCCGATGTACGGCATGAAGGGCCTCGTTTCTCCCGGCGGCCACGCCCGGGTCGAACGCGTCGTGGACCGCAGCACCGATCACTGGGTCGCCACCACCGCCATCGGCAACCGCACCGTGTGGCAGGCCAGCTTCGGCGAACACACCCCACCGCGCCTGGTCGCGGCGTTCACCACGGCCCTCGCCGACACGCGCCCCGTGGCCCGTCCGGACAGCCCGCACGACCAACCCACTCTCGATCCGGACCTCGTTACCCGCAGGCCCACCGAGGTGCTCGCGGGGCTCGTCGACTCCGCTCTCGAAGAACGCGTCCGCTCCCTGACCGCCCGCCACGCCTTCCCCGATCCGGCACAGCGACCAGCACGACAGCCACCATCCACGAACGGCCGCAGTCGCTGAACCACCCGTCCCCGCCCGGAAGCACCTACCTCTTGCCCCCTTCCTCCTCCAGCAGCAACACCGACAGGTACGACCTGGTCCTGCGCCTCCTGCTCGGCGCTGTCGCTGTCGTCGTCCCCCTGTCCCACCTCGCCTGGCTGTCCGGGAACATCACCGCCTACCTCACCGGTGGCACCTGCGCGCGATACCAGCCGACCGATGCCCTGCTCCATCCCGAGCAGATCTGGCCCGACGCAGGCGAAACGTCCCTGCTGATCGGTGCCCGCATCGTCCCCGTCGTCCTGCTCCTCGCATTGATGGCAGGGGCGGGAATCCTGTGGGCCCGGCACAAGAACCTGAGCGGCGGCCGGAAGAAGATCACCGACATGGCCAAGGCCCGGGACATCGAGCCACTGATGGCCAAGGCGATCTCCGGCAAAGCCCGCTCCCTGCGCCCCAGCCTGAAGGACGCCAAGCACATCGAAGCGAGGGACACCGGCATCCTCCTCGGCAACCTCCAGGGCACGAAGCACGAAGTGCGGATGGGGTTCGAGGATGTCGCCGTTGCCATCATGGCGCCCCGCTCCGGGAAAACCACGTCGCTCGCCATCCCCTCCATGCTCCACGCACCTGGCCCGGTCCTCCTCACCTCCAATAAAGCCGCAGGCGACGCCTTCACCGCGGCCCATGAGGCCAGAGCGCGGGTGGGTGCGGTGTGGACCATGGACCCACAGCAGATCGCCCACGCCGATCGCCAGATGTGGTGGAACCCCCTCGCCACCGCGAAAACCCTCGACGGTGCCGGTCGCCTGGCCGGGCACTTCCTGGCCGCGAGCGTGGACGCGAGCGCGCAGGGCGACTTCTGGTCGAAGGCCGGCAGCAACATCCTGTCCCAGTTGCTGCTGGCCGCGGCGCTCGACGATCGGCCCATCACCGACATCATGCAGTGGCTGGCCTTCCCCGCCGACCGCACACCGTTGGACATCCTGCGCGACCACGGCTTCGCCGCCGTCGCCGCCCAGCTCAAGGGGACGGTGGAGGGGCCGCCCGAGACCCGGGACGGCATTTACGAGACGGCCCGCCAGTACGCCGCCGCGCTCCTCAACTCGGAGATCGCCGCTTGGGTGACACCGCAGAAGGACGTTGCCGACTTCCGGCCCGCCGACTTCGTCACCTCCACCGACACCTTGTTCCTGCTCAGCAAGGACGGCGGCGGCGGAGCAAGTGCGCTGATCGCAGCATGCGCCGACTCGGTCATGCGCGCCGCGACCGCCCAGGCCGAACGTGCCGGCGGCCGTCTGGACCCGCCTATGCTCGCGATCCTCGACGAGGCTGCCAACGTATGCAAAATCTCTGACCTTCCGGACTTGTATTCCCACCTCGGCAGCCGCGGCATCATCCCCATCACGATCCTCCAGAGCTACCGCCAAGGTCAGAAAGTGTGGGGGGACGCCGGCATGGACGCCATGTGGAGCGCCTCCACCGTCAAGGTGATCGGATCCGGCATCGATGACCCCGACTTCGCCGACAAACTGTCCCGCCTGATCGGTGACCACGACGTGGAGACCACGTCCACCTCGCACTCGGAGTCCGGGAAGTCGACCTCGGTCAGCATGCGGCAGGAACGGATCCTGCCCGCCGACGCGATCCGAGCCCTGCCCAAGGGAACGGCCTTGTGCTTCGCCACCGGCATGCGCGCCGCCATGCTCGACCTACGCCCGTGGTACGCGGAGCCCGGAGCGAAGGAGCTGTCCGCCGCATCCGCCCGCGCATCAAAGGCCATCACCGCCAGGGCCAACGCCAAACACACCCCCAGCCAGGACGACTACGGCACCGCGGCATAGGACAGCCCGACGCGTCACCGACCCCGGTGACCCGACCGGCACCACCCTGCACCACGGCAGCTGCGTTCACCACGCCCGGCCTGCCCGACAACACCCTCTGGAGAATCCCCTCTTTGCACACACCCTCTACCGCCCCCGTACACATCGTCTGGGATTGGAACGGGACACTGCTGGACGACCTCCACTGCATGGTCGAGGCCGTGAGCGCCTGCCAGGAGGCCATCGGCGAACCCGCAGTCGACACGGCGACCTACCGCCAGCAGCACTGCCTGCCCGGACGCCGCTTCCACGACCGTCTCAGCGGCCGGCCGGTCACCGACGCAGAGTGGCCCGTCATCCAACGGACCTACGCCGAGCACATGTCTGTCCGCAAGCCACCGCTGCGCGCAGGCGCCGCGCACCTTCTGCAGTGGATCGCGGAACAGGGCCACACCCAGTCCCTCCTGTCACTCACCGACGACCCGCAACTGCGGCGGGAGGTGGAACAGACCCGTCTGAAGCACCTCTTCAACCGCATCGATGGCCGACGCGCTCCCGGCACCCCGAAGTCCGCGGCCCTCCAGCGCCACCTGGCCATGCTGGATGAACCCGACCGCTGCCGGGTCGTCTTGATCGGTGACACCACCGACGACGCCGCAGCAGCACGGACCTGCGAGGTCCGGGCCGTCCTCCACACCGGTGGCTTCGAACTGGCCTCGCGTCTGCGCACAGCCGGAGCCCCCGTGGTCCCCAGCCTCGACGCAGCCGCCCTCCTCGCCCTGGGTCTGTCCGCCAGTACGTCCCAGCGGCCCTACGTCCCGGACATCCTGCTGCGCCGTGATGCTCGACGCCAGCGCTGACAAGAACGGCCCTCGACTTGAACCAACGAGGCATTTCCTCACACGTCGCCTACCTTCGACACCTTGGCGTCGACTTCGCCGACCTCCGCTCCACGGTCCTTGGTCTGGAGATTGCTCCTGGCCAACCGACCCTGCACACCCTGTCCACGCTCTTCTACCGGGCGCAGGGCATGGCCACCCGGCTGGCCTCTCAGGTTTCCTCTCTCGATGGCAGCCCCTACACCCAGGTGCCCGGGAGCCGCGAGTCTCTGGATGCTCTGCGCGCCGGAGTCGGCACCGCTTCCCTGGCCGCTTCCGACCTCGCTCACGCCTTGGCCGCCACCCCCGGGAAGGCATCCGCTTCGGTGGACCGACCGAGCGCGACGAGCAGCTCAGCGACCAGGAGCGCTCTGAGGCCGTGCCCGTCCTGACCGAGCATCTACAGGAAGCCGCCCGGCAGCTGGAGCTGTGCTCCACGGTCTGCCACTACGTGGCCCACGGGATCTCCAAGGACATCTCCCCCGCCGCAGCACCAGCGCCCGCACCGTTGCCGGCCCCGGCCAAGCTGAACACGAAACAGTACGAGGCTCTCGACGCCCTGGCGAAAGGCGGGGCGCAGCTGAAGGTACGGGACCGGGGTGCGCGGATCGCGACCATCGATGGCACAGCCGACACCAACGCCACCTTCGGCTCACTCGACGAACTGGACCTCGTCCACCACGACACGTCCGTGTCATTGGCGCGCGGTCGCGACATCACGGTCACCGAGGAAGGACACCGTGCCCTGGCCCACCGGCCGGCTCCACCGTCGGCACCCACTCCAGTCGCACCTGCACCAACCGCCGTTCGGGCATCCGGCCGGACCGGCCGGTGAAGCGGTTCGCGCCGGACGAGGTGGTCCTCGTCTCCCCGCGTCATCTGGCGGGTGCCGGCGTCGACAAGATCCGCGATGCTCTCGGTCTCCTCATCAACATGTTCGGCTGGACGTCCGAGAAGCTGCCGCCCGCGGGCCACGTGCTCCTCAACAGCCCGGGCGGCGAGATGGTTCTCGACTTCACCCCCGACCGGCAGGACGGCGTCTGGTGGACGATCGCGCACCACGAGCCCCTCTGGCGAGCTGAGTTCACCCGGCAGGTGCCCGTGGAAGCCATCGCGGCCGTCACCCAGGCCCTGCCCCAGGTGCTGGGCGACAACCGGTATGCCGACCGCATCCCCTTCGCCGACGAGTACCCGGCCAGCATCGCCAAGGACCACGGGTGGGCAATACAGGGCGCCGCGCACGGCACGACGTGGACGTCACCCGACGGACACTGCAAGGTCGAACACACTGCGGATACCGAGCGCACCTGGCGGTTCACGCACTCGGTCGACGACGGTTTCGACACGGACTGGTCCGCCGTCTTCACCGTGGACACCCCGACCCAGGTCGTCGCACAGTTCGTGACCCACCTGTCCGATGACCGCCCCGTCGAACGGCGGTTCGTCGACGTGCCTGCTGCCGCCCTGAACGCAGCCGTGATCACTCCCATCCGCAGCAGCGGGCCCAGCACTCACACCCTGCACTCGGTCGAGCGGCTCGGGCATTCCCTCACCTCGGCCGGTCGGTCACCCGGTGCGCACCGCCGTCGCTGACCCACTGCGAATCACGGGTACCCCACCTCTGGCCCGCGGGCGCTCGGGGCCGTCCCGCTCTCCTTCGTCCCAACCTCCGCGTACGAGCCCGCCGGGCTCGACGACGTGGTGCCCAAGGCCGCGATCGGCTCCATCCCCGCCGGCGCCCGAGGCGACCTGATGCCCGGCCGCGGGCACATCACCCGCGCGAGGGGAGCGCCGACTTCACGGCAGCGACCACGTCGCCCGCCTCCTTGTGGCAAGCCCCCGAACCTCATGTCTGGAGATCAGCTGCACACCTACGAACCCACCGACCTCGACGAGATGTCGCCGCTCCAGGCCCTGGACGCCGTGACTGCGGACGTACGCGGCGCCCGCATCACCGTGGACAGCACCGGCCTCTTCAACGCGACGCGGCACATCGGCCTGCTGTGCCACCTGGCTGCCCGCACGGCCGCCGACGCCGAGTACCAGCTCTCCCCGAACATCTCGGAGCTGCCATCTGCCGAGCACCTCGGCGCGAGCGCCGGACACCTCGGACAGGCCATCGCCCACTACACCCAGGCCCTCGCCCCGCTCCTCGTCCTCACCACCACAGCGCAGGACACGCCACGGCAGAAGCTCGACTCGCTCGACCATCACAACCGCCTGCGGAGCCACCTCAATGACGCCGGCCGAGCCCTCGCGGCGGCCCGCACCGTACTCGCAGTGCAGCAGCCTCTCACCGCTCCGAGTAAACCTGCTCCGGCGCCGCTGCGCGCCCCGGCCGCCCGGCGCCGTGCATGACGACACCGCCCAACGATGGCCTCCTGTTCGATCTGGCCGCCCCGCCCACGCCAGTCGAACGACTGGTGCTACTGGCCGACCAGTACGTACAGCACAACGACACCCTCGACCGCCTCCTGCGCGCCGGTTCCCCGCCCGGTCCCGCCGCCCACGTCGCCTCCGCCCAGCACCTCGCCTCCGCGACCCGCGCAGCCATCGAAGCCGTCAGCGACGCGCGGCTCTTTGCGAGTCACGAGCTGGCAGACGCGATGTTCCGCCTCCAGCAACTAGCCTTCCTGAGCAGCGCTTCCACGGAGCACGGACTACCGATGGCCCGCACGCTGACCGCCCTGGCACCCACAGCAGCTATGGGCTGCGCCGACACCGTCGCCCGCGAACTCCACCGCCGCCGTGCGCATTCGACCAGCGCTCCCGACCACCGGCTGACCGCCACGCACCACACCGCCCTGCGGGAGATCGCCCTCGGAAACGTCGTGACAACCAGCTCCCAGGGCCGGGAGTACGTCCACTACCGCGACGAACGCGTCCTGATCGGCACGCTCCGGTCGCTGGAGGCGAACGGACTCACCGAACGCGTACCGGATTCCGCGCCGTCCGCCTACGTTGACGGACCGCTCCAGGACCGCATCCGTCTCACCTCCGTCGGCGTCACCGCCTTGGCTGCCGTCATCAGCAGCCCTCCCGCCAGTACGGGGCCCGGCACTGCACCCGCGCCCGCCGCCGCAGCCATGAAAGCGCGGGCTGCCCGAAGCCTCTGACCGACACTCCCCATCGCCCGGCCCGATTACAGACGAGCCTCACCGAAGGCATGCCCCACGTTCCCCACCTCCAGGACAGACCATTCCAGACCAGCCTCAATTCCGCGCCCTTTCCCTGGGTGCGGGCGTTCAATCCAGCACTCTCCTCGCCCTGTCGGCCGAAGGAATTCTCCCCAGGGTCGACTGCGCAATTTTCGCCGACACCGGATGGGAACCCGAAGCGGTTTACACCCACCTTGACCGCATGGAAGAGGGGGTAGCGAAGCCCGCCGGAATCCCCATTCTTCGGGTGGCGTCCGGAAATATTCGCAGTGACGCCCTGAACCCGGATCACCGATTCGCATCCATGCCTCTACACATCCTCAACAAGGATGGGCGACCGGGAATGACCCGAAGGCAATGTACGGGCGAATATAAAATAAAACCGATAAAGCAGAAGGTTCGCGAACTGCTCGGATACCCCTACCCTGCACGTATCCCGAAAGGGGTATTCGTCGAGCAGTGGGTGGGGATCTCCACCGACGAGTTCCACCGGGCCAAAGACGCCGACGTCAAGTACATGCGCACCCGGCATCCTCTTCTGGACATGTCCTGGAGCCGTGCCGAATGCGTTCGATATCTAACCTCTCTCGGGCTTGCCGATACGCCGAAATCGAGTTGCCTCGGCTGCCCGTTCCACGGAAATGCGCAGTGGCGGCACATCAGGGACACCTCTCCGTCCGAGTGGGCGGATGTCGTCGAGTTCGACGCGGCCATCCGGCAGGGCAATGCCCGCGCCAACGCATCGGGCAACCGACTACTCGGCGAGGCATTCCTGCACCGCTCCCGCGTCCCCCTGAGCCAGGCACCGATTGACCATGTGACCGCCGCCGAACGGGCCGCTCTTCACACCGGCGCGGATGAGGCCGATGCGCTGGAGAACGGGGTCGAGGACGGCTGCTCTCCCTGGGCGTGCCGCGGCGACGCCGACGCACTGACGCGGGACGACTTCGGACTGGCCACGTGATACTCGACCTCTTCGCCGGCCCCGGCGGCTGGAGCACTGCGCTGCACGTCCTCGGCGCACGGGACGTCGGCCTGGAATGGGACAAGTGGGCGTGCAAGACCCGTGCTGCCGCAGGCCAGTTGACCATTCGTACCGACGTGGCGATGTATCCGACCTGGCCGGTCGTCGGCCGCACCCGCGGTGTCATCGCCTCTCCGCCGTGCCAGGCATGGAGCATGGCCGGCAAGCGCCTCGGCTTGCTCGACCAGCCCTTGGTGCACGCGGCGGTCGAGGACCTCTCCGCCGGACGCGACACCCGCGAACGCATCCTTGCCGCCTGCCGCGACGAGCGGTCCCTGCTCGCGGCCGAGCCGATGCGCTACCTGTACGCCCTGAACACGGTCGGCGAGCCCGACTGGGTCGCTATGGAGGAAGTACCGGACGTCCTACCACTGTGGAAACAGTATGCGGCCGTCCTGCGCCGATGGGGGTTCTCCGTCTGGTGCGGGATTGTCAACGCCGCCGACTTCGGCGTTCCGCAGACACGGAGGCGGGCCATCCTCCTGGCCTCACGCGTCCGCACGGCGCAGCCTCCCACGCCGACACACGCTCAACTAGCAGAGCCCGATTCGCTGTTCGGTCCGGGCCGCACCCGCTGGGTCAGCATGGCCGAGGCCCTCGGGTGGGGTGCGACCGACCGACCCGTCCCCACTGTCTGCGCCGGTGGCGGCCCCGGGGGCGGGCCTGAACCCTTCCCCTCTGGCTCCCGCAAGGCACTGTCCGACGCCCGGGAGCGGGGTACCTGGACGCCCCGGGCGGACCGTGTGGTCCTGCGGTCCCGCCGCGAAGGAACAGGATGGGCGGCGCGGCACGGTACCCGTGAGAACCGGGCCGCCGACGCTCCAGCGCCGACGTTCACCGGCGAGGCGCATCGCTGGACCTGGTCCCTGCGCAACAACAACCAGGCCAACGCCACCGTCCGTTCCTTGTCTGAGCCGGCGGGCACCCTGTTCTTCGGGCACCGGGCGAACGAGTGCACCTGGGTCGCCGAACCTACCCCCGTCACGGTGGAGACCGCGGATACGCCGGCAGTTCCCGAGCCCATCCGGATCACCGCCCGCGAGGCCGGACTCCTGCAGACCTTTCCCGCCGACTACCCATGGGCCGGCAACAAGGGCCAGCAGTTCTCCCAGATCGGCAACGCCGTACCTCCGCTGCTCGCCGGCCACCTCCTCGCCCCGCACCTCGGCGTCACTCTCGACCCGAACGACTTCACCCTCGCCGCCTGATGCCCGCCGCCCCTGAACCCGACGAGGACGACCTCGACGCCATCACGCCGCCGCAGCCGGTGTTCCACATCGAGCAGGCCCTTCTCGGCGCCCTCCTCCTCGACCCCCACCGTCTCCGCGACGTTGACGGCATCGCCGCAGACTCCTTCTCCACCGCCCCGCACGCCGCCCTGTACGCCGCGATCAGCACCCTGCCGCCCCCCCATCCCGCCGAGCATGCCAAGAACACCAAATGGCTCGACCGCGTCCTCACCCTGGGACGCGAACAGGCGCGCGGACTGTCCGCCTCCTACCTGCACACCCTCATCCAGGTATGCCCCTGGCCCCGCCACGCACCGGCCTACGCACGCATGGTCGAGGCCGAGCACGCCCGCCGCCGCTTGCAGACGGCCGCCGAACACCTCGTCCAGACCGTTCACGACGCCTCCCTCCCGAACCCCGTCCAGACGGCGCTCGCCGAGGCCGACGCCCTCAGCGCAGTCGTGGACGACATCGCGAGCCGCTTCCCGCCCCGCGCCGGAGCCCTGCCCCGCACCACGGTCCCGCCGCAGGTCGCGCCTAACCGCAGCGAAGCGGTCGAGGAGGAACAGCTACTGCTCGCCACCGCCACCGCCCACCCCGCCGACATCGAAAACGTCCGCTGGCTACTGCCCGACGACCTCACCGTCCCCCTGCACGCCGGCCTGTGGCGGTGCCTGACCGCTCTTGTCCGCCGCCGCGAGGCCGTCGACCCCGTCACCGTCCTGTGGGAGGCCCAACAGCGCGGCGTACTCGACGACGGAAGCGACCCCCGCGACGTGATCCGCCTACTGGCCGAACCAGCCGGTTCCCTGGACTACTGGGGCGAACGCACCCTGCAGCGTTCCCTCCTGGCCACCGTCGACCAGGCCGGCCGTCGCATCGAGGCGTACTCCGGCGACTCAGCGAACACCCCGTTCCAGCTGGTCGTCGGCGCCCGCCGATCCCTCGCCGACATCGCCGCCATCCGCAGCCGCTGGCAGCACGCCACCGGGCCGATACCGACGCGACGGCCCCGACTTGCGCCCCCCGCTCGCGCCGAGCCGCCGACCACCACCGCCGCCGTCGCGCCCACCGCTCGGCCCGCGCGAGCTGCCCGCTAGCGCCCGCATACGCCGGTGGCCGGACCCGAAGATCCGGCCACCGGCAGAAGAGAAGACGCTCCATGACAACCACACCCTCCATCGACGCCCACGTCGTCCTCGACCTCCACCCCACGCACTCCAGCGCCGTGACCGCCACCCTGACCGGCACCCAGGCCCGTATTGCCCACATGGGCCTGGAGGCAGCCGACTGGACCGTCGTAGCGGACAACGTCCTGGCCCTGGTGCGCATCGACTCCGAGGAGCCCTACTGGGCACAGGACGCGGCAAAGCACCTGGCCTCCGAGGGGATCACCGTCGAGATCGCTCCTCGACTCCAGGAGGCCATGGACGAGGAATGGACCTGGGCCAACTACCCGATGCCCTGGTGCACCCGCAGCGAAGTCCGTGAGGTCTCCAACGAGGCCCAGAAGATATACGACGACATTCGCCACGGCCAGCTCCTCATCCACGCCCACGCCCATGACGGGTACACCACCGTCGCGGTCGGCACGTACCTCGGCCGCACCGGCAAGTCCGTCTACCTCCACGGCGAGGACCACCTGCGGATGATCGCCGACACCTTCGATTCACCCGCCCAGGCCATGCTGGCATTCGAGAAGACGCACGGGGCGGAAATGCGCACCGGTCCGGCGCCCCTGACCGACACCGAGCGCTCAGCCGCGGAAGCCCGCACCCCTCTCAATCTCACTACGGCCAAGCCCGAGCCGGCCCCGCCGGCGCCGGAAAGCGTCCCCGTCTACCTGGCCGACGCCGGCGACCACGCTGCCCTCCTCGACACCTTCCTCGACGCTCACGGTGACTTCGGGAAGTGGCGGACCTGGTCGGACGAGACGACACACGCCATCCACGAGTCCCAGACCCTGCGCATCGAGCACGTCCACGAAGCCCATGCCCGCGAGACCGCATGGACCGTTGCCGCTTACGAGACCCCCGTCTCTGACCGCATGTGGGTCCTCACCGCGACCAGCGCCACCCCCGGTCCGGTGCTTCAGGAACTGCTGAGCAACCTGGCCGACGGCGACGGCTGGGACACCGCGGTCGGTGCCCCGGTTGACGAGAAGGCCGTCACCGCTGCCACCCAGCCGCTCTCCGACGCCGGCTGGAAGCACACCGTGGACGGACGCTGGATCCGCTGGACATCGCCCACCGGGGACGCGGGCATCTTTTTCGATGCCTTCGCCGCCCAGCGGCTGAGCCAGACCCTGGACACCTGGACCATCTGGGCCGGACGCGACCCGGAACGGCCCATCTGGACCGTCACCGCGTCCCCGCACACCCCGAGTTCGCTGCTCTCCGGCCTCTCCGAGACCCTCGCCCACGACACCGGACTCCGCCGCCCCCAGACCGCAGGCACCGGACGCAGGACGAGCCTCGTCACAAGCCCACCAGCCATGCCAGTGGTCGCGGCCACCTCCGCTGCCTGCCGTTCACGCTGATCATCGGCATACGAGAGCAGCGCAACATAGCGTGGGATCACCGGTTAGCCAAACCGGTGATCCCACGCATCATTGATAGTCCACCGCCACGTCCCACTCGCCCGTCGAAAGGCATCACCCACGACCTCAGAGCAGCCTCGAAGCGGCCACGGCCATGCGGCCAGCCGGCGATCACGCCGCCGCGTAGCTCGCCCGGAACAGATCCTTCGCCCGCTCCACGTCCCTCGGCGTACGGAGCTGGACCTCCAGGTCGCCCGTTCCGTGGTGACCGAGCCCGCGCACGTCCCGGGTAAAGCCCGGAACCATGGCGACGTCCGCCGGGTCAACCTTCAGGTAGACCAGCAGCTTGCTCCGCTGCGGCGGACACACACAGGCGAAATTCCGCAACCGCTGATAGGCCCGATACTGCTTGCGCTGCACGCGGTTCACACCGTCCCCGAACCCGAGCAGAGCCTCGTCGACCGCGATAGCCAGCTCCATCATCGCCGCACCCTGGACATCGGCCGCTGCCTGAGCAACAGGCTGGCGCCGTGCCCGACGGGCCACCTGCATACCGCCGCTCACGGAGGCCACGGTCTCCAGGCCGAGCAGATCGCTGCCAAAGAGCCGGTAGCGGACCAGGTCGATCGAACGCCGGTGCTCCCGCACGGCGAGCACGTCGTAGCGGGTGAAGCCACCGGCGATGCAAACCAGGCGCGGCCCGCTCCACAGGACCTGGGACGCGGCGGCCACCCCGAGCCGGTCGCGGACCAGGCGCTCGAACTCATCACGGTGATCCAGAAGCCACGACAGGTAAAACAGCCCCTGGTTGATCACGCCGGCATCGACGCCACGCTTGTACTCCACGATGACCGGGCTACCGTTCTCATCCAACCCGAGCGAGTCAATCCGGCCCCCGTGCAAAGGTCCGGTGCTGTACTCGCTCGCCAGGAACCGAACACCTAGCAGTGTCTCCATGTGCGCTTCGACGAGACCCTGCACGTCCGCCTCGACCTCAGCAAGACGCGGCACGACTTCGGTCATGCCGCTGTTCGCCGTGTCCGCACGGAACAGCTTCACTACCCGGCACCTCCCCCTCTTTCGGTAAGGAGGTACTCAACGTCGGGGAGGCGCCGTTCTATTTCCACCCGCCTGTGACGATGAGGGGCCCGGCTCAGACGAGCCGGGCCCCTCAGTCCTGTTGCGAGCTTCCGTGCAGCACCTCGGCCCGTGCCTGGCCTGTCCACGTCCGCCCTTCTACTGCCAGACGCCGCCAACAAAGGGCGCATGACCAACGCGTGACCAACAGCGCCCAGGAACAGGCAGAAACGCCTAGGAGCAGGCCGACACAGACGCAAGTCGAGCACCTACGCCAAGGCGCCAAAGCGCAGGCCAGAGGGCCATCCGGCAGGGGTGCGGCTGGGGGTGCGACTTCCACCCCATTGCGTGCAGCACCGACGAAGGGATCGTCGCCCCGACCCCGAAACGGGATGTGCCGATCCCGCTAGAGAAGGAGAACGAACGATGGTGCCCGCAGTGCCTTGACCTGCACCGGGCCGCCTGATCGCGTGAACGCTGAGCCGCATCCCAAGTTCGTCCGTTGCCTCCCGCACCGCCGAGGCCGACGGCTTGTACTGCTACCCGTGCGGCCGTGTGCGCCCTCGGCACGACAACCCGCCCTGCCGCGCGGCGTACTCGGTGAGCGCGGTATCCCCCGCACCTTATGCGGCGCGGGGAAGCCCAGTTCCCCCGCTCGCCGGAAGTCCGGTGCCACCATGGCGCGGGAACATACTCCGAACGCAGCCAGCTTGTGAGGGCGGGGCGTCGCAACAACGCCGTGGGCGAGGTCAGGGGCTCAATCTGATGTGCCACCCGGTGCGACAGATCTGCACGAGCCGGGAACGGATGCGCGACCGTCCCGGCTGTCCGCAGGATCGGGTGCACCATCGGCAAAGAGCCCGTGGCCCGCCGCGGACTGCATCCGCCGCCGGCCACGGGCTGCCGTTCCGGCCTTCCCCTGAGAGGTAGGCCGAGGACGCGGTCGTGATCGACCGCCGACAGGGGCCGTCTAGACCGAAAGGCGTCATATGTGGCGAACGACTAATATCGTATCGAAGACTCGGCACCCGCCTGGTGTGGCGTGCGCGCGTTCTCCGCCGCTGCTGACAGGCTGTCGGCCAGGCGTACGCCTCTTCCGGAAGCCCCGGCCCGATTCCGACGGGCCGAGGTCCTGGCGTGCAAGTGGCGTTGTTACCACTTGTAGTGGTGGTTGTTCTCGACGACGCGGAAGCTGCCCACGACGCCGTCCTTGATCTGGAGGCCGCCGTCGACGTAGTGCGGCTTGACGCCGTTGCTGGTGCTGTACGGACCGACCGTGGCGATGGGCGCGCCGTTGTCGCAGGTGGCCCCGCGGAAGACCTCGACACTCTTCTTGGAGTCGTTGCGGATGTTGAAGCTCTTGGCACCCAGACCGCTGACAGCGATCGTGCAGCCGTCCGACCCGGCGGAGTAGGACCGCTCGTTGATGTGGATCCGGCCCTTGTGGTCGTCGTGGTCCTTGCGGTCGTAGTCCTTGTCGCCACCCTGGGGGGCGGCCGGAGCGGCGACAGCCGGGACCGGCTTCGCGGCCGGGGCGGCCTGGTCGGAGGCAACCGCGTAGTTGATGCCGGTCGCGGTGAGGGCCGCGGCACCGACGACGGCGGCAGCCACTGCGAGCGAGCGATTCTTCATTGCACGACTTCCTGTTCCGGGGTGGTCGACCGGGCGGCCGATCCGAGAGCGAACTTACCTAAAAGCCACTTAAGTGGCACTCTGGGCAGAGAGAAAGTGTGAATAATGGGCCGCTTGGCCGCCTCGCCCGGACAGGCAGCGACGCCGAACCGTATTGCCCACTGCCGCAGAACAGGTCTTCTGCCAGGAGCAGTTGGAGCATTGTTCCCCCACTGGGTGACTCGGAGGCACCCCGTTCACACTTTTGATTGCGTGTCACTCCTTGCGCCAGGTGCCCCCCGCCTCAGAGGCAGCCCCCTCACATCGGGCGGAGTGCCGGAGTCCGTGCGTCGGCAAGAGTTCGGCATGTCGGTAAACCGTGACGCCGGGTGACGAACCAGCGGGGCGAGTGGACAGCGAGGCTCCCCAGGAATCACCCCCGCCGGAGTCCGGAGCCTGCCCGGGAGCGGGGGCGAGATGCCGGCCCAGAAGCCGGACGTGCGTTCTCGCCGGCCCTCAGCTCGGGGACGCGCCGCGGGGCGGGGCCCGAAACGGGACCGTCGGCCATGGAAACCGTCCTGACCGCCCAAGGTGACATCTCCGGCCCAGGAGTTCGCCGTTCGGGCGTCCACCCGCACGGCGGGAACTCCAGATCCGTTCAGGTGACTCCGGCATGGTTTGCGCGTTAGAGCGGTGTGACCACAACGACGACGCGGCCTGCCTACGGGACCGCTCGCAGGGAATCGCCGCCCCTGCCGGCAAATGAGCCGGTCTTCGCGGCACTGGCCGCCGAGTGGAAGGCGGCTGGGCGTGTCGTGCCCGGCCAGATGGGCCGGGAGTGGGACATGCTGACGGACAGACCCCCGTGGCCCATCCCCTGAAGACCAGCGTGGAGCGGCAGACTTCGCCACCGTTGCCGTACCCGCTGCACCGGCCGGCAGCCTCGACTACCTGCCCGGCCAACGAGGCTGCCGGACCGGCCGGGCAGGTTGGGCCCCTTCCGGTCCGGCAGCCCGCAGTCCAACACTGCCCGCCGTAGCGCCCAGGATCCGGCGATGCTCCGCAGCGAGGCGCCTGCCCGTGCCGACGGTGGCGGCGAGCACGACCTGCCGCAGCGCCAGGAATCTAGCCAAAGGGGCGTGATGTCCGGCTTAAAGCCTGTGCGGCGGCCGAGCTGGGCGACTCGAAGAGGCTGACCGCCGCACCAAAGGAGAAGGCTTCCCCGAGTAAACTTTCGGCCAAGAAGCCCTCCCGCTACCCGAGTATGCGACGCTGCCAGGCATTCCCCGCCACACGGCGCGCAACACGGTCACCTGAACACCGCAGCCCCCCGCCAGACCGATGCTCGCGCCCACGACCAGGCCGACCGTGTCGCCCGCGTCCCGGCGCCTACCCGACCGCTGCCAGGGCCCGGCACGTCATCGCACCCACTCGTATGCGTCGTCCTCCCCGTCCGTGTCGCGGTCGTCATCGCTGAGGAGGTCGTTCACCTCGTCCTCGGTAAGGAGGTCGCGCGTCTCGTTCATGCTCCTCAGGATGCCGGGCCGTCATCGCCGCCGCCCGCACGGCACGTATGGCATCTCAGAACTCAAGAACGCTGACGCCGTCGATCTAGTCGATGCTCCGATCTGATTGCCAGCTGTCTGGCGTCGCCCTCGTCCTGTCACGCGGCCGAGAGTTCGGCGGCGGTCGGGATGGCCGGGATCCCGTTCGGTGGTAAGTCCGACGCGGGGCGCGCCTGCGGGCCGCTGCTTCCCGGGCGGGCGGTGCCCCTTTCCCGTATCAGGGCTCCGGGGGTCTCGCGCGGACGTGCGCCATCGTCGACCATGCCACCCGGGCCGATTGCGCTGCTGTACGGGCGTGAGGTCCTGGACGCGGCGGTCGACGCGGCAACGGTGACCGGGCTGTTGGCGCTGAGCGAGGCCCGCGCCACGGCTGCGTTCGATCCGAGCATGGCGGCTGAGCTCTGTCTGGCGGCCGTGCCGCACTTCGCGCTCGCGGTCACCCTGGCCTCCGCCGACCTCGACTGATCCGGCCATGCCGGGGGGCGCCCCCTGGCATGGCCCGGGTGACACCGCTGGCCTCCTGCTGCACGAGTACACCGACGACGTCGAGCGTGTACGGGTCGTGTACTGGATCTCCGCGCTCCGTACCGTCGTGGTGGTCGCCTACATCGAGGTGTAAGACGTCCGGGTGGCCACCGGGACGGTCGAAAGGGCCGTACTGGCAAGGCCGACGCCAGGGGCCACGGCAGCGGCGCCCCCAGCCACGATCCAGCGGAAAGCGTGGCGTCCCACCACTCGCGTCAGACTTTCTGCGGGGCGATGGCCCGGGAGGGAACCCGTAATCGTCCCTGTAGTGCGGAGCAGGGGCAGGGCACGGGTCACGCTCGCAGCGCGAAGCAGAGCTCGGGTCTCCGCGGTCACCGGCGGCTGGGCGCTCAGCTTGATCCGTGGGTCGTACTCAACAGGGCTCGCCAGCGTGGTCGCTACGGGTGTTCACCGGCGTAGGCGGCAGCTCGACCTCGGCGGTCTCGTCCCACCAGGCGTACATCCACTCGTGGCGGACCCGCATGCGGTCAGCCCACGGGAACGCCCGGCCGACGACGGCCTGAACCGCCGCGGTGATGACGTTGACCGCCTCGAACCGCTTGGTGTTCCTGATGTTGACCCCCATCCCCTGCGGGATGTGAAACTCGAATGTGAGCCGCAGGACGCGCGGCGCCTTGATGTATGTGGTCATCGTTACCCCCTTCTGATGGACCTCAGCATGGCAACTTCTCCGCGAGATGTGAGGTTCTCGCCGAGCGTGTCGAATCTCCGCGAGAGACCCACCGCCGCTGACTGCCGGCACGGGGCGACTCCCGGCTCCGACGCCGGGGGCTTCCGTGCTGTCCTGTCGCTCCGAAGCCTGCGCACGGGCTGCGCCGCAGGTCAGACGCGTGGCGGTCATCGCTGACCGCGCTCCGCACCGTCGTGGTGGTCGCCTACGTAAAGCCATCGACCGGAGCGAAGTGGACGCGGTGCCCTCTGCGCCCACTTCGGCCTGCCGGGCTGTTCGCCGAGGTGCTCGCCGGGTCGGGCCCCACGGCCCATCGCCCGGATCCGCTGAGCGGGGCCACGGCCCACCGAACTGGCCCCTGCGTAGCGGCTGTTGAGGCCCCTGGAATGCGCCCGGAAGGCGACATTCAGCTGAGGCTTTTGTATCGGATTGTGTTCTTGGGCCTGGCGAACCCCGGCCGCTTCCGGAAAGCCCCACGGCCCATTGCAGCCCGGACCGGGGCGACGAGCAGTGACAGCTCCAGCAGCACGAGGCCGGCATCCTCCACCGCATGCTCGGCCTGCTGCGCTACGCAGCGGATCCTCGGCATCTGGACCTGTCCGACCACAACTCCGGGAGCAGGTAGCCTGGCTCGACAAGGACACCACGATCCACAACCGGCGCCGGGAGCGGCTCGGGCCGTGCCCGGGGCCCCGGCTGCAGGCCCGTCCCGACTCCGTACTCGCCGCCCGCGTCGGCCAAGCCCTGGCCGACGCTCCGGCTCGACCGCGCTACGTGAGGACGCGCCGCTCGTCCTCCGGCTCGTCTTCCTCGTCAGGGAGATGAACGTCGCTGATGTAGATGTTCACTTCCACGACTTCCAGCCCGGTCAGCCTCTCCACTGTGGAGATCACGTTCTCGCGCACCTCGGCGGCGACGTCGCCGATCCGGACGTCGTACTCGGCCACGATCCCCAGGTCGATCGCCGTCTGCCGGTCACCGACCTCGGCCTTCACGCCCCGGGTGATGGATGCCCTGCCCGCGCCGGGGGTGGCATCCCGCACGGCGCCTGCGGCGCGGCGGAAGACGTTGCCCATCGCGTGGACCCCGCCGGTCTCGCGCGCCACCATCGCGGCGATCTTCAGCACCACGATATCCGCAATGTCCGTGCGCCCCCGCCCCGCTGACTGATCCCCGCCCCTGACGCTGTGACCCGCGCCAGAAGCAGAAGGTCCGGCCGGGGTTCCGGAGTCACCGTGCTGAGACGTGTCCGTCATCGCTTCGCCTTCCCACCAGGACGTAGACCGACCGAAAGGGCCATTTCGAACAAGAATGACTGGAAAATCGCATACGCGCACTCCCGGCGGCTTGGTCAGCCATCCCTGCCCTGGATCCGGACCGGCAGGATGCCCGTTCGGCGACGAGTCGCAGGAGATGGCTCGGTGCCGGTTCAGCCGTAGGGGTGCGGTGACCCGTACAGCGTTTCCGGGCTGTCGGGGACGAAGGTGTACTGCACAGCGTTGTGCCGGCGGTGGCGGCCCGACTGGTTGTCCTCGTAGGCGGGGGTCTTCGGTGCCAGCCGCCCCTCGGCCGCGAGCATCTGTGCCCGCAGGAGCAGGTCCTTGGAGTTCAGACCGAGTTCTCCCGCGACGGTCTGGAGGTCGAGGCCGGACTCCCAGCTCCATTGCAGGACGGAGTCCATCCCCTCCGTCCAGGTCGCCGCGGCAGCCGGGATCACCGTTCCCGCCGCCTCCGGCTGACGGGCGGGCGCCTCCGCTTCCGGCCGCTGGTGGGGAACCTGGGCTCGCACCGCGTCTGCATGCGGTTCCTCCCGATCCGGGACGGGAGCGGGCGGTTGCGGAGGTGGTTCGGCAGGAGCGGCAGCCGGTGAAGCCCGCTGAGGGGACATTTCTGCCGGCTGTTTGAGCAGCTGGTCGGCGACGATACGGGCGTCCTCCTTGCCGACCGTGCGGCGCGCGACGCGCACCTCACGCTCGTTCAGCCCCATCAGGTCCGCTACGGCGGCATCGCTGCCGACCGTCACGGCGAACGCCGCCAGCGTCCTCGTCCTGCTGGCCACAGCCTCATCCATCACCGACTGCGCTTCCCGCACCCGGTCGTCCGTGCTGCAGAATGCCTCGGCCAGCAGCGTGTTGCGTTCCCAAAGTTCACGTGGCTCCACGCAGGCAACAACGTTTCTGCGCCCTGCTCGACACCCCATCGCGGGCGCATCACCCAAAGGGCCTATCAACCAGCTCGCGCGGCAGTTGATCGCGACAATCCGAGGATCGGACAACCGGTCATCCCGACACCGGCGTCCGCGGTCCAGGGAGCGGCCTCGGTCCGGTCGTGATCGCCGTCCAGCGCAACGCGACCCGGACCAAGGCCGCAGCTTGCAAGCCTGCCGTATCGCAGCGTCACGCGTGACTATCTCGGCTGCTGTCACGCTTCCGGAGGAGTCGTCCCGACTGGAGCGGGCCCGCGTCCTGGCCGCCCGGCACCCGCTGACCGTCGTCCGGACCCGCTGATCGACCCATGCCCGTACGGCGGCAGCGCCGGTTGTCCCGGTATGACGACCGCGCCCTAGCCTGGGCCTCCTGATGATGTGCCGCCGTACGAGCCGTGGGCGGGGGAGGCCGCGGTTCTGGAGCAGGCCGCGGTGGCCGGCTGCCCGGGCCGCGGGCTGGATCCCGTCCCTGCCCGGCCCGCCGGCCCCGGGTCCGGCGGGCGCCTGGCCCGCCCCGGAGCTGCACGGTGCGGTCGAGAGGGCGATGGGCTCCCTGGATCCGGGTTTGTCGTCCTCGCCGAAGTGGCGGATCGCCCAGTCCTTGACCGGCGTCGGCGTACGGTCGATGGCCGCCCCACCCACAGCCGTGAGAGGCCCGGCCTGCGGGCGGACCGCGGCGGAGACCAGCTCAGCAACAGCGAGAGCCGCGAACCCGGCAAGCAGGCCGCTCAGCGCCCCCAGCGGCAGACGGACCCAGAGTTTCGCAGATGTCGTCACACCCCAGTGTCCAGACCAACTGCGCGTGATTCGCCCGCCCCGCCAGGCCGGCCCGACGGGATGCCACCCGATTGAACGACACGAAAACACCGTTGCGGTCGGAGGCATACGCCGCAGCCGCAGGGCTGACACCCGGACGGGGCGCCGGGACGAGTAGCCGTCGGCTACCAGCGGCCTCCCGGACGGAAGCGGCCCACTGGTATCCCGTTGGGAGAATTCGACACCGCGCCCCCAGTCCCCGCTGAGGACGCGGCGTGCGGTGGCTTCGGCGTGCGTTCCGACGCAGAGGAGGCCCGCCTCCCGTCGGATGCGGGCCCTGACTGCGTCGCGTTCCCCGGAAGGTTCTACTTCGGGGTGAGGACGGTGTCGATGATGTTGACGGTCGCGTTCGCGGTGGGAACGCTGCCGCAGACGATCTTCGCCGAATCGTTGACCGTGAACGATTCGCCGGAGCCGGCGGTGGTCAGGGTGCCGCCCTCCAGGGTCTTGAAGGACCCATTCTCCAGCTGCTGCTGGGTGATCTTCTCGCCCACCACGTGGTAGGTGAGGACCTTGGTCAGTTCCGCCTTGTCCGCGAGGAGCTTGTCGAGGTCCGCCTTCGGGATTTTGGCGAACGCGTCGTTGCTCGGCGCGAAGACGGTGATGTTCTCCGCGTTGTTCAGGGTGTCGACGAGACCGGCCTTCTCCACCGCTGTGGCCAGGGTCGACAGTTCCGGGTTGTTGGAGGCGGCGGTTGCGACCGGGTCCTTCGCCATCCCGGCGAGACTGCCCTTCCCCTCCTTGGGGACGGACGCACAGGCAGGACCGTACGGATCCTGCGTCGCTGTCTGGGCAGACGCCTGCGGCGCCATCACACCCAAGGTGACGGGCAGGACCACTGCGGCGGTACCGGCTATCACGGCACGGGAGATGCGGGGGTTCTTCACGAAGGTTTCCTCCTCCGGCGAGGGCGGGTCGCCATCACGGGACCGCTGCTTTGCATGTCTGCCGGATCGGCTGATGGAAGGAGCCTCGGTGCGAACCGTCCGGTCGGCCACCGGGCCCTGCGCGGGCAGTCTCCCTGCCACCACATGCCATCTCCACCATAGAAACAGACGACACCCCGAACCGCCTCCCAAGACCACACCTCAGCCTCTACGGCCGCCCCACAGCACCCAGCAGGGCCATCACCCACAGAGAAAATTGGCGTGCCCTCTTCGCCTTGTTGCGGAGGTCGCCGACGCCCGGGGATAAGGTCTTGGCCAGTTACTTGCAGACGTACTCCTCCGAGCTCAAGCTGGCACTCCGGAGATGGTTGGCTACGCGGGCCCCGCGCCATCATCCGGCAATCAGCGAAGCCAACTTCGCTTGCGCGCATCGGGATGAGACGACGGCGCGTCAGCAGGAGTGGCAATACGAGCCTGTGTACGGTAGGCCCGCCGGTGATCCTCAGACACCGCAGTGGAGGTACCCCGACCGCGCCCCCGCGGGGTACCTCCATATCTGGGTGGTGAACCCGTGGCACCTGGCGCGCAGTGGAGGTTGGGCCCTCGCCGTGATGCCGGACGGAGTGCGACCGGCCGCTCGGTTCTCGTCTTGCCGAAGATGCCTGAGCGGCGTGGGCGCGACCCGGGCGCCACGTGCTCGGCAGCGGGAGATCGCTGTGCCGATAGGCTGCTGCTGTTCGTGCTGCTCAGAACATGCCGTTGTCGTTGGCGGCCTTGGTGGGGACGTCCTGGATGACGTCCCAGTGTTCGACGACCTTGCCGTTCTCCAGGCGGAAGTAGTCGGCGAGCGCCCGGCCGGGGTTCTCGGGGTTGCCGGGGTCGAGGTCGAGGTGGGAGTGGGTGACGACCATGTCGCCTTCGGCAATGATCCGCTTGATGTCCAGGCGCAGGTTCGGATACTCGGCGCGCAGCCAGGTGACGAACCCGATGAAGGCTTCGGGGCCGTCCTGGGCGTCGGGGTTGTGCTGGACATACACCGGGCCGAAGTGGTCGTCGACGGCCTTCTGCGGATCTCCGCCGAAAGCTGTCTCGTAGTAGTCGACGACGACGTTCTTGTTCTGCTCCTGCGTGGACATGTCTGCTCCATTTCGAGACGTGGCGCGCCGGCCGCACGGCATACGGTGTCGCCGGATACGGGATACGCCCGTGAGGTTGGTCGGTGAGGGAGCCCCGCGCCATTCGAGGACGGCCTGATGGGCGACAGGCACGCAGCGCTGGTCGAACTTTGGAGCCACAACCCGAAATGGGGCTGCTCCGGTATCACCCGGACAACAGGACCACGGTCCGGGAGCGCAGAATGCTCATTCCAGTTCGGTACCGCAGTGTCCCGCTCGCAGGTCCCAATCCAGCGCGACGCCCACGGCCTGAGCGGGAGCCGGAAGTCGGAAGAGACAGGGACCAAAGCCCTGATTCCATGCGCATGTGCCCGCGTCCATCTCCACAGGGAACCTGTCCTGGTTGACAGCGCAGCGACCGACGACCGGCGTCAGGGCGGGGTGCTGGCCCCGCCGGGCCGGCACCCCGCCTTCGGCGCTCAGCTCTGGTTCAGGGGCAGCGCGACGTCGGTGACCTGGTGGTTCCGGGGGAACGCTCCGACTGCCTCGGCCCGGCCGGTCAGCACGTTGACCTCGTAGAAGCGGTAAGCGCCGTTGACGCTCAGTGCGGCGAAGCCCTGGTTCGTGCGGGCCCGGTGGGAGAAGTAGATGTCGAATCCGGCGTTCGGTCCCCCGTTGACACCGAGGTTCCCGGTGGGGGCGAGGGTGCCGGAGTTGGCGGGCGACTGGAGCGAGACCCGGTCGTTCGTCGTGTCGATGTCGAACAGAGCCGTGGCGGTGTCCGCGTTGAGGTCGTTGTTCGTGTACGCCGCGCCGGTCACGCCCTTGGCCGATGACGGGGGCATCGTCGGGTTCGTCAGCGGGGTGTCGACGGTGGTGGTGCGCGGGGCGGCCGGGTCGTCGATGTTGTGGCGCAGGTTCTGGCCGGTGTCGCTGATGACGCGCAGGCGGTTCGCCGCCGGGTTGAAGTCGACCCCGAAGAACTTGCCGGCCAGGGCCACGGTCAGCTGGGAGACCTTGGCCGCCTTCGCGTTGCGGGTGTTCAGGGTGTAGATGCCGCCCTTGTCCCCGACCCCGTACAGCTTGGCGTTCTGCACCCGGAAGTCGATGCCCACCAGCTTGGTGTCCTTCTTGAGCCCGCTGACCTTGCCCAGCTGCCACGGCTTGGAGGGCGCTCCGGTATGGAATTCCACCAGCCGCTGACCGGAGGTCAGGCCGATCACCGAGAGACCGTCGTCTCCCGCCCGCTGCTCCCACTTGTCTCCCGGGCCGGGCCCGCCCTGTACGGCCTGCGTGGGCAGCGGACCGGCCGCCCACGCGCCTGCCGACGCCGGCACGACCATGGACACCGCTGCGGTCAGGGCCGCGACGAGAACTGCTTTGCGCATCTGTGTCTCCTACGAGGTGCGACTCCCGACCATCGGGCGTCAAGAGCGACGAGAGCACGTGCGCACCTGGGCCGCGCGTCGCACAGGCCCATCCAGCCCACACCCGCACGGGGAACCGGCCAATATTCCTGCCCGGCGCTCGCCCACAGGTCACGAGGTCTCGTCGGCCTTTGGGAGAGCGACCGCTCGCGGGCCACGGGAAGCGACCGTAGAGTGTGCATGGCCGCGTCCGACGGGCCGTGCTACCCGAGCTGCCCAAGAGCTGTGAGAACGACGCAGAGCCTGGCCGAGACCCGTGCTGCCGACTTCCGACGAGCGGCCGTCGCAATCCCTCCATGGGAGTCATGGGCCTCTGCGGTGTTCGTAGCTCGGACGCCACTCCGGGGAATGACGTGCTTGACGGGCCGTCCGGTGGGCAAGGCGGTACGGTCTCCGGCCCAGGCGGCAGCCGGAGCACCGATAGGGTGAGATGTGTGAAGGAAGCGGAGACTGGGACACGGCAGCGGCTTTCGAGTGCCGGTCGCTCTCCGAATGCTGCGTGCGTGGTCCCTGGGCGAGCAACGGCGCGGGCTGATGACCTGCTGGTGCTGATCGCCCACGGCAGCACGAACGCCCTCGCCGATCTGTACGACCTCGTCGCGCCGCTACTCCTCGCCCTACTGCGATCCCGGCATTCCACCGCCGACCAGGCAAAGGATGCCCTGGTCGGCGTCTTCGCCCGGATATGGCGTACGGCTCCCGCCTACAGCACAGGCCCCTACGCCCTGGACTGGATCATTGACCAGACGCACGGAGGTACGCGTACCGGAGCTCCCAGGCGGGCGGCGTGACGGCGTGACCTGGGAACTCCGGTAGGGCCTCGGCCTCAACCTGGCCGCTGCCACCTTCAGGCCCGAAACCAGCGTCGGACCAGAGACTCGCGAGGCGCTCAGCAGGGTTCACCTCATCAGCCCATGCTGCCACTCGCCGGTAATGCCTCCGGCCGCCCTCCACCGGGGGGCAGTTGGCCGGCCGGAGGAGGCTAGGACCTGACAGCTTGAGCCTCCCGCGTAACTCGGGGGCGATGGTCTTCCACCTACTCAGCTCACCGACGACATCGCCCTCATCACCGTCACAGGAAGCGCTCCCGTCCTGCCGTAGCACCGCCCGTGCATCTAGGTCGGCCCGACGGGCGCGGACGTGTTCGGTCCGGTGGCGAGATCGACCCCGCGTCCGAGCCGACGGGCCCTTGAACGACACTCCTCAGCGGTTCGGCGCACCGCCCAGCAGGTCGTGCAGGCGTCGGCGCGGTCCGCTCCACCGGGCATCGTGACGGGCCGCGCGAGCGGCGCTGCGGCGAGAAGCACGCGGTCGGCGCGCGTAAAAGCGGTTGGCCCACCACGAGCCGGGCCGGGCCAGCCTGACCGCCGCCACCAGACCTACGAGCGGGACACACACTCCGAGCACGGCGAGGCGCAGCTTGCCCTTGGCGACGGCCACGAGGGAGAGCAGGACGTGCCAGGCGACCGTAAGGGCGACGACGAGGCGGCCGCCCTGCTCCTCGGCCGGATCGGCGGTGGGGCCGAAGGGCAGGAATCCGAGCAGGAGCATCGCGCCCAGCGCGGTGGTGAGGACGACCGCTTCGACGCTCTTGCGGCCGTGTTCGCTCCAGTACACGTCGTCCATGTGGAGAACCAGCGCGAACTCGTCGAGCACGAGTCCTGCGCCGACACCGAAGAGCAGGGCGGAGATGCTCGGCACGAGCCCGCGGTTCGAGGACGCCGCCGTGCCGAAGCCGCCGCCGACCATGAGCAGGATGCCCGGTACGACGTGATGCAGATGGACGCCGCCCGAGGTGATGTTCCGGAAGGGACCGCGGCCGGCCCGGATGAGCCGGGTGACCAGCCGGGTGACGAGGAAGGTGAGCACGAAGGACGCGAGCGCCACAAGGAGGGGGAGTTTGCCCGCCTCGACGATCTCTCGCTGCCACCAGCTCATTCGATCCGCCTCCGACGAAGAACGACCAGTCGGCGGCTCCTGCCGCGCCGCCGACTTCTGCCGGTGATCATTCGGGTTTCCGCAGCGCCTGGAGCAGTTCGCGGGTTCGGGCGTCGGGCATGTAGGCGCGGGTGAGGGCGACGCCGATGCGCGGCAGATCGGCCTCGTCGCGGTAGAGCAGGTACAGCGGCTCGTACCGCGGATTGAACTTCTGCTTGAAGGCGTGCAGGGACCTGAATCCGTAGTACGGCTCCATGAAGACGCCGAGCTGGTCCAGGAGCCGGTCGAACGGGGTGGCCCCCTCCGACCAGGAGCTGTCGCTGTGGGCGAGCAGGGCCCCCGACAGGGACACGAACTCCGCGCCCTCCTCCTGAAAGGCGAGAAACGCCGAAGCAATCATGAACTCGACCACGGGCGGGAAAGGACCGTCCGCACGTCTGCGCATGACGTCGAGCGTCCAGCCGCGGACCCGGCCGTCGCCGGCGTACACGGGAATCCACGAGGTGACCCCGAGCACCGTCGTGCCTTCCGTCGCCAGGCCGACGCGCACGTGAGGATCGAGTGCCTCCTCGACGCCGCCCAGCGTGAACCCCATCTCCGGCAGCCCCTTGTCACCCACCCACTCCTCGGAAATGGCCCGCACCTGGTTGACGACCCCGCGCGGCTGATCGGCCAGGCGGACCAGTTCGAAACCGACGTCCAGCTTCCTGCCGCGATTCAGGGCGCTGCGCACCTTCTGCCACCGCTTGCCGGTCAGCTCCAGACCTTGGAGGGGAATCACGGTGTCCTCGGCCACCTGGACGCTGTGCCAGCCCAGCGCCTCGGCAGCCTCGGCGACCGGGCGGGTCGTGGAGAACAGGCAGGGAGGAGAATGCAGCACGGCGAGGACATCGCACGGCGGAGTGCCTTGTACTGACAGGCCGTCACGGGAAGGTGTGCTGACAAGCCCCGTGGCATCCGGGGCAGCGAGCACCGACGCGATGGGCCGGCCGGTGTGTCCTCGTCGCGGGACGAGGCCGGGGGTGGAGTTTCCCTTGTCCGCAGGGCGTAGCACGATTCACCGCGCGCGACCCCTGTGCGCCCCTATGAGCCCTCCTCAGCCCGTCCTGGCTTATTGCAATAGATATGCAGTTGGCTCTAGCTTGCAGCAGTGGCCGCAGGAGGGCGTACCGGACTGGCCGGATTCATCCGGGTCGGGCCGCATACCCCGATCGGCGCCGCCCCATCGACGTCATGCGAAGAACCTGCGATCCATCTGCGGTGAGAGGACTTTCCATGCCCCGCAACAGACCGAAATCGACACTTCCCGCACTCGCTGTCGCTTTGCTCATATCCGCCTGTGGAAGCAGTGTCACGCCCTCCGCGAACCCGTCGACGGGCCCGGCCGCCCAAGGCTTTCCGGTCACGATCGACAACTGCGGTGTGAAGACCACCTACCAGCGTCCGCCACAGCGCGCCGTGTCGCTGAACCAGCATGCGACCGAGGTGATGCTGTCTCTCGGTCTGGAGAAGTCGATGGTGGGCACCGGCTATCTCGACGACGAGATCCTTCCCGAGTACCGGACCGCCTACGACAGCGTGAAGGTCCTTTCCGAGCAGTACCCCTCCTTCGAGGCGTTGCTGGAGGCCGAGCCCGACTTGGTGTACGGCGGGTGGGCCGAAACGTTCGACGAGAAGGAGGGACGCAGCCGGGCCGCCTTCACCCAGGCCGGGATCAACACCCATCTCAACAGCGAGGAGTGCCCGACCGGTCCGGTGAGCGTGGCCTCCATGGGCGTGGAGATCCGGACCCTCGGCAAGATCTTCGGAGTCCCCGAACGAGCCGAGGAGCGGCTGACAGAGCTGCACGCCACCCTCGACAAGGTCGAGACCGGGCTCACCGGTGTCACCCCGGTCAAGCTCTTCGTGTACGACAGCGGCGACAAGACGGCGTTCACCGCGGGCGGCAAGGGCATCGGCAACGAGATGATCCGGCTCGCCGGTGGGGTGAACCTCTTCGCCGATCTGGACAAGACCTTCGGCAACGTCTCCTTCGAACAGGTGGCGCAGCGTGCTCCTGAGGCCATCGTCATCTACGACTACGGCGACCAGTCCGTCGAGGACAAGAAGAAGTTCCTGCTCTCCAACCCGGCACTCAGGGAAGTGCCCGCCATCAAGAACCGGCGGTTCGCGGTCCTGCCGCTCTCCTCCACTGTGCTCGGCGTCCGAGTACCGTCGGCCGTCGAGTCGCTGGCACAACAGCTCCACCCGGGCCGTGTGCAGTGACCGACGTAAAGGTCCCGGCTGCCGATGGGACACGCCTCGACAAGGAGGACCGGCGCATCCCAGCCCGGCGTCCCGGTGCCGCCTACGGGCTGGTCCTGACGTTCCTGGGCGTGCTGGTGGCCGGCGCGTCCACTGCGGGAATCGCGGTGGGTTCGATCAGCGTCCCGGCCGACCAGGTGTGGAGCATCCTGCTGCACCGAGTGCACCCTGCCCTCGCCGAGCCGACGTGGACGTCGGTCCGCGAGACGATCGTCATCGACGTCCGCCTGCCCCGGGTGCTGCTCGCCGGTGTGGTGGGCGCGGGTCTGTCGGTGGCCGGAATGGCGCTCCAAGCCCTGGTCCGCAACCCGCTGGCCGACCCGATGCTGCTCGGAGTGTCGTCGGGCGCGTCGGTCGGTGCGGTACTCGTTCTGGTCCTGAACCTGACCGTGTTCGGCCTGTTCACCCTGCCGGTGGCCGCTTTCTGCGGTGCCCTGGCGGCTCTGGTCGCCGTCTACTTCCTCGCCCGCTCCGGCGGGCGGATGACGACGGTACGACTGGTCCTGGCGGGTGTGGCCATGGCGGAGGTGCTGTCGGCGCTGGCCAGCTTCCTGATCGTCACCTCGAATGATCCGCACAAGACGCAGTCGGCCCTGCGCTGGATGCTCGGCGGACTGGCCGGCACGACCTGGACCACGGTGTGGATCCCCGTCGGTGCGGTCCTGATCGGAACGGCCGTCCTCCTGGGCGTCCACCGTCCGCTCAACCTCCTGCTGGCCGGGGAGGAGGCCGCCGCCGCCCTCGGTCTGGACGTCCACCGCTTCCGCGGCGCGCTGTTCACGCTGGTGGCCCTGATGATCGGCACGATCGTCGCGGTCAGCGGGCAGATCGGGTTCGTCGGGCTGATCATGCCGCACGTGGTGCGGCTGCTCGTGGGAGCCGACCACCGCCGCGCACTGCCCGCAGCCGCTCTCCTCGGGGCGGCCTTCCTGATCTCCGCGGACCTGGCCGCACGCACTCTCATGAGCCCGGAGGAGATACCGGTCGGAATCCTCACCGCCCTCGTCGGCGGCCCGTTCTTCCTCTGGCTGATGCGACGAAGGGCAGCTCGGTGACCACCCCATCGACCGACAGGTCCGGTCGTCTCGACGCGGAGGACGTGAGCGTCGTCGTGCACGGCAAGGCCCTGGTCCACCGCGCGTCACTGCGCGTGGCGCCCGGCGAGGTGCTGGGCCTGGTCGGCCCCAACGGCGCCGGCAAGTCCACTCTTCTGCGCACTTTCTACCGGGCGCTGCGGCCCACCTCCGGCCGGATCCTGCTCGACGGCGAGGACGTCTGGCGGATGCCGGGCAAGCGGCTCGCCCAGCAGCTCGCGGCCGTATTGCAGGAGGCGTCCGGAGACTTCGAGCTGACGGTGTACGACGTGGTCGCCATGGGCCGCACACCGCACAAGCGGGCCTTCGCGGGCGACGACGCCGACGACCGGGGCATCATCACGCGTTCGCTGGCGGAGCTCCGCGTGGACGTGCTCGCGCACGCGCCCTTCGACCGGCTGTCGGGCGGCGAGAAGCAGCGGGTTCTGATCGCCCGCGCGCTTGCCCAGCGCACGGGAACCATGGTGCTGGACGAGCCCACCAACCACTTGGACCTACGTCACCAGCTCGACGCTCTGCGACTTGTGCGGAGGCTCGGCGTCACCACCGTCGTCGCCCTCCACGACCTGAACCTCGCTGCGGCCTTCTGCGACCGGATCTGCGTCATGGCAGGCGGCCGTGTCGTCGCCACGGGAAAGCCCGAGCAGGTCCTTACCTCCTCCCTCCTGTCCGATGTCTACGACGTCGACGCCGAAATCATCGAGCATCCCCGCACCGGGGTGCCCTTCATCAGCGCCCTGCCCGGTTACGAGCGGCCGGTCGACGGGGCTCAGTAGGTGGAGAACCGGCCGATCGCGAGGACTGAGGGACCGGCCGGAGGAGCCGGGGCCCGCACGATAGCCCGACCGGCCGCCGCCTGCCGCGCACAAAACCGCTGCCCGCGTCCCACGCTCCTCGTTCGGAACACCAGTCCCCGACGCCGACGGTGACGGGAGGTGTCCGAAACCATCCCCACCACCCTCAGGAGGTGTTGTGCCTCCGGACGGCCGCCTTCTAGCCTTCTCGCAAGTCGTCTGCACCTGCACATGATGTGCATCAGAGCACATCATGTGCCCATCTCAAGGAGGACGCACATGGCTCACGCAGGTTGGGCAGAACCGGAAGAGCCCCAGTCGGGCTCCCTGAAGTCGCACACCCCCGCCGTCGACGCGCCGTTCGAGTGGCGTGAGGACGTGGAGGACTCGGACGACTAGCAGCTCATCTGCTAGCAGCTCATCTGCGCAACCGTGCGGTGGGAGGCGGTGACATCGCTGCCTCCCACCGCACGCCGCGTCCGGAACTCCCGCGTACATCGTCCGCACACCACCGATCGAGGAGCGTGGGGCATTGGCAACAGCATCCGGTCGAACCGCACCGGCCGGCCCCGTGAATCAGGGCGCCGAGAGCGCCGCAGGTCGTCTCGCGGACGCCGGCCTGCACCTGATCCGCCACGTCACCCAGGACCGTCCGCGGGTAGAGACAGTGCCGAGCTGCGTCTCCTACACCGCCCGGCTCTCGGCAGGCCGGGCCCTCGCACCGGCCGCGGTCGACACGGTCACCGGCGGCGCGGCCCTCGGCGACCACGATCAGGCACGAAGGGCAGCCGTGGGTGAGGCGGTCGAGCGGTACTGCGCCAACCTGGTGCCCGACAAGCTGCCCGTCGTGAGCCACACCCAACTGGCCGCCTCGGGCCGCACAGCCGTGAATCCCGGCGAATTCGCCCTGTACTCGCCGGGCCAGTACGCCAGTAGAGGCTTCCCCTTCGTCCCGATGACCCGTGACCTGCCGATCGCCTGGACGGCCGGCAGGGACCTGAGCAACGGCCGGGAGACCTGGGTGCCCGCGTCCTTGACCTACGTCAACTACTACCGGGGAGCGCGCAGGGCGCAGCCGCCCACGAACTATCCGGTCCTCGCCGGTACGGCGGCGGGGAGCAGCCCCGAGGAGGCTCGGCTCGCCGCGCTGCGGGAGGTGCTGGAGCGTGACGCGGTGACCCTGTGGTGGCTCAGCGGCGCTCCCGCCGCGCCGCTGGCTCCCACGCACCACGCGGCGCTGGCGACCGCGCTGAGCGAGGCCGCCGCTTCGGGGCTGCGTGTGACCCTGCTGCGGATCCCCTCCATGCTGGACGTGGTCGTCGCCGGTGCCTTCATCGAGGATGCCGCACGCCGGATCGTGGCGTTCGGCAGCGCCTGTCGTAACACCGCCGAAGCCGCCGCCGCCAAGGCGCTGACCGAGGCGATCGGCACGCACGAGACGTCGCTGGAACTACTCGACGACGTCAGCGACTTCTGGAGTGCGGTCCGTCAAGGACGGATGGACCGCCGGCCCTTCCGGCCGTACCGGAGCGACCGCGCCTACCGGGACGACTTCCGCCCCGACAGGCGTGACCTCAACGACGTCGGCCTCCACCTCCAGCTCTACCTGGACCCGCGCATGCAGGACGCGCGGCTGACCCGGCTCCGCACCCCGCGGCTCCCGCACGGATCGCGGCCGCCGGTCGCAGCCGGGCCGGCGGACCTCGACGGGTACGTCCGCCTCCTCACCGCACAGGGCCTGCGGGCCATCGCTGTGGACCTCACGCCTCCGCCCGTACGGGCGGCCGGACTTCATGTCGCCCGCGTCCTGGTGCCGGGGCTCTCCTGCAATGCCCCGGCCGCCTTCCCCTTCCTCGGCGGCAGCCGGCTCCTCCACGAGCCGGCCGCTCGCGGCTGGGTCCCGCCGCCGCCCGACGCGAGCACCCTGGTTCTCGACCCGCTCCCGTTCTCCTGACGAACACCTGCCCCCGCACTCGACCCCAAGGAGTCATCGCATGCGTCTCGGGCTTGCCCTGGGCTACGGCGGAGAACCCGTCGAAGAGATCCTCCCCGTCGTCCGGCACGCCGACAGGATCGGCATCGACTCGGTGTGGAGCGTCGAGGAGTACGGCCCCGACGCCGTGAGCGTGCTCGGCTATCTCGCCGCAACCACCGAGCACGTCAAGCTCGGCACCGCGATCATGCAGATTCCCGCCCGCACGCCCGCCGCCACGGCGATGACCGCCATGACCCTGGACGTGCTCTCCGGCGGCCGCTTCCAGCTGGGGCTGGGTCTGTCCGTGCCGTGGATCGTCGAAGGCTGGCACGGCCGGCCGTACTCCCGTCCCCTGCGGCGCACCCGCGAGTACGTCGAGATCGTCCGCAAAGCCGTCGCGCACACCGAACGGGTCGAACACGACGGCGACATCTACCAGTTGCCCTACCGGGGCCCCGGCTCCAGTGGCACCGCCCGGCCGGTGAAGGCCGACATGCGGCCGTTGCGCCCGGACCTCCCCATCTACCTGGGGGCGATCGGGCCGCATAACGTCGAGCTGACCGGCGAGATCGCCGACGGCTGGCTGGCGGGCCTGTACGCACCGGAACACGAGGCCGCTCTGACCCATCCCCTCGACGAGGGCCTGCGCCGGTCCGGCCGGACCGGCGGTGACATGAAGATCAGCCCCATCGTCTACGTTGCCCGCGCCGAGACGGCGCAGGAGGGCCGGGACAAACTCCGCCCGCTCTTCGCGCATCTGATCGGCGCGGTAGGGCCCGGAGGACGGAACACCTACTTCGACGTCGCCTGCCAGATGGGATACGAAGGCCAGGCCCGCACCGTCCGCCGGCACCTGTCCGACGGACGCCGCGCGGACGCGGTGGCGGCCGTTCCCGACACACTGCTCGACGAGGTCGCCCTGGTGGGGCCGCTGCCCGCCATCGTCGACCGGGTCCTGGCCTGGAAGGACTCACGGGTAGACACCCTGATCCTCCTCGACCGCGACCCCGAACTCCTGGAAGCCGCCCAGGCCGCCCTGTGAAGGACCCCGCACGCCCCACGCTCCGCGGCGCGTGGATCCTGGCCTGCCCTCTGCTCGTCGCCGGGCTGACGCAGGTCGCGGTCAACATCGTCGACACGGTGATGCTCGCCCGCGTGTCCACCGACGCGCTCGGAGCCTTCGCACTGGCCGCACCCGTGTACCTGATCGCCCTGATCGTCGTACGAGGCTGGGCTACGGCCGTCCAGGTCCGGGTGGCCCAGTGCCACGGCGCCGGCCGCCCCGGTGACGTCGGCCGCGTCGTACGCACCGGGCTGATCACCTCCGCCGCCGTGGGCGCACTCATCGGCGCCGCCCTCCACGCCGCGGCGCCCCTCGCCCTGACCGCTCTGGGCGCGGCCGACGACGTCCTCGGGCAGGGGTCCGGCTACCTGCGCGTGCTGGCGTTCGCCGTCCCGTTCGCCGCCGTGTCCTTCACCCTGCAAGCCGCCTGTGCGGGCATCGGGGCCACCCGCGCCGCGATGTACACGGCGCTGCTCGTCAACCTGGTGAACCTCCCCCTCGGCCTCCTCCTCATCTTCCGCGCCGGCCTCGGCGTCACCGGTGCCGCGCTCTCCACCCTCGCCGCGACGGTGGCGGGCACGGGGTTCCTCCTCGTGTACTGCCGGACTAGGCTGCCGCGTCCCGCACGGGAGGCGGGCGCGGCCAGGGCCGAGACCGGAAGACTGTGGCGCGTCGGCTGGCCGGAGATGAGCACGCTGGGCATCGGATACGTCAACGAGGCATTGCTAGCCGGCTTCGCCGCCCGTATGAGCACCGAGGACCTCGCCGCCTACCGGATCGTGGACAACCTGACCCTCGTCGTCTACACCTTCCTCGGCTCCGCCTCCACGGCCATCACCATCCTGGCCGGACAGGAACTCGGCAGGGGTGCCACCCGGAACGCGCGGGCCTGGCACCGGACGGGCACCAGGCTCCTCCTGCTCATGCTCGCCGTGCCATCCGCCGTGGCGCTCCTCCTCGGCCCCGTCCTGCTGGGCTGGATCACTTCCGACCCCGAGGTCGCCCAGCGTGCCTGGGGCACCACGCCCCTGGCCCTGCTCAGCATGGCACCCCTTGCGGTCGGCATGTCGTACGCCGCCCTGCTCCGCGCCGCAGGAGACACCCGGGCCGTCCTCATCGCCTCCATGACCAGCGACTACGTGCTGCTCATCCCGCTCGGATGGCTCCTCGGCATCCACGCAGGACTCGGCCTGCACGGCCTATACCTGGCATGGACCGCCTTCGCCCTCCTCTACTGCGCGCTGCTCGTTCCACGTTACCGGCGCCGGTTCAGACGGGACGAATCAGCTCATGACGCCGCACCCCTGGCCCCGCAGGCAGACCTCACCTGAGATCACAACAACGTGTTCGGCCGCTCCCTCGAAAGAGGCCGCCAGCGAGGCGACGGTCAATGCAGATGGTGGCCGGCGGGCACTGGCCCGGTCATCCCGCACCGCCACAAGCGCGGCCAGGCCGAGTGGCTGACTCCGAGCGCTGCGTGCCACGTCCGCGACCTGTGCGGCAGTCTGCGTCGGCGCGGGCTGTTTCGCCTCCGGATCCTGTGGAAGTCCGAACGCGCCGATCCCGGAGGACGAGGAGAATACCGTCAGCCCACTTTGAGCTGAGATGTTCTCTCGCGTTGGCGAGCCCGCGCCTCTTCCGCTCCCTCGAACGAGGGGCCTGCGGCCGATCCG
The DNA here is from genome assembly GCF_042718715.1 of Streptomyces sp. NPDC058576. Lineage (NCBI taxonomy): Bacteria > Bacillati > Actinomycetota > Actinomycetes > Kitasatosporales > Streptomycetaceae > Streptomyces > Streptomyces sp. NPDC058576. The sequence goes on along the minus strand of NZ_JBHXPF010000002.1, from coordinate 46,275 downwards.
TCCCCGCTCGGCTCATGTGGCTGGCTGCCCGTCATGGTGATGGCACCCCGGCGCAGATCCCGGGCGGCGCGGTGAAACTCTCGGATTGTCGTACCCGACAGGTTCAATGGAACCGACGAGACGCCCGACGGGAGCACCGCGCAGGGAGCCAACCTTCTTCACAAGTCCTGCGAGTTCCGGGGCTGGCTGGAGGAGCACCACGGGACTGCCTCCGAATGCCGGGTGGGCATGTAGAAGAAGGGCGCGGGCAAGCCCACGCTGAGCTGGTCGGAGGCGGTCGACCAGGCCCTGTGCTACGGCTGGATCGACGGCCGGCAGAGCCCGATCGACGGCTCCTCCTGGACGATCCGGTTCACCCCGCGCAGGCCGCGCAGCAACTGGAGCCAGGTCAACCTCCGCAAGATCGAGGAGCTGACCGCACAGGGGCTCATGCGGCCGGCCGGCATCGCGGTGTTCGAAGCCCGTGACCGGGACCGCGAGGAGAAGCCGGTCTGGGAGTTCGAGGCCGCGCAGCTGGCTCGCTTCCAAGCGGAACCGCGGGGAGCTCGTGCGAGTGAATTGCCACCAGCCACCGCGAGTGGCTCGTCACAACCGACATCGTGTGCTTCAAGGTGCAGTTGCGGCATGACCACCGCTCCCTGGAGACGCTTCGGCCCATTCCTCCACGCTCGGGTGAACCGGTCACCGATCACTCAGGACGACGCACTGTCGCACACGAGTCTTACTTCCCAGCGCTCAGGGCCGAGTTGCTCAGGAGAGTCATGTGTGCCTACAACCAATCCGTCGCGCTGAACCGCGTCAAGTACACGGGTGAAAGTATCCAGCAAGCCCGACGGGCCCTGGACTTGCTGCCTGAAACCGCAGCAGCTCCAATCCCCGCTCCAGCACACGCGGCCCAAATGCGCCTGGAGGCGCGCGTGTTCCTCGGCCTCCTAGAGAACCGCAACGTATGCACGCGCTTCCCCCTCGGCATCGTCTCAGTCCAGCCCGGTTCGAATCTGCTCACACTCCAGGTAGAAAGCGTGGACCGTGCTGCAGAGATCCTGTTCGGGCTCCTCTCCACCCTCCCTCCGGAAGGGGAACTGCACGGCGTGCCCGGCTTGCGCATCGTCAAACGCTTCCGCACAGCGATCGAACTCCGCGTACTGGGCCAGGCCACGCGGCTACGGCTGAGTGGTCTGCCCCACTCGCTGTGGCGCGAGGCGGAGCAGAACATGCTCAACAAGTGGATCGACCCGGATACCATGCAGCTCTGCTGGCGCACCTCTCGGTCAACATGGATCGCCGGCGAGCGTGAGCACTTCTCCCAGTGGGAGGACGACAACGATCTTTTCGTCCATGTCCAGCATCGCGGAGCCTGGCTGGGCAGCGGGCTACTGCGCCGCACAGCCCTCCTTCACACCGTGGCCAACACCTACCTCGCAGACGGCTACCGCGGAACGGCGTTTTGGGCACACACGGATCGTCGTGCGGTCCTCGCATGTGCGCGACCAAGGACCAGGGCCACACCACATCGCCGCAGCCCTCCTGGACCCGGTCTTCGGTCTGCCGATGCATCTCACGCGGTTTCGAGGCGACACCGACCAGAAGTACGGCAGCGACCAGCACTTCATCCTCACCGACCCCGCCAAGACGGCGCTACTCGACCTGCGAGCCTCCATCGAACGCCCCCCATCCCGCCTCTCACCCGAACTCTGGCAGAGCATCCTGCGGCGCCTCCCACACGAAGGCTTCCCCAACAACCTCTCCCCCGCCTTCCTCGCCGGGCTGTGCGGAGCAGACGGGTCATAGCCGCGCTCACACTTCTAGCCTCGGGCTTTCATGCGCCTGGTTGTCCGATGCATGATCGGAAACGCGAAGAGTGCTCCTGACCTGCAACGATGGGACTTGTCTAGGGTCCGGGTCGTCGCATGAAAGAAGCACTCCTCAGGTGAAGAAGCGTAACGGGTCCTATCCGCGTGTCCGCATCGCCGGGCGGTGGCCTCCCAGGCCGGAGGGGTGCTGCTGGTCGAGACGGTCCGCAAGGCGGGCCTGGACACCGCGATATCGGCGGCGCTGGTGCCGTGGCGGCGGCCTCGGGCGGTGCATGATCCGGGGAAGGTCCTGCTGGACGTGGCCCTGGCGGTCGCGTCGGGCGGGGACTGCCTGGCGGATGTCGGCATGCTGCGGGCCGAGCCGGCTGTGTTCGGGCCGGTGGCCTCCGACCCGACGGTCCCGTCTCGTCGACACCCTCGCCGCCTCCAGGGAGAAGGATCCGGTCGGCGCGGGCCGAAGCCCGCGCCCGCGTTTGGAAGTTGGCCGGCGCCGGGGCGCCCGATGCCGGCGGGACGGTGACCGTGGACGTCGACGGGGTGCTGGCTCTCGCGCACTCCGAGAAGGAGGACGCGGCCCCGACGTGGAAGCGGACCTACGGGCACCACCCGCTGACGGGGTTCGTCGACCACGGGCCGGGCGGCACGGGTGAGCCGGTCGCGGCCCTGCTCGGGCCGGGCAACGCGGGCTCGAACACGGCGGCCGACCACATCACCACCGCCAAGCTGGCCCTGGCCCAGCTGCCGAAGAAGTACCGGCGCGGGCGCCGGACCCTGATCCGCACCGACTCCGCCGGCGGCACCCACGCCTTCGTCGCCTGGCTCGCCCAGCGGGGCCGATGGCTGTCCTACTCGGTCGGCATGACCGTCACCGAGCAGATCCACAGCCATGTCCTGAAGGTCCCGGCCTCCGCCTGGACGCCGGCCGTCGAGACCGGCGGCGAGATCCGTGACGGTGCCTGGGTCGCCGAACTCACCGGTGACGTCCTTCACGGATCGCCGAAGCGGATGCGGCTGATCGTCCCGAAGGGACGACCGCACCCCGGAGCCCAGTTGAGGATTACGGACGCGGACGGCATGCGGCTGACGTGCTTCGCCACCAACACCACCAGCCTCCCGATCGCTGAACTCGAGCTCCGTCACCGGCTGCGGGCCCGGGCCGAGGACCGCATCCGGGCCGCTCGCGCCACCGGCCTGCGCAACCTGCCCCTGCACCGCACCGCGCAGAACCGGATCTGGCTGGAGATCGTGCAGCTGGCTCTCGACCTGCTGGTCTGGATGCCGATGCTCGCCCTGACCGGCACAGCCCGCCTCTGGGAACCCCGCCGCCTGCGGCTCCGCCTGTTCACCGCGGCCGGACAACTCGTCACCACCGGCCGCCGCCGGATCCTCCGCCTCGCCCGGCACTGGCCCTGGACCCACGTGATCACCGACGCACTCGAACGGCTCGCACTCCTGCCGAACCTCGGCTGACCAGCAACTTTCCCGTCCCTACGACAGCAACCCGACACTGGAGCAGTGGAACCCGGCGCCACCCCGAGACGACACTCGGGCCCTCAGCCTGCCCACCTTCAGCCCACGGCACGAAAACGGCCCACCGACTCCGTCGGCGGACCGTCACGAAACTTCGAGGCTAACGTCGTGAAGGCAGTCCTCGTCCTTCACGCACCAGCGTGAGGTTGAAGAGGCTCCTTGGTCTTTTCGCGCCGGGTCGTTCTGGGCGCCGCCTCTACTCGCTTGATCTCGCACGTGTCCCACCCCGCATGGATATTTCAGCCCCCGAGTCGTGGGTGAAAATCCCCGGAAGGCGGTGCCGTGTCCGACTGTGTCCGTCAAGGCGATCGGCGTCGGATGGTTGCAGAATGAGAAATGTGCGAATCGGTCATTCTTCCCTTGGTGCCACCGAGGCGACTTTCGGGGTATTTAGCGTATGGCCAATCTTCCCTTGCGCCGAGTTCACTTCTATGCCTAAGATCAAGTCCTCAACTGAAAGCGCATACATCGCGGCTCTCCTTTCACTCGGACTCGCGCCCTCATGGTGACCTGCGAGGTCTAGCGTGGCACCCCCTGGTAATCATCCGTGCCGTAGCGCAAGACCCCCACTTGGATTTGACCTGAAACCTGCGAGCTTCGTGGCACGCCCACACTTGAAAGCTTAGTTACACATGCATATTTCCTTGCCTTCTTCGGGTAATCTCATTGATCGAGAAATCTCGCTTCGTGGCCTCGCCTCGCAACCAGGAGGAAAGAAATGGAAACCCAGGGAACCGCTGAGGATTCCTTCGTTCTCCTCATCACCGGACCAGCAGGGGCGGGGAAAAGTACGCTGGCCGATTCATGGGCGAAGAGCCGGTCCACCCCGACGGTTCATATTTCTCTCGATGACGTCCGGGACTGGGTGAAATCTGGGTACGCAAACCCGGAGGACGGCTGGAACGCTGTTGCCGAACAGCAGTACCACATGGCGAGACGTTGCATTGCTCTCGCGGTTCGTGAATACATGAGTGCGGGCTATCCGTGCGTCGTGGACGATGCGATCTTTCCTGACTGGGACGCCGTGAGTCTCCGGGGGTGGGAGCGAGACCTGGGAGACATCGCCGTACGGCTGGTCGTCCTGATGCCGTCCATTGAAACTCTGGAGAAGCGCAACAGTCGGCGCACCGGCCATCGCCTTCTGTCATCGGAGACCATCGGCATTATTCGTGAACAGATGTCCGGTTGGGTGGAGCGCGACGTTCCACTCATTGACAATTCGTCGATGAGCGTGGAAGACACGGTCCGTGGGCTCGATGCGGTGCTGGGCCTTGGAGAGTAGGCCGGGTTGACGGCTATCAGCCCGTGAAATGGGTTACGCCAGGCGGGGGAGCGAGGCAAGTCCGCAGACGAGACGGGTGCGCCGCCAGTCCATTTGATCAATCGGTACGGCAGGGCGAATCCCAGAAAATCGGTTCAGCACCGCTCGCAGGGCGATCTCCAGCTCGGCCTTGGTCAGGGGCGCGCCGACACATCGGTGGATGCCATGGCCGAAGGCGAGGTGAGCAGCCGCGTTACGGTCCAGGTCGAGCTGGTCTGGCGCCGGGAACCGCGCCGGGCCTCGGTTAGCTGCCCCGAGGGCGACCAGGACCGGGACACCGGCGAGGATATCGGTACCGCCGAGCGTGACGGCTTCCGTGGTGAACCGGAAGGTTGCCGTACTCACTGGAGAGTCGAAGCGCAGCAGTTCGTCCAGCGCGGCCGGGACGTCGTCCGGATTCTCGCGGAGGCGACCCAGCTCGGCCGGGTGCTGGAGCAGCGCCAGGAGGGCGTTGGTGGTGGTCTCGTGTCCGGCCACGAGCAGCAGCACCGCCAAGGAGACCAGCTCCTTCTCGCTGAGACGAACATCTCCGTCGCAAGCCGAGATGAGCCGGTCAAGGAGCGCGCCACCGGGGCGTCGGCGCTTGGCAGCCCGACCGGCAGCCCTGGAGAAATCCAGGTTCGCTTCTCTCGACGCCTGGGCAGGCGGCTGGCGCACTACACAGCAGACCGCGACGACTACGCGGCCCGGCGAAGCCTCTACCAACGCCTGCCTGAGAGCCTCCTGCCGGCGCCCGAACACTGAGCACTTTCAGAGTGGCCACCGATCGGGTGATGGGCCAGCGTTCCGCAACGCACGAGGCTCCCGTGCCGTTGAGAGAGATGTTCGACACCTCAACTCAGCAACGCAGGAGCCTCATTGGTTCGCCGACCTGCCGCACTCGACCTGCCGCACGCCCTGGTCGAGTGGGTATCCATGCTCATCGTCACCCGTGAGGGTGACCGCCGCTGCAAGCTCCCGCCCCACCAGCGCGCCCTCGTCGGCCTGGTCTACCTTCGCCGCCACGACACGCTCGCGCAGATCGCCGCCGGCTTCGGCATATCGTCGGCACCGCCCACGCCTACGTCACGGCCGTCATCGATCACCTGTCCCGACGGGCGCCCGGCCTGCTGCGTGTCCTACGCGAGACTGATCCTGAGCACGTCCTGCTCGACGGGACGCTCGCCGAGTGCGACGGCGTCGGAGACAGCCGGAGCGACTTCTCGCAGAAGCACCGTCGCCACAGCGTGAACGTGCAGGTCATCGCCGACCCCGCAGGCAACCTGCTGTGGATCTCACCCGCGCTGCCCGGCCGCACCCACGACCTGACCGCGGCCCGCACCCACCGCATCATCCGGATCTGCGAACGCCAGGGCGTCCCCGTCCTCGCCGACCGCGCCTACATCGGAGCCGGCCCCTGGGTGACCACACCGATCAGACGGCTCCCGAACCGGGACCTCACCACGACCCAACGAACGATCAACCGGGCCCTGTCAGCAGCACGGGCACCGGTCGAACGAAGCATCGCAAGGCTGAAGTCCTGGCAGATCCTCCGCCGGGCCCGCTGCAGCCCCAACCGCCTGACCGTCAATGCCGCAGCCATCCTCACTCTGGAACGTCAACGCTGATGAAGCTCATTGCCCTTCCAGGGGGGAACCGTCTCACGACCAGACAAGTCGCCCTTCGGCAACGGAACAGACCGGATAGTCCCCCGCGCCGATCCTTGTCAGCATCTCCGCCACGGAGTCGAAGTAGTGAGCAAGTGACGCGTACTCGCCGGTGACCGTGGGCTCACCCACGAACCATCTGCCGATACGTCCGTCCCTCGCGTCGATGAACTTTCCCATCCAGCCGTCCTGGTCCGACAGGAACGGGACCCACTCGTTGCGCCAGAACGGGTAGTCCGGCTGGTCCGTCGGGTCGAATCCGCAGGACGTGGAACGGTTCGCGTAGAGCCTCTCTATCGCCCGGATGCCCAGAAAGAAGCTCCCCTCGTCGGGGAACCCATCGAAACCGCAGCATTGCACTTCGTCGTCGAAATCTTCCTCCGACAGATCCAGATTGTTCTGCAACAGCCACGTCCGCAGGTCCCCATGCAGGGAGATCCCCATCCGTTCCTCGGCTGCCGCGAGCATCTGCTCCGTAGCGGGCCCGGGCAGATCCGCGTGATCGGCCGGCGCGTGCTCCCGCAGCAGATTCATCACACGCGACCAACTCTCGGCCACACTCATCGCCCTCTGTCCTCTCCACAGGGATGCCTCCGTCCGACTACGCCACTGCAGAGGTCGGGAAGTACGGGCCGGAGAACCTTGCAGGAAGGATACTTCGAGCATGCGTTCTGCCCCTCCCTGTGATCGTCTTCCGCCCCGACATGCGGAGCCAGCCCCTCAGCGAAGTGACCGCCCGGCGGGCCCAGCCGAGGAGCTTCCGGGGCTCAAGCGAGGACGATGGGGTCACCCTGGAGTGGCGAAGCTGAAAACGCTCACTGATTCCCCGGGGGCCCACCACCGCGCTGAGAACCCCCGCCGGCTGAGGCCGACGGGGGTTCGTCCCGTCTCACGCGAGAGAGCGTTTCCTCTCACACGCATCTCACCAACAGGGTCGACGCGCCTGAACAGAATCGGCTGACCTGGCCTCTTGCATCTCACCTGGACCAGCCTGGACACCACAGGACGCTATCCACAACCTGTGCCATGTGGGACCGGAAACCGCCAACTCCTGCCTTGCAAAATCAACTCCGTCAGCCGCTGACGGGGGCAGGCACGACGCGCAGTGATCACTCAGCGTGCTGGCTATACAGCCAAACGAGCACCCGCCCGCCCCAGGCACGGCACTCGCGGCATTAGCACCTCTGGGGAGAATCTGGGGAGTATTCGAAGGCTTGGGGAGCGCGTGGGGAGAATCGGCTACATAACGCAGCACGAAACTGAAAGACAGTGAAAGACACATCCACGCAGGCCAGGGGCCCCTAGGATCACAAATCCGCAGGTCAGCGCCACCAGGTAGACAACTTCATGACGTACGTACCGAGATCGTCGGCCTCGACGATGCCGGGGAGCGAGCCGCCCTCACGCAGGGGCGTGACGTAGCGGGTCGCGGTGACTTCGGAAAGCATTCCGCCAGGTTATACGGGGATGCAACCTTTGAATCAACGGCGAGCCGAACTTCGCCGTCCGGCCGCTCGGAACCCACACCGATTTTGGGGAGAATCTGGGGAGTTTGAGCCGGTGGCTGCTCCCCCGGCGTCTCGGGTCAGCACCTACTGCTGCCGTTCAGCATTCGGCCCGCCTTCGTATACCTACCTCGCGCCTCGGCCTTACCGCAGCGGACAACCACCGTCAGCCGCTACAGCCATCACACGTTCTCCCTCAGCGCGCTGCGGCACCTCCGTACCTCCGCCCGCCACCTACGGCCTTCACCGCGCTGGTTCGCAGGGGGAGCGGTGTCCTCGGTAGTGGAGCTCGGTGGGGGCGGCCTCAGGTTGCGACGCCACCCGCAGGGCCGCTCCGATGGCACCGGCCCGGAACCCGAGGCGTGCGGAAAGGAACTCCACGTTTCCGATCAGGGAGTGACGGGGCACAAGGGCCCTGTCCACGGCCTTGCGCATGAACGCGAAAGCCGGGGCGGCACCGCCGCCGACGACGACGGTGCGGTGTCCGAGCAGGGCCAGGACGCTGCCCAGCGCGGTGCCCATGGTCTGTCCCGCGTGGTCGAGGATCCGCCGGGCGGCGGCGTCGCCCCGGCGGGCTGCCTCGACCAGGGGCGCCACACCCGCCGTCGCGTCGGCACCGGTCCGGACGTCGACCTGTGGCTCCTGCTCAGGTGGCCGGGGACCGCCACTCCCAACGCTGTGACGGCTTCGGCGTCCACCAGTTCCGCGAGAACGGCGACGACTCTGTCGGGTCCGCTGTCGGGCGTCGGCAGCGAGCCGGCGCCGATCGCAACCCCGACCCCGCCCTCCACCTAGATCTCGTCGCGCACGGCGCCCGTCTCGTCTACGACACCGTCGGGCGGATCAAGTACCGGCCCGACTCGGTCGTACTGGACCTACTGGAGACCCTGGCCTCCCACGGCAAGCTCCACCAGGTCTGCCTCGGCACCGACGTGGGCCGCAGCTCCATGCTCATCTCGTACGGCGGCGGCCCCGGTATGGACGTACTCGGCCGCGAGTTCGTCCCCCGGCTGCGCCGCCAACTCGGCCGACGCGGTCCGCACGGTGCTGGAAACGGCCCCGCAGACCGTCCTCCGGCCCGTCCCGACCACCTGAAACCCCACGCCCACCGAACGATCACCGGGTCGTAGCGGTGTTCGACGAAGTGGTCGCGGGCGTACGGGCCGCCGGCCCGGGTCGGCGATCAGGTCCTGCGCCCGGCCCGGACGATCACCGAGCCGAGGTCGTTGTGGTTGTGCAGCTCCCCGTTGTGCGCGCCCCGTCCCGTACGCCCCAGGCGGCGAGTGCGGTCAGACCGGGGACGTCGGCGTCGAACCAGTTCCCGGCACCACCCGTGCGGCGGGCCGGGCCCGTCGGTCAGCAGCTGACGTTCTTGCCCCCGCTGCCGAAGACCGCCAGCCGACGCTCCTCGGGGACCCGGACGGCGGCAGCGGGCACGTAGTGCAGTTGCAGGGCGCGCCGCCTGGTGCGGGTGCGGTTCTCGGGCGTGCCGTGGTGGAGCAGACCGTCGAAGAAGAGCGCGCCCCCGGCCGGCAGGGGCACCGTCACGTCGCTGACGGGTTCGTCCTCGCGGGCGGCGAGCACGTCGGCGTCGCAGAGCTGCCAGTCCCGCCGGCGGAAGTGCACCGCCGGACCGGCCAGGTGCGAGCCTGGACGCACGTGCATGCAGCCGTTGGCCGGGGTCGCCTCGTCCAGGGCGATCCACACACCGATGATCGGCGTCCCGGGCTCGAACGGGAAGAAGGCGTTGTCCTGGTGCCAGGGCTTCTCCCGGCCGCCGCCGGGCGGCTTGAGCAGCGCCATGTCCTGGATCATCACGACCCGGTCGTCACCGACCAGCCGGCGGACCAGGGCGAGCAACCCGGGCGCGTGCGCGACGGCGCGGAGCCGCTCGTCCAGCTCCGTGAAGCGCATCATGCGGCGCACCAGGTCCTCCGCCGCACCCCGCTCAGGTCGTGCACGCGGTCCGCCGCCCAGGCCTCGTACTGCACGTCGGCGCCGCGCGGGGCGGCCAGCACCGCGGCCAGACCGTCGAGGACCGCGGCCACCTCGGTCGGCGCGAGCAGGTCGGAGACGCCCAGGAACCCGTGCCGGCGGTAGCAGTCGACGTCGTCGTCCGAGAACCGCTCCGGTGCCGGCTGCACCGCCACGGGATGGTCGAAGGAATACAGCTCTCGCGGGTAGCCGCCGCCCTCCTCGGGGTCCAGCGTGATACCGGTGTCCATAGCCCGCCTTTCTCTGTGTCGTCGGGACCCGCTGCTCCGATCGCCGGGACCTGTGAACCCGACGCTACGAGCGGCGGGGCGGGGGGAGAATGCACCGAGCGGCCCAAAGCCTGGACCGAACCGCACCTCTCACGCCGATGGGCACCCGACATGGACCACTCCGATCCGGACGCGTGGCGCCGGCTGTGCACCATGCTGTCGAGGTCGCACGTGCCGCGGCCGACGGACGAGTGCGGCTTCGTCGACTGCGAGCCCGGCTGGATGTGGACTCCCCGGATCACGGACCACGACCTGTGGGTGGTGGTCGCGGGCCGCGGCCGTGCCGTGATCGGCGGGCGGCGCATCGCGCTCCGTCCGCGCAGCGCGCTGGTGCTGCGGCCGGGTGACACCGGGACGGTCGTCCAGGACCCGGCCGACCGACTCACCGTCGTCTACTGCCACTTCGGCTTCCACGACGGGACGGCCCCGGCCGCCCTGCCTGCCGAGTGGCTGCCCTCACGCCATCTGCGCCTGTCGCACGACAGCACCGTGATCCGGGACCTCCAGCACGTCGTCCGCCGCGTACGGGACCCGCACCCGGCCGCCGCGACGAGCAGCGCCGCCGCCCTGCTCCACGTCCTGCTGGACGTCTACCGCGAGGACGCCGGGCCGCACGACGCCCCCGACGGACACGAGCCCCGCGTCCGGCAGGTCGCCGACCGGCTCCGACGTGAGCCGGGCCTCCGCCTGCCGCTCCGCGAGGCGGCCGCCGGCGTCGGCCTGTCCCCGGTCCACTTCAGCCGTCTCTTCCGACGCTCGCTGGGCACGAGCTACCGCGACTTCGTCCTGGAGAACCGGCTCCGGCGCGCGCGTGAACTGCTGGCCGAGAGCCCGCTGCCCGTCCACCAGATCGCCGCCATGCTCGGCTACGGCGACCCGTTCCTGTTCAGCCGGCAGATCCGCCGCCGCTTCGGCGTGCCCCCCACCCGGCTCCGCCACCCGCGCGACGGCGCGTGACCCGAACGGACCGTCACCGCGCCCGTAGGTCGGCCCCGCGGGGAGTCCGGGCGGGACCACTCACGTACTGCCGTGGGAGAGCGGAGGCAGGTGTACGAGCAACTCGTCGAGTCCCTTCAGGGCGGGGTCGCTGTGGTGCGGATTGACCGTCAGACAGTGTTGGGGGGGGCGTTGTCTCGGGTCGCTGGCGTCAACGACAGGCTCATGCGCTTGAGTTGGCCGTCACCCACTAGCCGGACTTCGGCGAACCACTCGTGACAGCAGGGAGCCCGATTCGCCTGCGGTGCCGGCAGCCTGGCTGTGGTTCGCGTTCCTCGTCTCGGACGCAGCCGGTGCGATGACCGGCCCGAGGCTCTTGATCGACGGCGGCCTCACAGCGAGGCTGCCCGTATGAACGACTTCTGGATCGGTACGTACACAGGAGACCGAGGTGCCGGACAAGGCATCTACGGAGCGCGTCGCTCCGGCAACGGCACTCTGCACCTGACCGGCCTCGCCGCGCCGCAGGAATCCCCTTCCTACCTGGCCACCGGCCGCCGGGGTTCCCGGCTCTACGCTGTTGGGGAAGGTCGGTCCAGCCACGTGCGGTGCTACGCCACGGACGCGAGCGGCCTCAGGCTGCTGGCACAGGCGTCAGTGCCCGGCGGCGCGTGCCATGTCGCCGTCGCACCCGACGACCGGCAACTGGTCGTCAGCAGCTACACGGCCGGCTGCGTCTCCTTCGTACCGCTCGACGAACACGGATCGACAGGCGGACCACAGGCCGTCGCGCAGGCCAGCGGGTCCGGACCCAGGAAGGACCGGCAGGAAAGCCCTCATCCGCATGCCGCACTCCTCCTCACATCCGGCCTGGTGCTCAGCACGGATCTGGGAGCGGACAAGGTGCGCATCCACCGCCGTCACGAATCGTCCTTCGGCCTCGTGGGCGAGGTGGACATGCCGGCGGGCAGCGGGCCGCGCCATCTGATCCAGCACCCGAACGGACTCGTCTACGTCCTGTCGGAGCTCGACCACACGATCGTCGTTCTCCGGCCCACCGAAGCCGGTGGTCCGGCGTTCGACACCGCCGCGGTGTTCCCTGCCAGTCGGTTGCCGGTCGAGGCCGCGTCGCTGTCCGCGGCCATCAAGATGAGTCCCGACGGCCGGCACCTCTACACCTCGATACGTGGCGCGGACATCATCACCACCCACCGTGTCGCGCAGGAGGACGGGCGCCTCTCCGTCGTGGACGACGTGGCATGCGGCGGGGACTGGCCGCGCGACCTCTGGACGGACGGCACCTGGATGTACGTGACCAACGAGCGGTCGCATTCCGTCACCGCATTCCGCCTCAGCAGGACGAGCGGCGTTCCGGAACTCGTCGGACAAACGGACGTCCCTTCGCCGGTGTGCATCGTGGCATCCACCTGAACGCGCGCGGGGGTCTCACCTGATCCGGCACGGGGAGCAGGTTCCAGAGGTCGGCACGGACACACGAACCGCGCGCAGCGGCGATCGCGGCCCGGGCGGGCGGGTGGTCACCGGGGCGCTCGGCGGACGCCGCCGGCGAGAGGAGCGAACGGCCCGCCGAGTCCGCAGGCAGCCTCCGGAGGGCGCCTACTCGTGCTTGCGTGTCAGGGTCTGACGGCCGGAGAGGACGATGGCCGGCCCGGATGGTTCCTCGACCCATTCGCCGCACTGGCCGCCGCCCTCGCTGACGCCCAGGTCCAGAGGCGTGCCGTCCATCCGCAGCACGGGATGGTAGTACTCGGCGACGCGTTCGGCCTCGCCTTCGATGTAGTGGCCGATCAGGGACCGCCGGAAGCGGTCGGTCGTGGTGTTCGGCAGGCTGCCGTGGACCATCGACCCGTTGAAGAAGAGCACGTCTCCCGGCCTCATGACGACGGGTAGTGCCTCGTGCTGCCCGGCCAGCGGGACCTTGACGTCGGTGAAGCTGACGCGGGTGTCGGCGGACTCGGTGCACAACAGCGGCCAGCGGTGGCTGCCGGGAACCATGTGCAGGCAGCCGTTGTCCTCGTCGGAGGGGTCGAGCGCCATCCACGCCGCGATGCAGGTCCCGGGCTCGGCGCGCAGGTAGAAGTTGTCCTGGTGCAGGGCCTGGCCGCGGGAGCCGGCCGGTTTGAAGTAGAGCATCGTCTGGACCGCGTAGGGGTCCCGGCCCAGCAGGTCGTTGAGGACCTCGCGGATCCTCGGGTCGGTGAGCCAGCGCAGCGTGGTGTCGTCGTGGCGGTGCATGTGGGACATGCGCGGGTACCGCCGCAGCGGGTCCCGTTTTGACCAGGACGGACCGACCCGGTCGTGTTGTCGGGCTCCTCGGGCGCGCAGCGCCATGTAGTGCTCGATCAGGGCTGAGACCTCGGCTTCGGCGAACATGCTCCGCGCCACCGCGTACCCGTCGCGGTCGAAGGCCGCCTTGATGGAATCACTCATCGATGCCTCTCCTCAACGTGTCAGGGCGGGGCTTCCGCCTCCGCTCTCGCCCTGCCAGCATGGCTTTCGTGCCTTCCTCAGAACAGAGCCGATCCACGCACGGGCTTGATGCTTTGACTCATACGCCGCAATGGCTGGCCGAGCGAACCGGTGTGCGTCTGGTCACCGCGCCGACGTACTGGCGTTGCGAACCCTCTTGGTCGTGGCACCCGCCGCCGCTGGAGGACCATGTTCTGTGGTGTGTGCTCGGGGGCGTCGGGCATCTCGCGCTGGCCGGCCGGACTCAGGCGCTCAGCGCGGGTGTGTGCTGTGTGTTCGCGCCGGGCGACGAGCCGGTCGCCGCGCACGATCCGCAGCGGCCGCTCCTCGTGTTCGGCATGAGGTTCACGGGCGCCGGAGGCGCGCCGGCGGGCGGTTTCGCACCACCGGGGCAGTGGTGCCAGGTGCGCGACACGTCGCTGCTCAGAGGGCTCGCGCGGCGGTGCGAGACCACGCACCGCCGGGGGGACGATTTCGGCGCGCACCACGCGCGGCTCTGTGTCGAGCAGATCCTCGCGCTGCTGTGGGACGAGGCCGTGCACCCGGAGGCCGGCCCCGTGGACGCGCTCCTCGACGAGATCGGGCAGGAGATCCGGTCCGATCCCGGGCGCCGCTGGAGTGTCGGGGAACTGGCCGCCCGGACCGGGCTCTCACGCGCCCAGTTCACCCGGCGCTTCACGGCCCGGGTCGGTTCGCCTCCCGCGAGGTACCTCATCCAGCAGCGGGTGAGCCGCGCCCGGCAGCTCCTGGGGGAGACGGACATGACGGTCACTCAGGTGGCCGCTGCCCTGGGCTACACGGACCTCGCCCACTTCAGCCGTCAGTACAAGCAGTACACCGCGACATCGCCGGGCCGGGTCCGCTCGCAGCGTCAGGGGCATGACTGAGGGGAGGCGCCTGCGGCGCCGCGCTCGCGCAGCATGCGCCGGTAGATCGGCGGGGGTTCGTCGCTCTCCGCTGGACTCACGACGTCAGGTCCTTTCGTCTCGGACGGGGGTGGGGGCAGCGGTTCAGCGCAGGCGGAACCGTGCCGTGTACGTCCGGCCGTTGCTGTTGTCGACGGCCACCGAGAGGACGACGGCCGGGCTGAGGGACACGACGGTGACCCCGGGGTCGGTCGAGACGGCGGCTGCCGCGTTCGCGTCGACGGTGACCCGGACCGTCCCCGTCTGTGCCTTCGAGGCGTCGGCGACGGCGACCGTCAGCTCACCCTTCGAGACCCGGGTGACGACCGACGCCTTACGGTCCACGGTGATACCGGCGGTCTCGGGCGCTCCGGGCTCCCAGACGTTCACCATCGCGATGCCGGCCGCCGCGTGGCGAACGCCCTGCACGGCTGGGGTGTTGCTGACGACGGAGATGTCCGGTGCGGCGGCGTAGGCGCTGGTCTGCGCCGCCGACGCGGTCGGCAGCAGCACGTAGGCGTAGGTGGCGTTCGTCGGGCTGGTGCCGTGGTCGAACCAGAGGGTGATGTAACGCCGGCTGTAGACGGTGTCGTCGGGGTAGGTCCGGTTGATGTCGCTCCACTTGCCGGTGCGGTCCTCGCGGAGCGCCTTGACCGTTCCGCCGCTGGGGAAGACGTAGCCACCGACGCCGTCGATGTGCGCCCACTTGGGGTTCTTGAGCACCGTCGGGGCGCCGTTGGGGGTGCTCTGCGTGGCGGCGCTGTCGACGACGAGGCCCGTCCTGCCGTTCTGACCGGTGTTGCGGTTCTCGACGACGGTCTCGATGGTCCGGCCGTCCGTGCTGGTGATCGCGGTGCCGAGGCACACGACACGGTCGCCGACGCAGAACCACGACTTGCGTGCGCTGAGGGTGGTGCCGGCGGGGCGCAGGCCCATGCCGATCGCGCCCAGCCCGTCGACGGTCGCGCCGCCTGCGAAGACGCTGGTGGTGGTCAGCGCCTGGGCCGTGCCGAGGGTCCGGGTGTCGACCGTGGTGCCCGGCAGGCGGTAGGGGTTGATCGTCGGCCAGTAGCCGTTGGAGAACTGTGCCTGCTTGGCCGGCAGGTACAGGTAGGTGGTGCCCCAGCCGGTGTACCAGCCCTTGAGGTTCTCCGCGTTGATGGACTCGTAGGGCTTGACGATGTTCGAGGCCATGGCGATGCCGAGGGCGAACCGGGGGCGGCGGTGCACCGCGCGGGCCATGCCGGCGGAGACGACGTGGCCGACGGACTCCGCACCGGTGGCGACGCCGCTGTCCCGCACCACCGCGCGGGCCAGGGCCAGGGAGGCCACGCGCTGGCTCTGGAGCGGGTCGAAGGCGAAGAAGTCGCGGGCCTCGTCGCGAGTGATCCAGTGCTTGGCGAGTTCCCGGAGGTACCTCGCCTCGGACGCGGGGGCGACGGTGGCGAGTTGGAGCATCCCGGCGGTCAGCAGGTGCCCGGCGACATGGTCGCTGGTGAAGTTGCGGGCAGTCTCCCGTCCTCGCGTCATGTCCATCATCGCGCCGAAGTACGTGTAGGGGGCGAAGGCGTTGCGCACCCACGCGAAGACGTTGCCGGACTCGGGGCTCGGGGACTGCCACGGGGAGGTGTGGAGCATGGAGAGCAGTGAGGCGACGTTGTACAGCAGGCTCTTGCCGTAGCCGCCGTTGTAGGAGTAGTTGGCGTGCTGGACGAACGAGCCGTCCCGGTAGAAGCCGTCGCCGGAGGTGACGTACGGGAAGACGGCGCCCACCGCGCCCCGGACGGTGTCCAGGGGGTGGCGCTCCCGGTCAGCGCTCCGCGTACCGCGCCGACCGTGCACGCCCACACCAGGTTGGCGCCGGTCGCCCGGCCGCCGTTCACCTTCGAGGGGTCGGGGGCGTACGCGGTGATCGCCCGGCCGGCGGTGCTGATCTGGGTGGACGTCAGCTGGTCGTACATGAGCACGCAGAAGTCGTTCAGGGCGAGCGGGGTGCCGATCTCCCACTCCCACCAGTTGTTGTAGCGGGTGACGGTCCCGTAGCGGTTCGCCAGCAGCCAGTCGAAGGCGGAGAGCAGGTCGGCGGTGAGGGTGGCGTTGTCGTAGAGCGGGGAGCCCGGTGACCTGACGGCCAGCGCCAGGTTCCGCAGCCGTTCCATGGACTTGCGGATGTGCGAGGGGTCGGTGGTCGAGGTCAGGTCGGGCCACAGCGCGGTGCGGGTGCCGGAGGTGTCGAGGGTGTCCCGGACGGTCCTCGCGGACGCGGCCGAGTCGGCGAGGAATGTCTTCAGGACAGGGTCGGTGGCGTCGTAGGCGCCGATGAGAGTGGAGTGCCAGGCCGCGCGGAGTTTCGTGAAGTCGTCGGCCGGGGCGGCGGACGCGGGGATGGCGCGGGCGGCCAGCAGCGCCGCCGACGCGCCGGCCGCTCCGATCATGACGGCGCGCCGGGTGACGTCGGAAGCCGGTCTTGCCGAGCCGTTGTCGGGGTGCATCATGGGCCCCTTCTCTCAACTGGATGTCCGGTGGGGGGTGCTGTCGCGCCCGTGAGGGTGCCGGGGGCGCCGCCCGAGGGGAACGGGAAGCGCGGACGTCGTGCAGGGCTGGTGAGCGCGGGGCACGGTGCGCGGGCGGGGCGCCGCCGCGCGCGGGGGATGTGGCTGCGCGCGGCCGGTCAGGCCGGTCCGTGCCGGTCCCGTGCGAGGGCGCACCAACGATTCCACCAGTAGATGCACTGGATGAACGCTTGATGCACTATTTGCAGCACGCGCTCAGCCTTCCGGCGTTGCACAGCTCATGTCAACGGTCTGACGTGTGATTGTTTGCAGGTGTTCGCATGGTGCAACATGACTCCATGAGTGATGCGCCCCAATCTCCGCGGCCCGCCACACCCGGTGCCCGTACCCTCGTGCGTGGTCTGCAACTGCTCGAACTGGTCGCCGAGGCAGAGGACGGGGCGCGCGTGAGCGACCTGGCGCAGAGTCTGGGACTGGACCGCGGGACCGTCTCCCGGCTGCTGTCCACGCTGCGTGAGTGCGGCTACGTGCGCCAGCGTCCCTCCGACCGCCGGTACTCGCTGTCGAGCAAGCTCACCCGGCTGTCGCAGGGGTACCTGGGCCAGCTCGACCTGCGCATGCTCGCGCGTCCGAGACTCGCGGCGCTGCGGGACGAGGTCAACGAGACCGTCCACCTGGCGATCCGTGAGGGCAACCGGGTTACCTACATCGACCAGTTGGAGCCGGACCGGCCGGTCCGGCACAGTTCGGCCGTCGGACAGACGCTGCCCATGCACGTGACGGCGATGGGGCGCGCGGTGCTGTCCAGGCTGTCGGCCCAGGAGCGCCGGACGCAGCTGGAGCGGGCGCTCGGCGAGTACCGCTACGAGGACTTCATCCAGGACAGGGAGCGCCTGGACAAGGAGTTGGAGCTGGCGGTCGAGCGGGGCTGGGCCACGGTGGACCGGGGCGACGACGTGACGCGGGTGGGCTCGGCGATCTGCGACTCCCTCGGGAACCCCATCGGGGCGATCAGCGTCTCGGGGCCGTCGTACCGGGTGCGTCCCGAGATCGACCACTTCGGCGAGCGCTGCGCCGCGGTGGCCCGTCAGATCGCGAACGACTACAACAGCTGAACGGCCACAACAGCCGGTCGGGTCGGCACGCCGGCGGCCCCGACCGGCCGTCGGCGTGCCTCCACCCGCTCACCGGCCGCCCCGGGGGCGGGCGGGTGAGCGGGTGGGCGCGCCGGTTCAGCGGGTACCCTCCGCGAGACCGCGCAGGTAGCCGACGGCGTAGAGGCGGCCGAGCGTCTCGTAGCCGGGGTGATCGTTGGGCTCACCATCGAGGGTGGGCACGTGGTCGGAGCGCATCGGCCCGTCGAAGCCGATCTCTTGGTACGCCCGCATCGCCGCCCGCATGTCGGTCATGCCCTCGTCGTGCCAGGTCTCGGTGAACTTCGTCGCGTCGCCCTGGACGTCCCGGAAGTGGACGAACCGGATGCGGTCGGCGAACCGCTTGACGGTGGAGGGGATGTCGGCGCCCATGGTGGCGAACGTGCCCTGGCAGAAGGTGAGTCCGTGGGCCGGGCTGTCGGACAGCGACATCGCCCGCTCGATCAGGTCCGGCGTGCGCAGGATCCGGCCGACGCCCCGGTAGGGCGAGAGCGGCGGGTCGTCCGGGTGGACGGCGAGCTGGATCCCGGTCTCCTCCGCGACGGGCAGGACCGCGTCGAGGAAGTAGGCGTAGTTGGCCCACATCTGCTCCTCGGAGATCCCCTCGGGGTGGGAGGGGAGATCGGCGAGGTCGGCGGCGTCGAAGCCGGTGACGAGGGAGCCGCCGCGGCCCGGCTCGGCCATGCGGGTGCGGCCCCAGCCGAACACCATGAAGTTGTAGCAGAGGAGCGGGATGTCCAGCGCGGCCATCGTGTGCAGCAGGGTGTGGACGCGGGCGATCTCCTCGTCCCGTCCGGGCAGGCCCTGCTTCACCTTGTCCATGGGCGGCACCGGCTCCAGCACCTCGACGCGCATCCCCGCCTCCTGGACGGGGCGCACCGCGGCCCGCACCGTCTCCCAATCGACGGGCATCGAGCCGTCCGGCCCTTCGGGCAGACGCAGCACGGCGTGATCGACGCCGCACTGGCGCATCAGCCGCATGAGCCGGTCCTGTCCGGGGCGGATGTACTCGGCGATGTGCATGGTGGTTCGTCCTCCGGGAGAAAAGTCAGGGGGCGGCGGCTCCGGCCGCCCCTGCGGGGGTCGGACGATCGGTCAGAGGCGGCCGTAACGCTTGTAGACGGCGACGGGGTCCTCACCGGAGGCGAACAGGGCGCGGGTCTCGTTCTCCGTGGTGACCAGCTTCTCGCACTTCTCCAGGACGTCCACCACGCCCTCGCGGGGGACGACGACGACGCCGTCGAGGTCGCCGAAGAGGAAGTCGCCGGGGTGGACCTGGACGATCTGGGAGAGCGCGCCGCGCAGGGCGACAGGGCTCTGCCACTCGTAGTAGGACCAGCGGCGGAAGGCCTCGACGGGCGACTGGTAGCGGCAGAAGACCGGGAAGTCGTCCTCCAGGAGGAAGCCGGTGTCGCGGCATCCGCCGTCGACGACGGCGCCGATGACGCCGCAGGACTTGCCGACGACGGCGTTCATCTCACCGTAGTGGGCGGCCTGGGTGTCGAAGGAGCAGTCGCGGACGTCGATGAGGGGGACGCCCTGGGCCTTCATCTCCCCGAACATGTGGATGCGCTTGCCGCGCAGGTCCTCGTTGCCGGTGGAGTCCGGAATGCCCTTGAGGGTGAAGGCGGGGCCGGCCAGGACCATGTCCTGGCGGACCGGCTTGAGGTCGGGGGCGAGCGCCTGGTAGGGCAGGCCCTGTTCGTCGAGGATGTCGTACACCGCGCCTGAGTACAGCCGGCGGTACCGCTCGATGAGTTCCTCGACGGGCACACCGTAGCCGTAGATGGTGGCGGCAGCGGTCACGGTCATATCGGCAAGTCCTGTTCGTAGAGGTGGCCCGCGCCGCTGCGGGAGCGGTGCGGGTGGAGTGCGTGCATGTGGGCGCGCGGACCGGCCGGCGGCGGATCGGCGCCCTGAGAGGTGGAGGCGTTACGAGAACATCGACCCGGCAAGTTGCATTTGATGCAACCGTGTTGCAGGCAATGCCTATTGCAGGTCAGTACGGTCCGGGGTGTCAAGAGGTGCGTCGCGACGGAAAGCGGATCCGGCCTTCCGCCGCGAACCGATACCGCGTCAGTGGCGGATGAACGGGGCGAACATGGCGACCCTCGCCTCCACCTTGCACCCAGGAGATGACCAACGCACACTTGCCCGTGTTTCACATGATGCAATAGCGTTATCGAGGTCCCGTGCATCGCAACAGGTCAGCACGGCGCGACGCGCACAGGGGGAACGTTTTGTTGCACAAGGCGCAATTGTCATCGGAGCCGAAGCCCGCCTCCCGCACCCTGGCCCGGGGCTTCCAGCTCCTGGAGCTGGTCGCGGGCAGCCCGGAAGGGGCCGCCGTAACCGATGTGGCGGCGCGCGCAGGCCTGGACAAGGGAACCGTCTCCCGCCTCCTGTCCGCACTGCACCAGCTGGGCTACGTGGGACGGCGGCCCGGTGACAGCCGCTACGTCCTGACGAGCAAGGTGCTGGTCTGGGCGCGCAGTTACGAGAGCCGGCTGAACCTTCGGGAGACGGCCCGGCCCCATCTGGCAGCCCTGCGCGACCTCACCCAGGAGACCGTGCACCTGGCCGTCCGGGAGGGGCGGCGGCTCGTCTTCGTCGACCAGGCCCAGCCCGACCGGGCGGTGCGGCTGGCCTCGGCCGTGGGGCAGAGCCTTCCGCTGCACGTCACGGCGATGGGGCGGGCGATCCTCGGCGCCCTGCCGCCGGGGCAGAGCGCGGCGCTGGTGGGGCAGTTGACCGCCGATCCGCACTTCGCGGAGTTCGTCGTCGACCTGGAGCACGTGCGGAACGAGGTGGAGCGGGCCCGTCGCGACGGCTGGGCGACGGTGAGCCGCGACGACGACGTCACCCGGGTAGGCTCGGCCGTCGTCAACGCCGCCGGTGAGCCGGTCGGCGCGATCAGCGTCTCCGCCCCCGCCTACCGCGGCGACGAGCGCCTGGAGGAGCTGGCGACCCACTGCCTCGCCGCCGGGCGCCTGATCAGCGCGGCCCTGGCCGGGAACTGACATCCCGGCACCCGGCCCCGCCCCTCCTCAGCCGCCCAGGGCCGCGCTGATCCTCCGGCCCGCGGCCCGGCACAGTGCGGCCAGTTCCTCCACGCGGGCCTCGGTCCGGTAGGCCGGCCCCGAGATGCTGATCGCACCGACCGGCTGTCCCGTCGCATCGAGGACGGCGACCCCGACCCGGGTCACCTCGTCGTCCCGGGCCACCGTCGCCCAGCCGTCGCGACGGGCGTGTTCGACCTCGTCGCGTATGTGGTCCAGGTCGACGACGAACTCGGCGAAATGCGGATCGGAGACCAACTGCCCCATCAAGGCGTTACGTTCCTTCTGCGGCATGGCCGCAAGGACGGCGCGACCCATGGCGGTGACATGCAGGGGAAGGCTCTGCCCGACGGCCGAGGCCAGCCGCACCTCGCGGTCGGGCTCGGCCTGGTCGACGTAGACGAGCTGCCGGCCCTCACGGATGGCCAGGTGCACGGTCTCATTGGTGGCGTCCCGCAGGGCCGCAAGGTGGGGGCGGGCCGCGTCCCGCAGGTTGAGCTGGTTCTCGTAGCTGCGGGCCAGCACGAGCACCTTGCCGGACAGGATGTACCGCCGGTCGGTGGGCCGTTGACTCACGTAGCCCAACTCCTTGAGCGCGGACAGCAGCCGCGAGACCGTCCCCTTGTCGAGGCCCGATCGGGCGGCGACGTCGGTCACTCCCGCACCCTGCGGGCTGCTCGCCACCAGCTCCAGGAGCAGGAAGCCACGGGCCAGCGTGCGCGGCACGGATCTCGGCTCCGCCTTCGCCTGCGGTATCAGTTGCGCGTCACGCAACATGTCACCTCTCTTGACCAGTATGTGATCTTGCGCTTTCCTCGGTTGCATCGCTCAGTGCAACGGTATTTCATTCTGTGAAACAGAGGCAACCAGGCACTCCTCACACTTGTTGCAATATGCGCAACAACAGTCGAGGCGGTAGCCATGCGGCCGGGCCCTCCGTACAACGCTCTGAACAGGACGGACTGCCTTCGTTCAGAGGGTTGACAGCCACTCGGCGCTGCTCTGGAATGACACGCACAGTGCAACAGAGTTGTATGGAACCAAACTTGAGGAGGTTCACGTGACACAGGGATTCGATCGGCGCCAGCTCCTGCGCCTCGGTACGGGAGCGGCGGCGGGGATAGGCTCCGCGAGCCTTCTCGCGGCCTGCGGGCTCGGCGGCGGCACCAGCAGCACGTCGGGCTCGGGCGGTTCCGGCGACGGCAGGGTGACCGGCGATGTCCGGCTCGCCTGGTGGGGTTCGGACCTCCGCCACGAGGCCACCAACAAGGCGCTCAAGCGCTTCGAGCGGAAGTACCCCGACCTCACCGCGAAGGGTGAGTTCAGCGGTTTCCAGGGCTACTTCGACAAGCTCGCCACCCAGACCGCCGGCGGCAACGCCCCGGACACCTTCCAGGTCCTGGTCGAGTACGTGCCCGAGTACGCGAGCCGCAACGCGCTCCTCGACCTCAGCTCCTACGAGGGCAAGGCGCTGAACCTCGGCGACGTCGACCAGACCTCCGTGGACGGCGGCCGGATCGGTGACAAGCTCGTCGCGATCAGCTTCGGGGACAACACCCCGGCCGTCTACTACGACAAGGCGGCGATGGGCAAGCTGGGCCTGCAGGTCCCCGAGCCCGGCTGGACGTGGGACGACCTGGTGACCCTCGGCGGCGACGTGAAGAAGAAGTCCGGCGGCGACGTCTTCGGCTGTCACGACTTCTCCGGCGTCAGCTACGCCCTGGAGACCTGGCTGCGCCAGAAGGGCAAGGACCTCTACACCAAGGACGGCGGCCTCGGCTTCACCAAGGGGGACCTGGAGGAGTGGTTCGGCTTCTGGGCCGACCTGCGCAAGGAGAAGATCCTGGTGCCGGCCGACGTCCAGGCGCTGTTCAAGGGCAACAACGCCGACATCCCCATGATGAAAGGCGTATGCGTCAACTTCGTCAACTACGGCAACCTGCTGCCCGGTCTCCAACTCGCCACGAAGAACGAGCTCGTCCTCACCACCCAGCCCAAGGCCAAGGGCGAGAAGCGGGCGGGCGCCTACATCAAGGCCGCCAACTGGCTCTCGGTGTACAGCAAGGCGAAGAACACGGACGCGGCCGTCGCCCTCATCGACTTCTTCGTCAACGACCTCGAAACCGGCAAGCTCCTCGGCATCGACCGGGGCGCCCCGCCGTCGGCGAAGGTCCGCGAGGCCGTCAAGCCGACGCTCGACAAGGAAGGCAAGAAGTTCCTGGCATACCTGGAGACGGCCTCCCAGGACGTCACTCCCCTCGACGTGCCCGCCGCCAAGGGCGCCGGCACCGTCTACGCCGAGCTGATCAAGGCCGCCGAAGAGATCGGCTTCGGCCGTGCGTCCGTCTCCGAGGGCGCGGACCGTCTGTACGCCGAGGCAGAGCGGGCCCTTCGCTGATGGCCGGTACCCAGACCCGGGTGAAGCCTGCGGCCCACCGGGCCGCCGGTTCTCCCCTGCCCCACAAGACGAAGGAACGGCGCGGCAAGCCCAGGTCGGCCAGGCGGTCGGAGGCCCGCTACGCCCTGCTCTTCCTCGCCCCCTGGCTGATCGGCGTCATCGGGTTCACCGCCGGCCCGATGCTGTACTCCCTCTACCTGTCGTTCACCGACTTCGACCTGCTCTCCGATCCGAAGTGGGCGGGCCTGGCGAACTACGCGTTCATGTTCTCCGAGGACCGCAGGTTCTGGCCCTCGATGAACGCCACGTTCCTCTACGTCGTCGCCTCCGTGCCGCTCAAGCTGGCGTTCGCGCTGGGCGTCGCGATGATGCTGAACCGCGGGCTCAGGGGGCTCGGCATCTACCGGGCCGTGTTCTACCTGCCCTCCCTGCTCGGCGCCTCGGTCGCGGTGGCCGTGCTGTGGCGGCGCGTCTTCGCCGGCGACGGACTGCTCAACCAGTTCCTCGGCTGGTTCGGCCTGGACGGCCCGAGCTGGATCTCCGAGCCGGACTACGCGCTGTGGACCCTCGTCCTGCTCGCCGTCTGGCAGTTCGGCTCACCCATGGTGATCTTCCTCGCCGGGCTGAAGCAGGTCCCTGTCGAGCTCTACGAGGCCGCCGAGATGGACGGCGCGAGCAGGTGGCAGCGCTTCCGCAACGTCACGCTGCCGCTCCTGACACCGCTGATCTTCTTCAACCTCGTGCTGCAGACGATCACGTCGTTCCAGAGCTTCACCCCCGCCTTCGTCATCAGCGGCGGCACCGGCGGGCCCGCCGACTCCACCCTCCTGATGCCCCTGTACCTGTACCAGGAGGCCTTCGCCAACTTCCGGATGGGCTACGCCTCCGGCCTGGCCTGGATCCTGCTGCTCGTCATCGCCGCCTTCACCGCCGCCCACTTCGCGCTCGCGCGCCACTGGGTCTTCTACGGCGACCAGCGCAAGTGAGGACGTCCACCATGACCACACCGACCCCGACCCGGCCGGCCCGGGCGGCCGCGCGGAAGCGGCTCGTCGCACACGGCCTGATCATCCTCGCCTGCGTCGTGCTCCTCTATCCGCTGCTGTGGATGCTCTCGGCGTCCTTCAAGACCGAGGACTCCATCTTCGCCGACCCCGGACTGCTGCCCACCTCACCCGACCTGGGCAACTACGAGCGCGGCTGGAGCGGCACCGACTCCCCGTTCGGGATGTACCTGCTGAACTCGCTGCTGATCTGCGTCGGCGCGGTGATCGGCAACGTGCTGGCCTGCTCGATGGCCGCCTACGCTTTCGCGCGGCTGGAGTTCCCGTTCAAGCGCACCCTGTTCGCCATCATGCTGCTGACGATCATGCTGCCGCACCAGGTGACGCTGATCCCGCAGTACGTCCTGTTCGACTCCCTCGGCTGGATCAACACCTACCTTCCGCTGGTGGTGCCGAAGTTCCTCGCGGTGGACGCCTTCTTCATCTTCCTGATGGTCCAGTTCATCAGGGGCCTGCCACGGGAACTCGACGACGCCGCGTACGTCGACGGCTGCACACCGTTCTCGGTGTTCTGGCGGGTGGTGCTGCCGCTGGCACGTCCCGCACTCGTCACCACCGCCATCTTCACCTTCATCTGGACCTGGGACGACTTCCTCGGACAGCTGGTCTACATCTCCGACTCGAACCTGTTCACCGCCCCCCTCGGGCTGCGTCTGTTCCTGGACTCCGGCGGTGAGTCGGCGTGGGGACCGATGTTCGCCATGAGCGTCCTGTGCCTCATTCCCACCTTCGGATTCTTCCTCGCCTTCCAGAAACTCCTGATCGAAGGCATCTCGACCTCGGGGCTCAAGTGACCAACCGACTCGCTCCGCTCCACAGGGGATACAACTTCGGCTACCTCGCCCCCCGCGGCTACTACGCCTCCCCCGAGGCAGCGGCGGAGGTCGACGCGATGGCGGAGGCCGGCGCGAAGTCCGTCGCGCTGATGGTCACCGTCATGCAGGAGACCTTCGCCTCCACCCGCCTCTACCAGGACTTCGAGTACACCGCTTCCGACGAGGAACTGGCCCGCATCATCGAGCACATCCACGGCAGGGGCATGCAGGTCCTGCTCAAGCCGGTGGTGGAGTGCCAGGACAGCGCATGGCGGGGGCGGATCACCTTCCCCCGCGACGACCGGCAGATCCAGGGCCGGTACGTCGACTACTGGGCCCGGTGGTTCGACTCCTACGCCAAGGTCGTCCGCCACTACGGCGCGCTCGCCGAGCGGACCGGCTGCGCGCTGTTCTCCGTCGGCTGTGAACTGCAGGGTATGGACGACCGCATCGAGCACTGGTCGCGGATCATCGCCGAAGCCCGCCAGGTGTTCTCCGGGCCGCTGACCACCCAGGTCAACGATCCCGCCCTGGTGGCCGGCGCCGACTACGCCTGGCTGCGTGAACTCGACGTGCTCTCCATCAGCTTCTACAAGAGCTCCGCCCCGAAACCGGGCGCGAGCGTCGCGGAGATGAAGGCGCACCTCGCGCCGCAGGTCGCCGGGCTCCGGGCGCTGGCCGAGGAGTACGGACTGGCCATCCTGTTCAACGAGTCCGGCTGCCGCTCCCTGCACGGCGCGGCGACCGACCCCGGCGACTACCGGCCCTCCGGCGCCTACAGCGGCCAGGAGCAGGCCGACTTCGCCGAGGCGCTGCTGTCCTCCTTCTGGAACGAGGACTGGTGGCGGGGTCTGTACTGGTGGAAGTGGGAGGAACAGCAGCGCCGTCCCCACTACTACGAGGACCCCGCCGGCGACTCCGGCTTCACCGTCCGGGGCAAACCCGCCGCCGACGTCATCGCCCGCTGGTACACCCGCACCGACCGCTGAGGAGAGATCAGCCCATGCGCGCCGCGCTCGCCACCTTCCACCCCGCCACCACCGACCGACTCCGCTTCACCCGGCAGCTGGGCCTCGACGACGGCCTGCTGTGGGGTCCCACCCTGCCGCCGGACATCGCGAAGCTGGACTACAAGGCTCTGCTCGACATCCGTGGCCGCTTCGAGGGCGAGGGCCTGTCGCTGTACGCGATCGAGACGCTGCCCGCCGCCTTCATGCAGGACGTCATCCTGAACGGTCCCCACCGCGACGAGCGCGTCGAGGAACTGCGCCGTCTGGTACGGGACATGGGCCGTGCCCGCATCGGAGTGTTCGGCTACAACTGGATGGTCGACGGGGTGTGGCGCACCTCCAACCACCACACGCTGCGCGGCGGTGCCAAGGGCACGGTGAGCGTCGCCGAGGACCTCGCCCGCGCCCCCGTCACGCACGGGCGGGAGTACACCGAGGACGAGATCTGGGAGAACTACCGCTACTTCCTGGAAGCGGTGGTGCCGGTGGCGGAGGAGGCCGGTGTGCGGCTCGCGCTGCACCCGAACGACGCCCCGGTACCCAGCGTCGGCGGTGTCCCGGCACTGTTCTCCACCCGCGCCAACTTCGAACGCGCTCTGGCCCTGGTGGACAGCCCCGCCAACGCCCTGTGCCTGTGCCTGGGCAACTGGGGGGCCATGGGTGAGAAGATCCCCGAGGTCATCCGGGACCTGGGCCCCCGTGGGAAGATCGTGTACGTGCACTTCCAGGCGGTCCAGAACAACATCCCCGAGCACGGCCGGTTCAACGAGTGCTTCGTCGACGAGGCCGACAACGACGCCCTCGACATCATGCTCGCCCTGCACGAGACGGGCTTCGACGGGGTTTTCATTCCCGGTCACGTCCCGCAGATGGAGGGCGACGACGAGTGGCGCACCAGCCACTCCCTCAGCACGACGCCGTACACCCATCCGATGGGCGGGCACCGGGCCCGCGCCTTCACCGTCGGGTACCTGCGGGGGCTCGCCAAGGCCGTGGAGCGTCTCGCGTGAGCGCGGTTGTCAGGGGGCTGAGCTGGGACCATCCGCGCGGACATGCCCCGCTGGTGGCGGCGTCGGACGCGTGGGCGCACGCGCGCGGGGGCGTCCGGGTGGAGTGGACGCCGCGCTCGCTCGCCGACTTCGGCGGGGGTGAACTCAGCCGGTATCTGGGCGAGTTCGACCTGGTGGCCTGCGACTACCCGCTCATCGGGCGGGCCGTCGCCGAGGGGTGGTTGCAGCCGCTGAACGGGATCGCGGACGTCTTCGCCGGCCCGAGCCACGCCTCGTACACCCTGGACGGGCAGCTGTGGGCGGCCCCGGTCGACGCCGCCGCGCTGACCTTCGCCCGCCGGCCCGACCTGCTGCCCGAACCACCCTCCACGTTCGCCGAGTTGCTGGATCTCGCCGGCCGGACCGGCCGGGTCGCCGTCCCGCTGTCGCTGTTCTCGGCGGTGGCGCTGTACGCGACGTTCTGCGCGGAGGCAGACGTCGACCCGTTCGGCCACTCCCCCGGGCGTCGCCATGCCCTGGACCGAATGGCGGAACTCGCCCCGCACACCACGCGGCGCGGCTCGGTGGATCTGCTGCGCACGATGGCCACGAGCGACGAACTCCTCGCCGTGGCCTGGCCGTACGGGTACAGCACGTACAGTCTGGCCGGCGCGTTCGGCCACCGGATCGCGTTCACCGATCCGCCCTCGTCCGTGCCCGGCAGGCCGGCCAGGCCCACCCTCGGCGGTGTCGGTCTGGGGCTGCTGACCGGCGGACCGGCCCCCGAAGTCGCCGGCGAACTGCTGCGCCACCTCGTCGGGCAGGACGCCCAGCGCGGTCTGTACACCACCAGTGGCGGGCAGCCGGCGCTCGCCGCCGCCTGGGACGACCCGGGTCTCGACCGGGCCGTCCTCGGGTTCTTCACCGGCACCCGCACGTCTCTGGAGAACGCCTACGTCCGTCCCAACGCCGCCTGGTACGACCACGCCCAGCCGCGGATCGGTGCGGTGCTGCAGGAGTTCACGGCGGGTGAGCGGGTCGCCGCTGCGACCCTCTCGGCGATGGACGACATCGTGAAGGCCGTCTCGTGACGGGGTCGCTGGCGGACCGCACCGTGGTGGTGACCGGCGCCGCGCGTGGCATCGGTGCCGGCATCGCGGAGGGCTGCCTCGCGGCCGGCGCGCATGTCTGGGCGCTGGACACCGACGAGCCGGCCGTGCGCCCGGGGCGGTGGACGTCGCGGGTGGTGGACGTCACCGACGCCGAGGCGGTCGAGGCGCTGCTGGCCGAGCTGCCAGGACCGGTGGACTGCCTGGTCAACAACGCCGGTATCAACCGGCGTTCGCCCGTCGCGGACCTTCCCGACGACCTCTGGCAGGCGGTGCACGCCGTCAACCTGGCGGCGCCCGTCCGCATGGTGCGGCAGTTCCTGCCGCGACTGCGCACGCCGGGGGCCTCGGTCGTCAACGTTTCCTCGATCCGCGGCAGCGTGGCCTTCTCCGGTGACGTCGCGTACATCGCGGCGAAGGGTGGTCTCGACGCGGCGACGCGCGCGCTCGCCGTGGAGCTGGGACCGCTGGGGATCCGGGTGAACTCCCTGGCTCCCGGGGCGGTGGAGACCGAGCTCAACCGTGAGGTCCTCGCCGTGCCGGGGCACCGGGAGAACGTGGTCCAGCGCATCCCGCTGGGCCGGATCGGTACCCCGGAGGACATCGCCGGAGCGGCGGTCTTCCTGGCGGGCGACGCCTCGCGGTTCGTCACGGGTGTGGTGCTGCCCGTCGACGGCGGGCAGCTCGCCCTGGGCTGAGGCCGCAGGCCGGTGGTACTGCGTGCGTGGGCGCGGCGAACGGTGTGGTGCACGGCGCGCCGCCTCAAGTGGTGTGCCGCGCCCACTGGTCGTCGCTCGCGGCCACAGCGGCCGTCAGCTGGGGGGCGGGCGGCAGTGGGCCGTGGTCGTCGGTGACGCGCAGGGCGGAGGCGGCGGTGAGGTGGCCGAGCCGGAGGCTCGCGACGGGGTCGTCGCCGCGCAGCAGGGCGGCCAGGAAGCCGGCGGCGAACGCGTCGCCCGCGCCGACGGGTTCCACGACGTCGACGTGGGGCGCGGTGACGGTGTGCTGTCCGGTGTCGGTGAACGCGGTCGCGTCGCGGCCGCCGTCCTTCACGACGAGGACCCGCGGGCCGGGCAGCAGCCGTCGTACGGCCGCGGCGTCCGGCAGGCCGTTCCCCCAGAGGGCCTGCGCCTCGTCCAGGCCGACGAACACGATGTCCGCCAGGCCGGCGAGCTCGGCGAGGACGGTCGACGCCGAACCGTCGCTCCACAGCGCCGGCCGGTGGTTGACGTCGAAGCTGACGGCGTAGGGGCGCGCGGGGCCGCGCGGGTTCAGGGCCGCGCGGACCAGTGCCAGGCAGGACGGGGAGAGGGCGGCGGTGACGCCGGTGAGGTGGACGAGCGAGGCGCTGGTCACCGCGGCGTCGGCCAGCAGCTCCGGTGCGAGGGCGGAGGCGGCCGAACCCGTGCGGTAGTACCGGACCCGGGTGCCGTCGGCGCCGGGGTCCTTGAACATGACCCCGGTGGGACGTTCGGGGTCGGTCCGTACGGCGCTGGTGTCGACCCCGCTCGCGGCGATCCGGTTGCGCACGAGGCGGCCCAGCGGGTCGTCGCCGACGGCGGACACCCAGCGGGCGGGCACCCCGTGATCGGCGAGGTACCGCGCGACGTTCGACTCCGCGCCGGCGACGCCCACCTGGAGCGAGGTCGCCGATTCCAGCGGCACCGGACGCCCGGGCGCGAAGGCGGCCATGGTCTCCCCGACGCAGGCCACCGGACCCGCCTCCGGCCGCCAGGGGGTCACCGGTCCGCCCTCTCCGGGGCGACCGCCCGGAGGAACGCGCGGGCCCGCAGCCGCAGTGCGTCCATGTCCCCGCCGTCGGCGGCGTCGCCGAGCAGCGGCGATCCCACGCCCACCGCGACGGCGCCGGCGTCGAGACAGCTGCGGGCGACGGCTGCGTCCACCCCTCCCACGGGGACGAACGGCACCTGCGGGAACGGACCGCGAAGAGCGCGCAGATGCACCGCTCCCCCGGCACTCGCCGCCGGGAACAGCTTGACGGCGTCCGCGCCCAGCCGGAGGACCTCGACCACCTCACTGGGCGTCATGGCTCCGGCCAGGACGGGAAGACCGAGGTCCCTGGCGGCGGATATCCCCTCGCAGACGGCGGGCGTCACCACGAAGTCGGCGCCCGCCCGGTGCGCGGCGCGGGCGTCCCCCGCGGTCAGGACGGTGCCCGCCCCGAGGGGGGCGTGCGGGCCGAGGACGGCGCGCGCCTCGGCGAGCACGCTGAGGGCGTCCTTGCTGGTGAGCGACACCTCGACGAGGGTCACACCCTCGCCGACCAGCGTGATGACGGACGCGAGCGTGGTCCGGGGGTCGGTGCCGCGCACGATGGCGACCAGCCGGTGGGTGCGCAGGTCTTCGACGAGTTTCACGAGCTGTTCTCCTCTTTCCGCGGACGGCGGTTGCGGTGGGCCTCGACGCGCAGGGTCCAGCGCACCTCACCGGAGGCGGGGACGTGCGCTGCGTCCCCGTCGCCGGCGGCCGCCAGGCCGAAGACGCGCCCGAGCATCGGTTCCACGCCGACGGAGCGGTAGGGGCTGTCGGCCGGGAAGCCGCCCAGGTTACGCCACAGCGCGACGGAAACCGGCTGGTCCTCCGCCTCGACCGTGAGGCGCAGCTCGTCGTCGCCGTCGTGGACGGACACCTCGGCGGTGTCGACCACCGCGCCCACGGCGGTGCCGTCGTCGGGTCCGAGCCGGTCGAGCCGGGGGCCGTCGGCCAGGGGCCAGCGGCCCGGCTGCCACCGGTCGCCGCCGGTGGGGTACAGGCGGGTCGCGGCGCCCGGGCGCACGACGAGCCGCGCCTGCTCGGACAGGTCGAGCAGGGCGTGCGCGGCCCAGACGAAGCGGTATCCGGGGGCCGCGGTGAGCCGGTAGTCGACCACGAGCCCCGGGCCGTCGAAACGGGTCTGCCGCGACAGCCGGAAGTCCGGGCAGTCGGCGTGCTCCGCCCCGTCTCCGATGCGGTGCCAGGGCCGTGACCAGGCGTCACCGTGGTCGGGGACGCCCCGGACGGTGGGGAGGCACTCCTCCAGGCCGCCCGCGTCGACGAACGGGTCGCCCGGTGCGACGCCCGGTCTGCGGGGGTCGTCGCGGTGCCAGAGCCATTCCCGGCCGCCGGCCGTCAGGGACGTCCAGCGGCCGCCGTGTGCCGGGTCGGTGGTGACGCGAACCTCGAGCGGCAGCCCGGCCGCCGGTCCGGAAGCGGGATCGCTCGTCGGGCGGGACGGGTAGCGGGGGCGGATGGCGCGCATCGGTCTCCTTCGGGCCGCCCCGCAGAAGGGCCGCCCCTCGAAGGGGCGGCCCGGCGCGTCGGACGGGGCGGGGGTAGCGAGCGGTCAGCCGAGGGGGACGGCCACGGGGCGTGCACACGTGCTGGTGACGGTGACGGCGGCTCCGGTACGTGCGGACTCCAGGAGCGACTCCATGACGTCGAGGACGTGGTAAGCGAGGGACCCCGACGCGCGGTGCTCCTCCGTCCGCGGGGTCCGCGCCATGTCGGCGAGTCCGCAGCCCCGGCCGGCGTCGCGGTAGCCGCCCGACGGTTCCAGGGTCTCCCACGCCTGCCCGCCGAGGCGGAACAGCCGCACGTCCCCGGCGAACCGGTTGGGGTCGGGAACGATCAGGGAGCCGGTGTCGCCGTGGATCTCGATGCTGGACGCGGCGGTGGCGACCGCGTCGAAGCTCAGGACGACTGTGGCCAGGGCCCCGGAGCCGTGGGTCAGGACACCCGTGACATGGGTGTCCGTGGTGACCCGGACCGACTCGCCCCGCCGTGGCCCCGACGCGATGGTCCGGGTGGCGCGCGAGCGGCTGGAAGTGCCGGTGACCGAGGTGACGGGCCCCAGGAGGGTGACGAGGGAGGTGAGGTAGTACGGCCCCATGTCGAGCAGCGGGCCGCCGCCGGGCGCGTAGTAGAAGTCCGGGTCCGGATGCCAGTGCTCGTGGCCCGGGACCATCATCGTCGCGGTCGCCGACAGGGGGCGGCCGACGAGGCCCTCGTCGAGGGCGCGGCGCGCCGTCTGTATCCCGGTCCCGAGGACGGTGTCGGGGGCGCAGCCGACCCGGACGCCGCGGGCGGACGCGGCGGCCAGCAGGTCCCGGGCCTCGGCGGTGGTGGCCGTCAGGGGCTTCTCCAGGTAGACGTCCTTGCCGTGCGCGACGGCCCGGTGCGCCACCTCGGCGTGGGCCGCGGGGATCGTCAGGTTGAGCACGACGTCCACGTCGTCGTGGGCGACGAGTTCGGGGACGGTCAGGGCCCTGACACCGGGGTGGGCGTCCGCGACGGCCCCGGCCCGGGCGGGGTCGAGGTCCGCCACGGCGACGAGTTCGAGGTCCTGGGATGCCGCGAGCGTGGTCAGGTACTGGCCGGAGATCGCACCGCAGCCGACGATCCCGACGCCCGTGCGGGCGCTCACCGGCTCGCCCACAGCAGGCCGCGCTCCACGATCGTGCGCACGGTGGCGTCGGCCAGCACGTCGGGGCTGTGGCCGGGTGTGCAGACGAAGATCCGGCCGGCGCCCCAGGAGCGGGTCCAGATCGCCGGGCAGGTGACGGGACGGCCCCAGGGGTCGAAGTCGCGTGCCGCGAGGGTGGTGGTGGCCAGGACGTCGCAGTAGTCGTCGGTGAGCACCCAGTACTGCTCGGTGTCGAGGTCGAAGTCACCGATGCCGGTGGTGACCGGGTGGTCCGCCGCGGTGGGCAGGACGTTGATCCGGTGCGGGAGGAAGTAGTCGGTGGAGTCCGCGCAGCGCTCGTGCGGGGGTTTGCCGGGGTGGGTGGCGAACTGGCCGCCCACCAGGTGCAGGTACTCGGAGCTGTTGCGGTAGGAGTCGGCGATGCCGCCGTGCCAGCCGGCGAACCCGGTGCCGTTCTCGACGGCCGTCCGCAGACCGGCCACCTCCTCGGGTGCGATCTCGCTCATGGTGACGCACTGGAGGACCAGGTCGACGCCGCTCATGTAGCCGGTGTCGGCGTAGACCTTCGGCGTGCTCTCGATGCGTGTCTCGAAGCCGTGGTCGCGCAGGAAGGGCAGGAACAGGTCGGTCGCCTCGACCGGCCTGTGTCCCTCCCACCCGCCGCGGACCACGAGCGCCTGCCGTGGTGTCGTCTGGGTCATCGGTGGTTCTGCCTCATCGCTGTCGTGCCGCGTCGGCGTGAGTGCTCACCGGCGTCGGCTGTGCGGGGCTGACACGGTTGTCGACACGGGAGTGTCGTCCCTCTCTGTGCTTCTGCAGGTGTATTCCGTCGGGTAAAGCTTTCCACGTCGCGCGCGACCGCTCAATACCGCTCCGAGACACCGTCTCGTCCGATCGTGACGCGGGGAGCCGGCGCATCATCATGCCCTTCGGGGCAGAGGAGTTACGCCCGATTCGTCCGGCAGCGCGTCAGCGGGTGACGGGGGCGGTGGACTCCCGGGGGACGAGCCGGGGGGCGGGTTCGTCGACGACGCGGTCGGTGAGCGGGGCCCCGCCGAGGTGGTCGAGCAGCATGTCGGCGGCGACCGCGCCCGCCGCGCGCAGGGGCAGCTGGACCACGGTGACCGACGGGTTCGCGACCCGCGCGAACCAGGTGTCCTGGATGGCCACCACGGAGAGCTCTCCGGGGACGGCGACCTGCCGCCGCACGGCGTGCGAGACGGCTCCGAGGGCGGCGTTCACGCTGGCGGTGACGATCGCGGTGGGCGGGCGGCGGGCCGCGAGGAGCGCGTCGACGCCGCGCTCCCCGGCGTCGGCCTCCCAGCCGGCCGCGACCGTCCAGTCCGCGTCGACGCGCAGCCCCGCCTCGCGCATGGTGTGCCGGTAGCCGGCGGCACGGCGGCGGGCCGCGTCATGGTGCTCGGTGCCGCCGAGGAAGCCGATGCGGCGGTGGCCGAGGGAGAGCAGGTGTGCGGTGGCGACCCTCGCCGCATCGGCGTCGTCGAGCACGACGGAGCCGACCCGGGCACCGAGCGTCGAGTTGAACAGGACCACCGGCAGTTCGGTGTCGAGGATGCCGGTCAGGGTGTCGTCGTCGTGGTCCTCGCGGCGCTGCAGCAGGACGCCGTCGACGCGCCCCTGGCCGACGATGTCCGAGAGCCGGGAGTCGGCCGGGAGCTGGCACAGGAGCACCGTCATGCCGACGGGGGCCAGCGCGGACTGCACGCCCGCGTGCAGTTCGGCGAAGACGGCGTTGGTGACGTCGGGCACCACCAGGGCGATCGCGCCGGACCGCAGCGAGCGCAGGGCTCTGGCCCGGTGGTCCGGGACGTAGCGCAGGTGCTGGGCCGCCTTGATGACGCGGGCACGGGTCTGGGGTGCGACCCGTGCCGCGCTGTCGTTGTTCAGTACGCGGGAGGCGACGGACTTGGAGACGCCGGCCGCCGTCGCGACATCCTGCAGAGTGGCCACGACACCCGAAGCTAGCACGGGGTCATTCCAGGTCGCTGCCGTTGCGGGTCATCGCGGAGCGCACGTCGCTACCGGCGAGGTTCCGGTAGGACGTCGCCTTCTCCAGGGAGAGCAGGGTGGCCATCGCCGCGGCGTGCCCGTACTCGAAGCATTGCGCGGTCACCCGGGCCGAGGCGAGGGCCTCGTGGTCGGCGCTCAGGCAGCGGCCGGCGACGATGACGTCTTCGCCGGTCGCGGGGACCAGGCTGAGGTAGGGGACCTCGTAGTAGTCGTCGAGCAGCCAGTGGAGCCGCGGCCGGTCGCCGGAGTGCAGTTCGATCGGCCAGGGGACCCGGCAGATGCCGTCCTCGGGGCGCTTGCGGGCGGTGAGCACGTCGTCGTTGCGCAGCCGTTCGGCGCCGACGACGGTGCGGGTCTGGCGGATGCCCGCCTCGACCCCGGTGTCGACGACGTAGCTGGTCTCGCAGCCGGGCACGTTCTGGCTGAGGAAGCGGGCGTAGGCGCGGACCTGGCGGCGGCCGAGGATCTCCGCCTCGGTGAAGTCCTCGGGGTCGATGACGTTGAGCATGCGGCCGTCGGCGGCGGTGAGGCGGGTGGCGTTGACGAGGAGTTCGCCGGGGCGGGGGCTGGTGAAGGCGAAGATCTTCTGGCGGGGCAGGTCGGCGCCGGCGGCGCGGGCGGCGAGGATGCGTTCGCTCAGCTCGGGCGTGCAGATCGAGTCGGGGCCGTAGCCGGCTCGGAACGCGTCGGTGTCGACGCCGCCCAACCGGAAGAACATGGTGGGGTTCTGGATGACGCCGTGGTCGCCGAAGGTGGTGGCGTGCCCGGCCCGGGTGACGACAGCCGCGTCGCCCGAGGCGTCGATGGTGCGGCGGGCGCGGATCACCGCCCGCCCGGCGGCGGACTCCACGACCACGCCGCGGTGGTGGTCGCCGTCCATGAGCACGCCGGTGACGGCGGTGTGGAACAGGACGCGCACCCCGGCGGCGGTCAGGAGATCGTCGGCGGTCTCCCGCCACATCAGAGGGTCGTGGGCGACGGTCCAGGTCTTCCCGTAACGCTGCGGGGAGGTGAGGCCGCCGCGCGCGGCGAGGGCGGCGCGGAAGCGTTCGGTGAAGCCGCGGACCACCTGCTGGGGGCCGCCCGCCCGGTCCGATGCGAGGTAGAGGCCGCAGATGGTGCCGGACAGGCCGGCGACGGCTGCGCCGCCCGCGAAGCCGTAGCGCTCGACGAGCACCACCGAGCGGCCGGACTCGGCGACGACGGTCGCGGCGGCGACGCCGGCGGCTCCGGCGCCGGCCACCACCACGTCGACGTCCGCGAGGCACGGCAGGTCCACGGACTCGGCATGTACGGCGTCGGGGCGCCACTGGTCGAGACGTGGGCGCATGGCGGTACCTCCGGCGGTGGGATGGTCGGCGTGGTCAGCGTCCCTGGAACTCGGGGGGGCGTTTGGCGACGAAGGCATCGATGCCCTCCTTTCCGTCGTGACTGTCGAACAGGGCACGCAACTCCGCCTGCTCCAGGGCGAATCCGGTGTCGTGGCCGGCGCTGTGGCCGATGGCCCGCTTGGCGGCGGCAAAGGCCTGGGTGGGTCCGGCGGCCAACTCGCGGGCGTAGGCGGTGGCGGCCTCCAGCGGGTCGCCGGGGGTCACACGGTGGACGATGCCGAGGCCGTGGGCCTCGTGCGCGGTCAGGCGGCGTCCGGTGAGGACAAGGTCCTTGGCGCGGTACGGGCCGAGGAGCCGGGTCAGGTGCTGGGTGCCGCCCCAGCCGGGGATGAGGCCGAGCTTCGTCTCGGGCAGGCCGAACGCCGCCGTCTCGGCGGCGAACAGGACGTCGCAGCTCAGGGCGAGTTCGAAACCGCCGCCGAGCGCGACCCCGTTGACGGCGGCGACGACCGGGACGGGCAGTGCGGCCAGCCGGCCGCGTACCGCGTTGGCCAGGGCGGTGAAGCGGGCGAAGGCCTCGCGGTCGGCGCCGGCGTACTCGGCGATGTCGGCGCCGGCCGCGAAGGCCTTCCCGGTGCCGGTGAGGACCAGGGCGCGGTGGCCCGCGGAGCGGGTCAGCGCGTCGTCGAGGGCGTGGAGCATCGGGGTGTTCAGCGCGTTGTACTTGTCCGGGCGGTCGAGGCGCACCGTCAGGACGTCATCGTTCTCGGTCACCAGCACGTCAGCGGACAACGTCGGCTCCCTGGCTCTGCCCGAGCGAGGCGAGCACGGCCTCGGTGTCGGCGCCGAGCGCGGGCGGGACCGTGCGGACGCCGGGGCGGACGCCGTCGTAGGTGACGGGGTGCCCGAGGAGGCGTACGCGGCCGGCCTGCGGGTGGTCGAACTCGACGATCGAGCCGTTGTGCCGTACCTGCGGGTCGTCGACGACGTCGGCGTAGGTGTTGACGGGGGCGAACCACACCTTGTGTGCCTCGAAGGCGGTGACCCAGTCGGCGGTGGGCCGGCGGCGCAGGTGCTTCGCGACGCGCTCGTTGACCTCCTCGCGCCGGGCGTAGGAGTCGTCCTCTCCGACCTCGGTGAACCAGAGGTCGTCGAAGAGCCCGGCGAGGGTGTCGAGCGAGTTCAGGGAGAGGCACACCTGGCCGTCGGCGGTCTCGAAGACCCCGTAGGGCGCCTTGTAGTACATCGAGGAGACGCCGGAGGCGCTGCGTGATCCGGCGAACCCGTTGAGGTGGTAGGCGAGCGGCTCGGTCTGCAGGTCGAGCGCGGCGCTGAGCAGGTTGCTCTCGACGCGGCTGCCCCGGCCGGTGCGCTCGCGGCCGTGCAGGGCGGCGAGGATGCCCATGACGCCGAGCACGGCGCCGTGCTGGTCGACGAGCGAGGCGCCGACGGGGGTGGCGGGTATCCCGGCGGGTCCGGTGGCCGCAGCGAGGCCGGACATGGCCTGGAGCAGCACGTCCTGGCCGGGGCGGGCGGCGTAGGGGCCGTCGGGGCCGTAGCCGGAGAGCGAGCAGTAGACGAGGCGCGGGTTGAGGGTCCTGATCCGGTCCCAGCCGAGGCCGAGCCGGTCCATGGCGCCGGGCCGGAAGCTCTCGATGAGGACGTCGGCGGTGGCGAGGAGTTCGTCGAGGGTGCGCCGGGAGTCCTCGTCCTTGAGGTCGAGGACCACGCTGCGCACGTTCCGGTTGCCGGCCAGGAAGAACACACTGACGCCGTCGAGATAGGCGTCGGGGCCCGACCAGTTGCGTTCGAAGGCGCCGGTGGGCGGCTCGATCTTGATGACCTCGGCTCCCAGGTCGGCCAGGAGCTGGCTCGCGGAGGGGCCCTGCAGGAAATGGGTGAAGCTGACGACTCGGAGGCCGGAGAGCATGCGGCAGTCCTTCGCTGGGAGCCGGAGACGTGTTCCGAAGGCCGGCGCGGGGCGACGGCGGCTCCGGTGGGACACGCGCCGGGACGGGCACGGGGCGGCCGGTCGCGGACCGGAGCGGTGTGCGCCGCCCGCTGGTCGCTCCCCACCGTTGCGCAACCGATTGTGCAGGCTCCGGACGGCATGCGCAACCGATTGTTCACAGGGCTGTCATGTGCTTCACTCGGCCGAACACGACGAGAGGCCAGTGATGACTTCTGGATACGACGCCCTCGCGCCCCGGGTCGGAGCCCTGATCAGGGCCGGCACCGTGCTGCCGGCCCACCCCCTCGCGCTGGACGAGAATCGCCGGCTCGACCCGGTCCGCCAGCGCGCCCTCACCCGCTACTACCTCGACGCCGGGGCCGGCGGCTTCGCGGTCGGCGTCCACACGACGCAGTTCGCGATCCGCGGGGCCGGCCTGTACGAACCGGTGCTGCGGCTGGCCGCGGAGACGGCGGCCGAGTGGACCGACCGGCCCGTCGCCCTGGTCGCCGGGGTGACCGGGCGGACCGCGCAGGCGGTGGCCGAGGCGCGGATCGCGCGCTCGCTGGGCTACCACGCGGCGCTGCTGAACGTGGCCGCCTTCCGAGGCGCGAGCGAGAGCGAGATCCTCGCGCACTGCGAACGGGTGGGCCGGGAGATGCCGCTGATCGGCTTCTCCCTGCTGCCGGAGTGCGGCGGCTTCCACCTCAGCCACGCGTTCTGGCGGGCGTTCGCGGCTCTGGAGAGCGTCATCGCGATCAAGATGGCGCCCTTCGACCGCTACCGCACGCTCGACATCGTGCGCGCCGTCGCCGACGCCGGCGCGGCGGACCGGGTCACCCTCTACACCGGCAACGACGACCACATCCTGCTCGACCTCCTCGCCCCGTACACCGTGAGCACCGCCGACGGGGAGCGGACGCTGCGGATCCGGGGTGGACTCCTCGGACACTGGAGCGTCTGGACGAAGCGGGCCGTCGAACTCTTCGAGGAGGTCCGCGCCGCCGCCACGGGCGACTCCGTGCCCACCCGGCTGCTCGCCCAGGACTCCGTCGTCACGGACTGCAACGGGGCGGTGTACGACGCGCACCACGCGTTCCGCGGCTGCATCCCCGGCTGCCTCGAAGTCCTGCGCCGGCAGGGGCTGTTGCGGGGCACCTGGTGTCTCGACCCGGCCGAAGCGCTCAGCCCGGGCCAACTGGCCGAGATCGACCGGGTGTACGCCGACCATCCCGGGGCGAACGACGACGCGTTCGTCGCGGCCAACCTGCACCGGTGGCTCGGCGACCACGGGCCGGCGGCCGTACCGCTGGCGGCCTGACCCCGCTCCCCCTCCCCCGGCCTCCCCTGCACGACACCCGCGCGCCCCCGTACCGACCTGGAGAAGCCATGCCCGAGCGCACCCTGTTGGACCCCTCGGCGTACCCGGAGTTCTTCCGGGACGTCGAGCACCTGGAGGACTTCATGTCCCTCCCCAGTCCCGAACTGGTGAGGGATCTGGCCGAGGTTCCCGGTGACGTCATGATCCTCGGCGTCGCCGGCAAGATGGGCCTGACGCTGGCCCGGCTCGTCAAACGGGCGGACCCGGCGCGGCGCGTCGTGGGCGTCTCGCGGTTCTCCGACACGGAGAGCAGAGAGCGGCTGGAGAGCTGGGGCGTCGAGACGATCACCTGCGACCTCCTGGACCGGGCCGCGGTTCACGCACTGCCGAAACTGCCCAACATCATCTACATGGCGGGGCTGAAGTTCGACTACCGCGGGCGTGAGGACTTCCTGTGGGCGATGAACACCCTCGCCCCGGCCCATGTCGCCGAGGCGTTCGCGGACTCCCGCATCGTCGCGCTGTCGACGATCCACGTGTACCCGTGGTCGAACCCTCTGGAGGGCGGCGTCACCGAGCGCACCCCGCCGCTCGCGCGGCCCGGTGAGTACGCGAACTCGGTGGTGGGGCGGGAGCGCACCTTCCAGTACTTCTCCCGCCGGCACGGCACACCGGGGCGGCTGGTCCGCTTCGTGTACGCCGTCGACATGCGGTACGGGGTGCTCCAGGAGATCGCGCGGTGGGTGTTCGACGGCAAGGAGATCCCGCTGGAGACGGGGACCGTCAACGTCATGTGGCAGGGCGACGCGATCAACCAGTTCGCCCGGCTGCTGCGGCACTGCGAGACGCCCGCCTCGCCGATCAACATCGGCGGTCCGGAGGCGGTCAGCGTGCGGCGGGCCGCCACCGCGTTCGGCGAGATATTCGGCATCGAACCGAGGTTCACCGGCGCCGAGTCCACCTGCCTGTACGTCAACTGCGACCACGCCGCCGACCTGCTCGGGAACCCCCACGTACCGGTGAACACCATGATCCGCTGGGTGGCCGACTGGGTGAAGTCCGGGAAGCCGACGCTCGGTAAGCCGAGCAAGTTCGAGATCCGGGACGGGATCTTCTAGAGCCGCGTTCTCCCCGTCCGACACCGGGTGTCCCCGCCCGCCCGGTGGACCCGGACCTGCCCGGCCGTACCGTCCACGCCCGGCACCGGGTGTCCCCGACCGCCCGGTGCCGGTGTTCGTCCTGCCCGCACATCCCGCTCCCCCACCTCCCCGCACCCCCCACACGCAGGAACGTCACGTCCGCCGCTCGACCTCCATCGTGGGAGTCCCCGTGTCCGAACACACCGTCCCGCTGTCCCCACCGTCACCCCTGTCCGAGCCGGCCGGCGCCACGACCGACATCGCCGGGCGGATGGAGCGCCTGCCCACGTCCCGGTGGCAGGTCAAGGCCCGCGTGCTGATCGGCACCGCGACGTTCTTCGACGCGTTCGACGCGCTCGCGATCGCCCAGGTGCTGCCGGTGCTCGTCCCGCTGTGGGGGCTGAGCACCGGACAGACCGGGCTGCTCATCTCCATCGGCTATCTCGGCCAGTTGCTGGGCGCGCTGCTGTTCTCCGCGATCGCCGAGCGGCGCGGCCGCGTCGTCGCGATGGTCCTCTGCATCCTGACCTTCGCCTCGATGAGTGTCGCGTGCATGTTCGCCTGGAACGTCGAATCGCTGCTGCTGTTCCGCACGCTCCAGGGCATCGGCCTGGGCGGGCAGGTGCCCATCGCCGCCGTGTACATCTCGGAGATCACCAAGGCACACGGCCGCGGCCGTTTCGTCCTGCTCTACGAGCTGGTGTTCTCCGTGGGTGTCGTCGCCGCCGGCGTCGTGGGCTACTACGTGGTGCCGCACCTCGGCTGGCAGTACATGTTCCTGGCCGGAGCCGCCCCGCTCCTGATGGTGTACACGCTGCGGACGTGGCTGCCCGAGTCGCCCCGCTGGCTGTCCTCCGTGGGCCGCCACGAGGAGGCCGACGCGGCCATGTCGCACATCGAGGACAAGGTCGCGAAGGCCACCGGCGCGCCCCTGCCCCCGCCGCCGCCCGCGGTGCCGGCCGGCCGCGCGGCGGACGGGTCATCGTGGCGGGAGCTGTTCCGGCCGCCCTACCTGCGCCGCACGCTGGTCGTCTGGTGCATCTGGTTCGGCTCGTACCTCGTGTACTACGGCATCAGCACCTGGCTGCCCACCCTCTACCGCACCACGTTCGACCTTCCGCTGGGCACCTCGCTGAAGTACGGGCTGATCAGCAACTGCGTCGGATTCTTCGGCGCGGCCCTGTGCGCGCTGACCATCGACATGCTGGGCCGCAAGACGTGGTTCGCCATCGCGCTCGGCGGGTCCGCACTGTGTCTGGTGCTGCTCGCCCTGTCCGGCGTCGACACCCCCTCCGACGTGCTCGTCTTCGGCAGCGGCGCCTACTTCTTCGCCGCGGCCGCCGCGATCGGGGTCTACCTGTACACGCCCGAGCTGTACCCGACCCGGATCAGGGCGATCGGTGTCGGGACGGCCACCGCGTGGCTGCGGCTCGCCTCGATGGCGGGCCCGCTCCTCATCGGCGGGCTGATCGCGCACGGTCTGCCCGCCATCTTCGTCGTGTTCGCCGTGGTCGCGGGAGCCGTCGCGATCGTGACGGTGCTGTTCGGCGTCGAGACCAAGGAGCGGGTACTCGAAGAGG
This sequence comes from Streptomyces sp. NPDC058576, assembly GCF_042718715.1. Taxonomy (NCBI): domain Bacteria; kingdom Bacillati; phylum Actinomycetota; class Actinomycetes; order Kitasatosporales; family Streptomycetaceae; genus Streptomyces; species Streptomyces sp. NPDC058576. Next base: position 3,977 of record NZ_JBHXPF010000002.1, on the reverse strand, counting down.
TGTCGCCGTAGGCACGCGGTGCCCGACGGGCCGCCCGCCCCGCCCCGGGGAGGCGCCCGCGGGCCCGGGTCATAGCACCCTGTCGACCATGTAGAGGGTGACCAACGTGCCCGCGCAGTCGGG
>NZ_JBHXPF010000002.1:0-3844 GCF_042718715.1 Streptomyces sp. NPDC058576 | reverse complement strand
CACCGCCCCGCGGGGCCCCCGCCCGCCGGGGGGGCCCCCCGGGCCGCCGGCCCCCCGGGGGGGCGGCGCCGCCGGCCCGGTGTCATCGCACGATCTCGACCTTGTCGAGGCTGACCTCGGTGCCCGCGCTGTCGGGGTCAGCGGTTCCGGTGGCCCGCAGGGTGACCTCGTGCACCCCGTTCCCGAGCCGGGGGCTGGTCCAGACGTTCTGGTCGCCGTGGGTGACGTACGGGTCGTGGAAGTCGATCGTCTCCTCGGGGAGGCCGTCGATGGAGACGGTGCCGAATCCGCCCTTGGGGCCGGTCAGCCCGTGCAGCCGCAGGGAACGGCCGGTGAAGGTGATGGTGACCTTGTCGTCCTCGCCGTCGGCGCGGCTGAGGCTGGCGTTGAAGGTGCCCTGCTTCGTCGGGTCGGTGGTCTCGCGCTGCCAGTCGCCGGTGAACTCGATGCGGGTGTCGTCGTCCGCGCGGGTGTCGTCGACCGTCTCGTAGGAGCAGCCGGGCAGGTCGCAGCCCGGGACCCATGGGGTCTCGCCCTGCTCGTAGGCGCCCTGGTCGGGGGCGGGCCCGGTGTAGCCGTCGGTGACGCCCGCGATCTCCTCGCCGGCGTCGATCGCCGGGGAGTCGGCCTTCAGGGTGTAGTCGTTGGCGGCGGGGTCGGTGAAGCGCGGGTCGGTCGGCGGCTTCAGGTTGGTGCGCTCGACGGCGTCCGGGACGAAGCTGATCGGCGCGCCGGCGATGTTGTTGATGATCTCGGTTCCCGTACCGGTCTTGATGTTGTAGGTGCCCACGCTCGTGAGCTGTCCGGCGCCGACGGTGTTGTTGTAGATCACGTTGTCGATACTGCTGGCCTCCGGGCCGTTGCCGTTCAGCTCGATCGCGTCCCGGGTGGTGTTCCAGACGACGTTGTGGTGGATGAGCGCGTTGCTGCTGGAGACGTCGAGGTAGACGCCGGCACCCTGGTAGGCGGTCGGTGAGTTCTTGGTGGCGTTGTCGTGGGTCCAGTTGTGGTCGATGCTGCCGCCCTTGAGGTCGACGCTGCAGCAGACGTAGATGGGCCCGCCGTCGTGGTGGATCATCATGTTGTTGAAGATGTCGTTGTAGGCGATGCGGTCGCCGTAGCCGGTCTCCCCGATCAGCCGGATGCCGCTGGCACCGGTGTTGTGGATCGTGTTGTGGGTGATCTGCAGGTCGCGGTCGCCCGCGCCGGAGTCGGCGTCGTCCACGTTGATCGCGTTGCGCTGGGCGAGGCTGTAACCGGTGTTGCGGATCAGGTTGTTGGTGACGACGTTGCGCTTGCCGGTCAGGTAGACGCCGTTGCCGGCGCTGCCGGTGATGACGCTGTCGCGCAGCACGTTGTCGCTGCCGCGCACGATGATGCCGGTGTCCCGGGCGCCGGTCTGGTACGGGCTGGTGGCCGTGCAGCCCTCGCACGAGGTGCGGACGAAGTGGGACACGTCGTCGGCGCGCAGGCCGTCCAGGACGTTGTGCGTGCTGGTCGGCGAGGTGCTGACGGTGGCGCCGAACAGCCGGAGCCCCTCGACGTGTACGTGGGAGCGGTCGTTGAGGTCGACGGCGTACAGGCGCTGCTTGATCTGCAGGGCGCGCAGCTTCCGGACGTCCTCGGGTGAGGAGGCCCAGGCGTAGAGCTTCTTGGCCTCGCGGTCGTGGAACCACTCCAGCGGGCTGTCGAGCGTCTTGAGGGAGTTGGTGAGGTAGTAGCGGGTGCCCGGGTTCACGCAGAGGATCGTGCAGCTGTAGTTGCCGCGGACGAAGGTGAGCTTGCCCGGCTCGGAGCTGGTGACGGTGCCCGTCTGTCCGGCCCACCCCTTGTTGCCGAGGTGGGCGATCGTCACCCCGTCCCAGAAGCCCGCCGGAGTGGTCAGCTTGCTGTCCGTGAGGGTGGAGATGCCCGGAACGGCGGCGCCGACGGTGCCGGCGTCGGCGATGGCCCAGGTCGGCTGGAGCGGGTTGTCGCCGGTGTTGGGCCAGCGTCCCTCGACGATCATCTTGGTGCCCAGGAAGACCTGGCTGTCGGAGTTCTCGGGGGTCGCCTCGATCGCGGCGCTGTAGATGTCGTCGCCGTCCGGCTTCCACTCGCGCACCTTCTCGGTGCCGCTGATCGTCACCTTCTCGTTCCGATGGGGGCGGAAGGTGATCGGACCGGCCTCCGCGTCACCGGAGCGGGCCGGGCGGACCGTTTCGCGGTAGGTGCCGCCGCGGATGGCGCAGGTGTCGCCGGGGACCACGAGGTCCGCGCACTTCTGGATGGTCCGGAAGGGCTTGCGCAGGGTGCCGGGGTTCTCGTCGGAGCCGGAGGTGGCGACGTAGTAGGTGTGCTTGGCCGCCGCTGCCGCTGTCGGCGCGGGCAGGAGGGTGCCGAGGGCGAGGCACAGCACTCCCACCATGAGCAGGAGGGAGCCTCTCCTGCTCGATGGGCGGCTCGGGAAGGATTTCATCGGGTGCTCCTTCGGGGTGGAGGGGTGGGGCGCGAAGGACCGCGCCGGACCGCGGGCGGTGCGGTCGCGGGGTGGGACGGGGATGCGGACACCGCACGGGGAGGAGGGTGCGGTGCCCGCCGAGGAGGGGGCCGGCCGGCGCGGGTGGGTGCGCGCCGGAGCGGCTGGGGTCGAGGGGATGGGCAGCCCGTGCCCGTACGGGCGGGTGCCGCGTTCGTCCCCGCCGGCCGGCGCGGGTGCACGTGCGCCTGAGCGACCGAGGTGGAGGGGGAGGGACGCCGGCCGGCCGATGCGCGCGGGATCGGGGCGGTCGACCGCGGTCGGCGGGGGACGGCGTGGGACGGGGACCGGACAGTGAGCCGGTCCGGCCGGTGGAGGAGGAGGTGAGGGCGTGGGCCTGGTGGCCGCCGTGGTCCGCGTCAGGCCGTCGGCATCCCCCTCTCCGCCCCGCGCGGGCCGAGGACGGCTCGCAGGGTCGCCGCGTCCGCCCTGAGCTGTGCCGCGTCGTCGCCCGCGACGAACTCAAGGAGGACGTCGGTAGGCAGCCCGCGTTGGCGCAGGCGGGCGGCGACCGCGTCCCACAGGGGGCGGCGGTCGGCGAGGGGACGGCGTTCGTCGGTGGGCCACCAGGAGAACGCGTGCACGCCGACGACGTGGGCCGCCACACGGTCGAGGCCGGCCAGCGCGATCTCGTCCGGCTCGCCCTGCGGGGGCTGCCAGTAGGTGCCGACGTCGTCCCGGCCGATGTCGCTCAGCAGGGCGTACGCCGACTCGGGGGTGTCGGTGAGCGTGCCGCCGTGGAACTCCAGGCCGACGATCACACCCGCGTCGGCGGCGCGCGCCGCGAGTCGCCGGCCCGCGGCGGCGACCGCGGCCCGGTAGTCGCGGCCGGCGCGGGCGGAGCCTAGGGCGCCGGCCCAGACCCGGATGCGGGGTGCGCCGAGCGCGCTCGCGGCGGCCAGCACCGCGGCCTCGCCCTGGCCGGGCTCCCCCAAGCGCACATAGGTGCCGTAGGAGGCGACGGCCAGGCCGGCGTCGGCGGTCAGAAAGGCGACCTCCTTCGCGTGTGCGGTGTCGCCGGGGGGCACGTGGACATCGGCGCCCCACTCGACGGCGGCGAGTCCCGCCGACGCGGCGAACACCAGCACCTGCCGGACGGGATGCGCGCGCAGGGTGACCGAGCACAGTCCGGGACGCAGGTCGGGACCGGAGTACGGAATCCGGTGCGGGCCGGATCCGGGGGTGCCGACGGGGTCGGGCGCGGGTCGCCGGTCGTCGTGCGCCATACGCGGACTCCTCCTTCGCGGCAGGGGCGGCGGGCGGGGCGGCCCGCGCCCTGGATGTCGGTCACGTGGTGCCGGGCCCCTCGCCCGCCGTCGCCGGGAC